>CAIPUA010000069.1 GCA_903868115.1 uncultured Holophagaceae bacterium
CTGGAAATCGCCGACGATGGCCATGGGATGGGCCGCGACGATCTGTATCTGGCCCTGGAGCGGCACGCCACCAGCAAGGTGCGCACCGCCGAGGACCTGGGCCATCTGGAGAGCTTCGGTTTCCGGGGCGAGGCGCTGCCCTCCATCGCGTCCGTCACGCGCTTCGAACTGCACAGCGCGGAAATGGAAGGCGAGGGCCATCGTCTGCGGAGCGAATTCGGCATCATCAAGGAGGTGACGCCCGCGCCCCGGGCCCACGGCACCACCGTCACGGTGCGAGACCTCTTCGCCCAGCTTCCGGCGCGGAAGCGCTTCCTGAAGTCCACGGACACGGAGCATGCCCATCTCTGGGGTGTGATCACGCGCCTGGCGCTTTCCACACCGGCGGTGCGATGGCGGATCCGCACGGACCGCAGCAGCGAGCTCGTGCTGCCCCCGGTGGCCGATCCGGGCGCGCGTCTGGCGCCGCTGCTGGGTGACAAGTTCGCGAACCTGGTGCCCTTCCTCGAAGGCACCTCGCCTTGGCGCCTTCGCGGCTATGTTTCCAGGCCGGAGTTTTCCTTCCGGGACCGCAACCACCTTTACCTGTTCGTGAACGGCCGTGCCGTCCGGGATCGCCTGCTGCTGGCGGCGCTCTCGGAGGGCTGGCAGGGCTATTTTCCCAAGGGTGCCTATCCGGCGGCCGTGCTCTTTCTGGACCTGCCCGCCGATGCGGTCGATGTGAATGTGCATCCCACCAAGGCCGAAGTGCGTTTCCGGGATCCGCAGCGCATCTTTCCCTGGGTGAGCCGGGTCCTGAGAGAAGCCTGGGGCCAGCTTCGGGGGGACCTGCCCTCGGTGCTGACGCTGCCACCCAAGCCGCTGGATGCCGACTTCGAAGCACCCACTAGACCCGTGGCCGTGACGCATCCCCATCTCTGGGATGAGTCGGCGGCTGGGGCCTCCCAGGTGCTGGCGCAGACCTTCGAGCGCCGTCTGGACGCCGCCTACGCCGTGCGCCCCCTTGGCGGCCGAGTGGCCGAGGCCCTGGACGCTGTGCCCGACATCGCCTACCTGGGCTCCTTCGACGCGACCTACCTGATCGCCGAGGTGGCGGGAACGGCGGGACCCGAACTCTGGGTCATCGATCAGCATGTGGCCCACGAGCGCATCCTCTTCGAGCGGCTCTTCCTGAGGCAACACGCACCCGCCCTGCAACCCCTGCTGCCCCCGCAGGTCGTGCATCTTGGCCCGGCGGCCCTCGCGCGTCTGGCCCCCTTCCTGGAGGAGATGAACCGCATCGGCGTGGTCTGCGAAAGCTTCGGAGAGGACGCCCTGGTCATTCGCAGTCTGCCGGATTTCCTGATCGACCTGGATCCCCAGAACCTTCTGGAAGACCTACTGGCGCGACTGGAACAGGAGGGTCAGGTGAATCTCGACAGCTTCCGTCGGGACCTCAACGCCGAACTCGCCTGCCGCGCCGCCATCAAGAAGCACCACCACCTCCACCCCGAACTGGCTCTGCGCCTGATCCAGGATCTGGTGGCCTGCGAGGTGCCCCACACCTGCCCCCACGGCCGGCCCGTGATCAAGAAATTGACTCGAGGCGAATTGGAGCGAAGCTTCGGGCGCAGGATTTGATCTGGGGGAATCGCGATATCCGGTTCAGGGAGTTGGCTGATCCGGCTTCGCACCCCAGGCCTCCCGTGCGGCGATGAGATCCAGTCCCATGCGTTTGGCGGCCACATAGAGGGCCGGGCGCGTGATGCCGAGGGCCAGAGCGGCTTCGCTGACCTGGAATCGGTGTTGGCGCAGGGTATCAAGCAGGAGGCGCCGCTGGAAGTCCCGGGTGGCCTGCTCCCAGGTGCGCTCCTGGATGGAGGGGATCTGAAGCTCGGGGAAATGTTCGGCCTTCAGGGTGCCCTCCCCGCAGCGTAACAGGGCGCGTTCGAGGGCGTGGCGCAGTTCCCTGAAATTGCCGGGCCAGGGGAGCCTGGAGAGTGCTTGCGGGAGTCCGGGCGCCAGCTCGGGAAAGGCCCGCTTGGCATCCCGGGCCACCTGAGCGATGAGCCGGGGCACGAGGTAGGGAAATTCGTGACGGCGCTCCCGCAGAGAGGGCAATTGCAGAACGGAACCCTGCAGGCGGTACAGCAGATCGCGGCGGAAGGCGCCCGCGGTGGCCAGATCCTCGAGGGAACGATGGGTCGCGGCGACGAAGCGCACATCCACATGGATGGCCCGATCGGTGCCCACCCGGCGCACTTCTCGCTCCTGCAGCACGCGCAGGAAGAGGCTTTGGATTTTCGGGGAAAGGTCGGCCACCTCGTCCAGAAAGAGGGTGCCCTTATCGGCGGCCTCGATGGCCCCGCGGCGGTCCCGGTCCGCGCCCGTGAAGGCTCCCTTCACATGGCCAAAGAGTTCCGATTCCATGAGGCTCTCGACGAAGGCCGAGCAGTTCACGGCCACCAGCGGACCCGATCGACCAGAATGCCGGTGGATCTCCCGGGCGGTGAGTTCCTTACCGCTGCCCGTGGGACCCAGGACCAGCAGGGAAAGCTCGGAGGGAGCCACGCGCGCCAGTTCGCGAAGGAGGCCGGCCATGGGTTCGGAGCCATCGGCGAGGAGGGCGCCGCCCTCGGGCGGGGGCTCGACTTCCGTGTGCGGATTGAGCCGAGCCAGCCAGGGTGCGAGCATCCGCAGGTCCGCGCAGGCGTCCGGGGGCGCCTGCGGATCCAGGGCGGCGAGGGCGTAGCCGACGGTGCCGCCCTCCCAGGAAAGAGGGAAGCCCCACCAGAGCAAGCCTTGGGCCTCGAAGGGCGCTAGTGACCCGTGGCGATGCAGGTGACTCAAGGCGCCGTCGGGTGCCGATGATCCGAAGCCCAGGATCATAGGTCGCTCGGGAGGACCCCAGATCAGCCAGGACGCAAGGCCGCGCCGGGCCAGAGCTGCCTTCAAAATGGAGACTGGATCCTCGGGTGCCAGGGGTAGAATTTCGGGCCAGAGGGGGCGAAGGCGTTGCTGGTGCCGAGGCGATTCGGTGCGATCCGCCAGGACCTGAAGCTCCAGCAATCGGGCCGCGGAGCGCTCGGAGGGCAGTCGTTCCAAGAGCGCCAGTCCAGAGTCCAGCCGCAGGGGCTGGTGTGGGCAGGCTCGCCAGGCGACCCAGAAGGCATCGCCCTCGCTGGGGGAGCGGAGCGCGAGGTGGTATCTCCAGATCAGCGTATGTTCAAGCGCCAGGTCGGCGGGCAGGGGAGTCTGGAAATCATCCAGGAAGGCCTCGAACAGCAGCCGGGAATTTGCCTCGACGAGGTGGGGGAGCGCCTCCTGGACCCAGTCCTGGCGGCCTAGGTCCAGGCCGCGCTGGGCCAGGTAGTACCAGGGTTGTTCCAGTGCGGGGTATTCCGACATCAGTTTCCGGGCCAGGGGCAAGGCCTGGTCCCATTCGTCCCGGACGGCCAGCACGGAGAGTTCCTCCAGCTCACGTTGGGGCGAGGGCTGCGGACCTTGGATGGCCCGCCATTGGAGGAGCCCGGGAACATCGCCCCAGAAAAGAGCTGCGTGCATGGCGTTGGCCACGGCCCGCTCGGCCCAGAAGGGACTCCCTAGGCGCGTGAAGTGGGCGTGGGCCCAGGTGAAGGCTCGCAGGGCGCGTTCCATGGCCTGGGCTCGGTAGGAAAGGATTCCTTCAGCCATCCAGTGGAAGGGATCTCCGCACGGATGGGCGCTCAGGCCCCAGGCCGGGTACCCGATGGCGATCGGAGCCGGGGCGGAGTGCCAGCGCATGCGCAACCGGTCCAGGGTCGGCTCGCCGCAGGCTTCGGGCGCCGTGGCGACGGGTTTTGCGGCGAGATCCGATTGGACAGCCTCTGTCCAGGCTTCGGGCAGCATTGTCCTTTCGGAAAGAGGTCCAGCCAGGATTTCCGCAAGCGGGGAGGTGGGCGGATCACCCAGGGCCAAGGCAGGCGGCAGGAGTTCCTGTAGGGCGGTCGGGCAGGCGCCGAAGCCCCGGGCCCAGGCCCGTAAACTTGGCGCCAACACGAAGCCCTGGTCAGAAAGCGGGTGCAGCCATTGCGTACCGCGCAGCATTTGAAACGCAGACGGCAGTTGGGGCAGCACCAGGCTCGAACACGGCAGGTCCCAGCGCCAGGAGTTCGCTCCATGGCAGTTCTACAGGCGGCGCGCCCTGGGGAAGGAGGCGACCTTCCGCGTCCAGGGAGCCCAGCAGCGTCTCCCACCAGCCCGGCGGCAGGCGC
>CAIPUA010000070.1 GCA_903868115.1 uncultured Holophagaceae bacterium
GCTCGCAGCAATCGGGGAATGATGCCGATCAGCGAAAGAGGGATGGGCACGAGGATGACCCAGGGCACTTCGAAGCTCTCGAACCAGCCCACCACCAGGATGTAGATCAAGATCAGCACAGCGGCGAAGGCCAAGCCCAGATCCCGGAAGACCTCCAGGGTGATATGCCACTCGCCGTCCCACTTCATGGCGAGGTTTTCCGTGTTCTCGGGATGAGCCAGACCCAGGCGGGCCACGGACTGTCCGGCCGTGCCCTTGATCGTGTCGATCTTCTTGTTCAGAGCGGCTAGGGCATAGACAGGGCTCTCGATGACCCCTGCCAGATCGCCAAAGACATAGGACACAGGCATCAGGTTCTTGTGGAAAATGCCAGCGTTCTCGCGGCCTTCCTGCACCCTGACGAGTTCAGAGAGGGGCACCTGGCCACGCATGCCGGGCACGGTCATCTGGAGCATCTGATCCAGACGCTGGCGTTGGCTACTAGGAAGCTGAATGATCACGGGCACCTGGGTGCTGCCCTGCTGCACATGGAAGCTGCCAGCCCTGTGGCCATTGCCCGCCATGTAGAGGGTCTGGATGACATGGGCAGGAGCGACTCCGTGAAGAGCGGCCTTTTCCCGGTCCAACACGAGGCTGATCTTGGGCGTCGTGGGATTCAACGTGCTGTCTACGTCAACCACCCCTTCCACGCTGCGGAAGGCCTTTTCCACTTCCCCGGCATAACGCACCCGCTCAGACTCCGTGGGTCCGTAGACTTCGGCCACCAGGGTATCCATGACCGGCGGACCGGGAGGAATCTCGACGATCTTGAAGCGGGTCCCTTCAGGCATCGGGAGTTTCTGAAGTTCAGGCCGCAACCGCACGGCGATGGCGTGGCTCTGTTCCTTGCGATCGCCCTTGCCCACCAGGTTCACCTGGATATCCACCATCTGGGCTTCCTGGCGCAGGAAGCTGTGGCGCACCATCCCCACAAAGGTGAAGGGCGCGGCTTCGCCTGCATAGACCTGGACATCGCGGACAACGTCCTCCTGAAGCAGGCGCCGCGCAATAGTTTGTCCCAGGGCCAGGGCATTTTCCTTGGGCGTGCCCGCAGGCAGATCGAGCTGAACCATGAATTCCGACTTGTTATCGAAGGGCAGCATCTTCACCTTCACGGTGCCCGTGCCCACCAGGGCCATGACGCCCGCCAGAAGGGTCAGGACGCCCGCAAAGAAGCCCCAACGAACCTTGGCACTCCCGAGCAATGCCCGCATGGAACGCCGATAGAGCTTGGTGCTCCAACTATCGGGCACGATTTCAGGATCGTGGTCCTGGACAGGCTCGGCCGACATCGTCTCATCGCTGGCGGGATGGAGCCCACTGGCGTCCGTCTCAGGCAGATGGGCTTCCTTCTTGAACACCTTCAAGGCGGCCCAGGGGCTGATGACGAAGGCGATGACCAGACTGAAGATCATGGCCAGGCTGGCGCCGATGGGGATGGGCCGCATGTAGGGGCCCATGAGCCCGCGCACGAAGGCCATGGGCAGGATGGCGGCGATGAC
>CAIPUA010000071.1 GCA_903868115.1 uncultured Holophagaceae bacterium
ATGATGCGGGTCAGCAAGATCTACAACAGCAAGCCCGTCATCAAGGACATCTCGCTGAGCTATTTCTATGGCGCGAAGATCGGTGTGCTGGGTCTCAATGGCTCGGGCAAGTCCACCGTGCTGCGCATCATGGCGGGCGTGGACCCGGATTTCAACGGGGACGCCGTGCTCTCCAAGGGCTACACCACGGGGATGCTGGAGCAGGAGCCGAAGCTCGACGAGACCAAGACTGTGCGCGAAGTCGTGGAGGAAGGCGTGGGTGAGAAGGCCGCGCTGCTCCGGGAATACAATGAGATCGGCGAGGCCTTCGCCGATCCCGACGCGGACTACGATAAGCTGCTGGCGCGCCAGGGCGAGCTGCAGGAGAAGATCGACACGCTGGACTGCTGGGACCTGGATGCCCAGCTCGAGCAGGCCATGGACGCCCTGCGCTGCCCCGACCCCGAGACGCCCATCAAGGTGCTCAGCGGCGGCGAGCGCCGCCGGGTGGCCCTCTGTCGCCTGCTCCTCCAGAAGCCCGACATCCTGCTCCTGGACGAGCCCACCAACCATCTCGATGCCGAAACGGTAGCCTGGCTGGAGCAGCATCTCCAACGCTACGAAGGCACGGTCATCGCCGTCACCCACGACCGCTACTTCCTGGATCATGTGGCCGGGTGGATTCTGGAACTGGATCGCGGCGAAGGCATCCCCTGGAAGGGCAATTATTCCTCGTGGCTCGAACAGAAATCGGCGCGCCTCGCCCTGGATGAGAAGTCCGACCACAAGCGGGAGAAGACCCTGGAGCGGGAACTCGAATGGATCCGCATGTCCCCCAAGGGCCAGCACACCAAGAGCAAGGCGCGCATCGCCAACTACGAGAAGCTGGCCGGTGCCGAGGGTGCCGAAAAGGAACAGGAACTGGAGATCTACATCCCCGCCGGGCCCCGCCTGGGCGATGTGGTGGCCGAATTCAAGGGCGTGAGCAAAGCCTATGGTGACAAGGTGCTCTTCGAAAATCTTGAGTTCGAAATTCCACGCGGCGGCATCCTGGGCGTCATCGGCGCCAACGGCGCGGGCAAGACCACGCTCTTTCGGCTGCTGACGCAGCAGGAGAAGGCCGATGGCGGCACTATTCAACTGGGCGACACGGTGAAGCTCACCTATGTGGATCAGCTGCGCTCCAGCCTGAACGCCGAGAAGAGCGTCTTCGAGGCCATCAGCGATGGCCGCGAGCAGATCGAACTGGGCGGCAAGCTCGTGAATGCCCGGGCCTGGCTCAGCCGCTTCGGCTTCACCGGCGACGCCCAACAGAAGAAGGTACGGGAGCTCTCCGGCGGCCAGCAAAACCGCCTCAATCTGGCCCTGCTCCTCAAGAGCGGCGGCAATGTGCTGCTCTTCGACGAACCCACCAACGATCTCGATGTGAACACCATGCGGGCGCTCGAGGAAGCCATCGAGAACTTCGCCGGCTGTGCCGTGATCATCAGCCACGACCGCTGGTTCCTGGACCGCCTGGCCACGCACATCCTGGCCTTCGAGGGCGATAGCCGCGTGGAGTACTTTGACGGCAACTACACCCAGTATGAGGAATACCGCAAGGATGTGCTGGGCCTGAAGCCCTTCGAGCCCCACCGGATCAAGTATCGGAAGCTCACGCGGTAGGCTGAAGAGAGTATGACTCCTCTCTCCCCTGATCGCCTTCCCCGTGCCTCCCAGTTGGCCCTCCGGACGGCTGTGCTCGGCCTGTTCCTGGGCAGTGCCTCCCTGTGGCTGGGCATCGCGGAAGGTTCCATTGCCCTCTGGGGCTTTGGTGGCGCCTGTCTCCTGCAAATGCCTTTGGCGTTGAGGGTTCTCGAGCGCCTCCGGAACGGCCTGGGCAACCGCGGCCTGGACCGCGAACGGCGCACCCTCAGGGTCATCAGCCATCTCCTGCGCTTCCTGGCCCTGGGCGTGGCCCTGGCCTCGGTCGCTGCGCTGCTCAGGCATCAGTCGCCGGAGGCCTCCTTCTTCACGATAGGACTCGCCATCCTGGCCGTCGCCCTTCAAGGATCCCTGTGGAACGCGAAGCGCACCTTGGCCGAGGTCCACCTCACTCTGGCCTTCGATGCAGCCCGCAGCCGTGCCCTGCTGGAAATAGCTGTCCTGCTCCTGATGGGCACGCTCCTGGGTCGCTGGGTTCCATGGGCCGATGCCGTGACCGGTCTGGCACTTTCCCTGCGGCTCTTCCTCAAGGGCGCGGCCCTTGGGAAGGGCACCAGCCTCCAGGCCGCCTGTGGCGGGTGTGGGAGTGGCTGCGGCTGTGGGTAGAGGCTGGGCGCCGAATCTCCACTCATCCTGGATTTTGCATTTCGGCTCTTGCAAGAAACTTCTGAACCTCAGCGCGGCGTCAGCCGCAACCAAATCGGAAGGTATCGAGAGTCGCGCTGAGACGAGAACGATGGGTGCCTCGCGAGTACAGAGGACGCAGAGGAAAAGAGGAGAGGGCACCGAGAGGGAAAGGCTGACCTTGTCAGTGTCTTTTCTCTGTGTGCTCCGTCTTCCTCTGCGTCCTCTGTGGTTCCTCTTTTCCCCCGGCTAAAAACGCCCGACCCGGGTTCATTGTTCCGATTTCAAGGCCCGCGCCAGCTTCCAGCAGCACCAGCCCAGCAGCAGGGTGGCCAGGGCGGTGAGCGCCAGGACAGGCGGGAAGATGTAGTCCACCGGGGCCATGTAGCCGGGATGTCCGCCGCTCCAGGGCAGGGCGCGGAGCACCTTGGTACCCATGACCGAGGTATTCCACCCGTTCAGAGCCAGGAGGAGACCCAGGACCCGCAGCTCCCGCCGGATGCGCTCCTTGCGGGAATCGGGATCGCTGAGGATTTCCGGACTCAGGGCCTCGGGACGGGCGCGGAAGTAGTACCGGTTCATGCTCTCACCGAGGAAAGCCCAGCCCGCGTCCCGGAACAGCGCTAGGTATTCCGCCCGCTTCTCGCCCCGGAGGACCTGATAGTCCAACCGGTAGCGCGGTTCACAAGGTTCCCCCTGCTCGAAGGTGAAGCCGAAGAGGCCGGGCCGCAGCAGGTGCCAGCCCTGCCGCGCCTGCTCCTCGAACCAGGCCTCCTGCTTGGAATCCTGGTGAGCCAGGAAGAATCGCCAACGCGTCCTGGTGGGGGTCACCGGACACCTCCCGTCTGCCGCAGGGCCTCCCGGCCCAGAATTGTCATGGCCTCGAGTCGAACCACCTCTGCCTGGAGACAGGCCCGTCCACTTTCCGTAAGGGCGTAGACCTTGCGTCGCTCGGACCCCTCCACCCGTTCGCCGAGCAGGACGATCAGTCTTTTTTCCGTGAGCGTCGTCAGGGCGCCATATAGGGTGCCGGGACCCAGCTTCACCCGTGCTCCGGTGGCCTCCAGCACCCACTGCATGACGGCATATCCGTGGCGAG
>CAIPUA010000072.1 GCA_903868115.1 uncultured Holophagaceae bacterium
CGACGGCACCTTCAAGGAGCGCACCCAGTATCTCCACGCCAACGCCGCCTACTCTCTCTATACCACCCCCAGGGATTTTGCCGCGTTCCTGCTGGCCTTCCTGAACCGTGTCCCTCCGGTTGGCAGGTGCAATTCCCAGCACGATCTGATCATTCCCGCTTGAACGCGGTCTTTTTGACGGACTACGGGCCAGTCCTGCCATCACCTTGCTCGAAAAACCGCCCTACTTGCTGATCCCCGCCAGGGTTTCCTGGTAGTTCCAGGGCATCCATTCTTCCGGGTTTTCTTCCACGAAGGCGTGGTTGCGCAGGAGGGCGACGATGTAATCGAAGGGGTTGGCGCCATTGAGTTCGGCGCTGTGGATCAGGCTCATGTAAAGGTCGCCGACCCGCGCCCCTTCCTGGGTTTTGTAGAACATGCTGTTCTTCCGGTGCATGATGGCCCGCTTCAATCCGCGCTCGATCTGGTTATTGTCCAGCGGTGCGCCGGGCTCGCGGAGAAACAGCGTCAAACCCTGCCAGTGATTGAGCATGTAGGCGATGGCTTTGCCTAGGCCCGAGTTTGGTTCCACGAGGCGGTCCCGGAACTGACTATGGAGCCACGCCTCCAGATCTTTCATGAGCTGGCTGCTATGCGCTTGGTGGAAGGCCAGCCGCTCCGGCGGCGACAGGTCTTTGCTGGCGGCATCGTTCGTGTAGACCTCCTTTAGAACTTCCAGGAGGTGGCGGCATTCCTCGGGGAAGCGGTCATGCACCTCCACGAATTTGCGTCGGGCGTGCGCCAGGCAGTGGGCCACGATCGTGTCCAGTTCCAGCTTCTTCGAGGTGTTGGCAGCGTGGGCATCGCACATCTGAATGGGCTTGGCCAGATCCGCCATGCGCAGTTTGAGCAGGTCCGCCAGGTTCTCCCCGGCGTGCTGCATGCCCGTGATAAACAGCGCCACGCGGTTCTTTCCGCACTTCGAGATGAGGCCGGTGGTGTAGACGCCCTTGCGTTCCTTCTTCCCGATCATGCGCAAATCCGGACGATCCAGAATCTTCATGACAGTGTCGTCTTGATAGATCAGATCGCCCTGAGCCGCCCAGCGCATCAGCTCGTCGAGCACCGGCTCCAGGCGGTCGGCGGCGTTCATCACCAGGTCGCACAGGGTGGACATCGGCAAGGGAATGCCGAGGTTTGACAGGAAGCGAGAGAAGCGGCTGTAGGGCATCCCGGTTCCGAAGCGGAACAGGGCTGTCATCGCCGGGACGGTTTCGTCGTATTTCTGCGAGCCCACGCCTTCGGGCGGGGCGGCCGTGTAGGACTCGCCGCAGCCGTTGCAGCGCAGGACCTCGCGCTCGATGACCGTGGCGCGCAGGGGTGCCATGCCGACGATGCGCACCATCACGGCGGGCTGGCCTTTTGGATAGAGGCGCCCCCTGGCGCAGTCGGGGCAACAGTCGCCGGTCTTGAGGGTGGCGTGGGGAACCTTCTCCCGTAGTGCCATGGCGAAAGCCGTCGAGCCCTTGGGGCCATGGCCGGGCTTCGGCGCGCCCTTGCGTCTGGGCACCTTCGCGTTCGCTTGGTCGGGAAACAGCTTTCGGGTCGTCTCCGTGGGAGCGCCAAAGGCCAACTCCCGGAGACGTTGGATGGACGCGCCCTTCCGCTTGATCTCCTCCTCCAGGCAGCGCACCTTCGCCGCCAAACCGCGCACGGCGGCCGCGTCCCCATTGCTTACCGCGGCGTCAATCCGTTCCAGCAGTTCGGTCACCTGCTCCGGGGTCAGGTCCATGAAACACCGGTCCAGAGCGGGTCTGGCTCGGCCAGCGCCAGGCTTTTCGGTCTTCGCTTTACGTTGCTTCGAACATCCCATAAGGATGACTGTGCCGGATTGATTTGGGAAAGTACACACAATAATTTATATAACTTGATTAATTTCAGAAATTATATCGATTTTCAGGGAAATCCCAGCGGACGCCACGCTTCGGGAACCCTCGTTTCGCTGGGGTCACCACCGCAGATCAGCACCTGCAGTTCGTGGGCCAGAAGTCGGACGGAAGCTGCGTTCGTCGGGGTGGCCGAGGGCCACCATTTAAAGCGCCCCTTCGACAGGCGCTTGGCACACAACCACATTCCCTGGCCGTCGTAGCAGAGCAGCCGGATCCCGGTTCCCCGCTTGCTGCGGAACACGAACAGCGTGCCGCCAAAAGGATCCGCCTGAAACCGTGCCTTGCAAAGCTGGGCCAGCCCATCGATTCCGCATCGGAAATCCACCGGCTCCACGGCCACCAGAACCTTCGTCTGGGGGGTTATCTGAATCAAAGGCGCCGCCCTAGAAAGGCCGCTACGAGCCCCGCTGCATCCAGATCTCTCCCAGCTTCCAGGCGGATCCGCATCCGGACCCCATCGGGCGTGGAGAGATCAATGATGGGGCCTTGATTCCAGGCAGCACTGCCTGGTTTCAGGTCGCCTTCCGATTCACGGTGCTGGCCCTCGGCGGCGACCACCACCCTTCCCAAAGGGAGTTCCAGGAAGGCGGGCCCTGCAGATGAAGCCCGGCCCTCCGCTTTCTCCATCTTTTTCCGAAGCCAGCCGCAATCGAGTCCGACCGCCCGAGCTATCCGGCTAACCCCGAACTTCTTGGCCAACCCGATGGCCGCATCCCACAGTTCGCCGGGCATCGGCGAACCAGGGCTGGACTTGATCCGCCGCCATTCCTGGACCTGCAGCTTCAGTCGGTCCACGTCCCCCGGCAACGGCTGAACTGCTCGCTTTCCCATGTGGCTCCACTCCCGGAACCCATGAGCCTATCGACCATCTACCTCGGGTTCACGCACGCCAACCGGAGGGACACGATCGAAAA
>CAIPUA010000073.1 GCA_903868115.1 uncultured Holophagaceae bacterium
AGAGATCACCCGTGGGAGGGACTATAATTCATAGCCTTTGCTCTGGAGCCGTGATGCTCACCCTCGCCCTTGCCAGCCTCCTTTCAGCCCCTCCTGCCGGGGGGACTTGGTCCGTGAAGCTGCGCCCAGCGATGGTTGTCCCGACAGAGGATGCTGCCCAGGGCTCCGAAATTCAGGAAGGGCGAGATACCGTGGATAGCCACGGTCAGGAGGCTCCGCGCCTCGCGCCCGCCAAAACCCTGACGCCGAGAGCGAAGACTCGCAAGGCTAGGCCCTCGGCCCAGGCAAAGCCTTAAGAGCGCTAGACTGGATCCCCTTTCACTGAAAATCCGGCGCCACGATCAGGAGTTCCCATGCCCCTTCATGTGAAGACCGAGAAGCTGCGCGCCAAATACGAAGCGGCCCTTAAGGGCGGCGGGCAGGCCCGCATCGAGAAGCAGCACCAGGGGGGCAAACTCACAGCCCGGGAGCGTATCGCGGCCTTCCTGGACGAGAGTTCCTTCGAGGAAGTGGACGCCCTGATGATCAACCCATCTCCGGGTGAGCAGATTCCGGGCGATGGCGTTGTCACGGGTTTCGGCCGAGTGGAAGGCCGCCCCGTGGCCGTCTTCGCCCAGGACTTCACCGTGGTGGGAGGTAGCCTCTCCCTGACCCAGGCTCGCAAGATCTGCAAAATCATGGACATGGCCATGAAGGTGGGCTGCCCATGCATCGGCATGAACGATTCTGGCGGCGCCCGCATTCAGGAGGGCGTGAATTCCCTGGCGGGCTACGCGGAAATTTTTCTGCGCAACACCATGGCCTCGGGCGTCATTCCCCAGGTCAGCCTGATCATGGGGCCCTGCGCGGGCGGTGCGGTTTACAGCCCCGCCATAACCGACTTCATCACCATGGTCCGCAACACGAGTTACATGTTCGTGACGGGCCCCGAGGTCATCAAGGCCGTCACGCACGAAGATGTGACGAAGGAGGAACTGGGCGGCGCCTCGGCCCATGGCTACAAGTCCGGCGTAGCGCACTTCGTGGTGCCTTCCGATCTGGCGGCCCTGGCCCATACCCGGGAACTGCTCTCCTTCCTGCCTTCCAATAACATGGCTGAGGCACCCCGCCGGGCCCCGCTGATGGAAATGGCGCTCGAAAACGCCGACCTGGATGAGATCGTGCCCGATGATCCCAGCAAACCATATGACATGCGGTTGCTCGTCAAGGGCATCGTCGACGACTCCCATTTCTTCGAGGTCATGGAAGGCTACGCGGGCAATATCGTCGTAGGCTTCGCCCGCCTGGAGGGCCGCTCCGTGGGCATCGTGGCGAACCAACCCGCCCATCTGGCCGGGGTGCTGGACATCTCCGCCTCGGAAAAGGCCGCCCGCTTCGTGCGCTTCTGTGATGCCTTCAACATTCCCCTGGTGGTCTTCGAGGATGTGCCCGGCTTCCTGCCGGGGGTGAACCAGGAGCACCATGGCCTCATCAAGAATGGCGCGAAGCTGCTCTACGCCTTCTGTGAGGCCACGGTGCCCAAGCTCACCGTGATCACCCGCAAGGCCTACGGCGGCGCCTACATCGTGATGGCCTCCAAGCACATCCGCACGGATTTCAATTTCGCCTACCCTACCGCCGAGATTGCCGTCATGGGCGCCGAGGGCGCTGCCAACGTGCTCTACCTCAAGGAGATCCAAAAGGCCAAGGATCCCATCGCCAAGCGCGCCGAAATCATCGCCAAGTACAACGAGGACTTCGCCAATCCTTATGTCGCAGCAGGCCTGGGCTATGTGGACGAGGTCATTCTGCCTCGCGAGACCCGCAAGAAGCTGGTGCGCGCCCTGGGCCTGCTGGAAACGAAGCGCGATTCCATGCCCCCCAAGAAGCACGGGAACATCCCGCTTTAGGAGGCGTGCTCCCTGACGAATGGTGGCCCTACTCCGTTCGGAGGTACAGACGCTATCCTGGAACCCCATCCCCCGGAGGCTCCATGCGCACCCTGCTCGCCTGCATCTTGGCTGCCGTCACCCTCTCGGCTCAGGCTATCCCGTTGGACGAAGCCTTTTTCGCCGGAGAGCGCAAACTCATCCTCCGCGAAATGGCGGAACGACTGATCACGGCCAAGCGGCGCGATGCCCCCATCCTGGCCGAATGCGGACGAGCCTTCTTGGCGGGCCTGGAGCCCACCAAGGCGAGAGAGAGTCTTAAGGCAGCCGAAGATCGAGACCCCAAGGACGGAAGGGTCCTCCGACTCATCGCCCTGGCCTGGCTCAAGAACGGCTACAAGGCCGAGGCCCTGACCGCCTACGAGTGGGTGCTGCAGCGCGATCCCAAGAACAAGGAGGCGCTAACCCAATGCGGTGTGGATCTCGCCGAGGTGGGCCTGATGACCGAGGCTGACAAGTACATGAAGGCCCTGGTCGCCCGGGAGCCTGCGGGTTGGGAATCCTTCCTGGCCTTCGGCCGTGCCTGCCTGATGGGCGGCCATCGCAAACAGGCTGCGTTTTGGTTCGGCAAGGCCATCGAGGTGAAGCCCAAGGAGGAAAAACTTTTCCTGGAAATCATGCGAGCCTTCGCCGAGACCCAATCTGTGATGTAGGCCCTCAGCCTTGGCTGAAACGGGCCTCTGGGAGTTCCCCTTGAAAAACCTTTTCCTCGACCCCGGGGGTCGATTGCCAGTCCGTCGTAATGTTCTGATGGCCATCCTCCTCTTTCTCCTGCTGGACTTGGCGCTGTATCTCCCGCTCAAGGCCCTGGCCGGGGCAGGGCACGTGGAGGTCTTCCTCCCCCTGCTGCGCATCCTCTGTGCCATCGGCGCCGGGGCGGCCGCCGTCTTCCACTTCGTGACCCGGGAGGGCCACTCCTGGAAATGGGTCTTCCTCGACGCCAAGGAGGGCCTGCGCAGCGGGTGGCGGGTCATGCTCTTCTTCCTGGCCTATGTCATCGCCTGGACCTTCCTGCTCTTGCCCATGGGAATCGTCGCCTTAGCCCTGAAGGCAGAACGCCCGCTCGCGACCATGACCCTGGAGGCCCTGGCTCCGGCCCTCGCGGCCCTGCTCGTATCCCTCGCCTTCCTCTCCCTGGAACACCGCTCACTGGCGTCCATCGGTTTTCGCATGGACCGGGCCTGGACCCGGAATCTCGTTTTTGGCGTTCTCTTCGGCCTGCTGCTCATGGGGGCCACGGCCTTTGCGATCCGGGGCCTCGGAGGCTTCCACTGGACCTTCAACGAACAGGGGAGCTTCGTGAGCCTCGCCCTAGGCTTCCTCCTGTTTCTCGTCGTGGCCGTGCATGAAGAAACCGTTTTCCGAGGCTACCCCTTCCAGCGACTACTAGACTCCCTCGGCCCCTGGCCCACCCAGATCCTCCTGGCCCTGGTATTCACCATCGTGCACTGGGGGAATCCGGGTATCCGGGATGCCAGCTTCGCCCTGAAGGCTTGGACCACGCTCAATATCGCCCTGGCTGCGGTGCTCCTTGGCCTCTGCTATCTCAAGACCCGAAGCCTCGCCCTGCCGATCGGAGTGCATCTGGGCTGGAACTGGGCCCAGGGCCATCTGCTCGGCTTCCAGGTCAGTGGCACCAGCGGAGTCGAGGGGTTCTGGAAACCCGTCCTGGCCAACAAGCCCCAGTGGCTGACCGGCGGCCCCGTGGGGCTGGAAGGCAGCGCGCTCTGTTCCGTCCTCGTCCTGCTGGCCATCCTGGCGCTGATGCTGTGGAAACCCAAGCAGCCTGCTCCCGCTTGAACTTGGACGCTGCTCTCTGACGCACGCCCCCGCGATGCGCAGGTTCGAGGGACGCTATCCTGGAACCATGCGCTATGCCTCACTCGCCTCGGGTTCCAGGGGAAACTGCCACGCCTTGACCGATGGCGAGCGGACTCTGCTCATCGATGCGGGCATTTCGTATCTGCAGATCCGCACCCGTCTAGAAACCCTGGGTTGGGAAGTGGGCTCCGTGAAGGCCGTGGCCTTCACCCACGAGCATTCGGACCATATCGCGGCACTGCCGGTCCTGCTCAAGCGAACGGACTGGTGCATTCTCGCCACCGAGGAAACCCTCCAGGCCATCTGCCGCATCCAGGGCGTGACAGTGCCGGTGAACCGCTGGATTCCGCTGCGGCCGGGCCACGCCACAAGCTGGGAGGGTTGGCGTATTGTGCCCTTCTCCACCCCCCACGATGCGGCCGATCCCGTCGGCTACCGTGTCGAGGCGGGTGGCATGGCCGCCGTGATCGTCACCGACCTCGGGCACCCAACGGCCCTGGTTGCAGATCACTGCCGAAGCCTGGATTTGCTCGCCCTGGAAGCCAACCACGATGTCCAGATGCTGCGCGAAGGCAGTTACCCACCTCAACTGAAGGCCCGCATCCTCAGCCGGGTCGGCCATCTCAGCAACGAATCCATGGCCGAGTTGCTGGGCCGGGTACGCTCCTCCCGCCTCCGGGCGGTCGTGCTGGCCCATCTCAGCGAGCAGAATAATGAACCCGAGCTCGCCCGCTTTGCCGCCGAGGAGGTGCTGCGGGATTCCGGGATCCCGCTCTATGTGGCCTCCCAACGGGAGCCTTTGAGCGTTGCAGCGACGGGCTAACCAGCGCAGGATGGCTCCATGGCACATACACGGCTGATCACCCTCCTCGCGCTGGCCTCCGGCACACTCTCCGCCCAGGCGCCCATCTTCGCGGATGGCGCGGCCCTCGGGGGTTCACGCGTCTTCTCCGAAGGCCTGAATCCCTTGGGCAACCCGGCCCGTTTCGACAAGCCCACCACCGGAATCTACCTTGGCTGGGCAGAGGGAGACGCGGGCGCCAAGGAAACCAAGACGGCCCTCACCAGTTTCGCGGATCCCACCCGCATCGCGAGCGGCTTGGCCACACTCGCGGACCAATCCTGGGCGCTGCGCACCCGTGCCCTCGGTGTCGCCTATGTGGAAAAGGGCATGTACACCTCGTACACGCGGGAGGAAAACACCAGCCTTTTCGCGGTCCCGGATCTTGATTCTGGCCATCTGGGCGCGGGTATCGGCTTGAACACGACCACTGTGGATGTGCGCCGGGCGGTCGTTGACCGCCTCTGCGTCGGCGCGGGGAGCTTCGCCCAGGGCTCGGGCTACGGTATCTCCGTGCGCGTGGAGCGGTGGAAGACCGGCCAGGTTTTTGCGGCCTTCCTGCCTGCCACGGGCCAACTCGCCCTCGTGGGGCAGGACCTCCTTGAGTTCCAGGACACTGTGGACTCGACCACGACCACCGCCACGCTGGATCTAGGCTTCACCTACGAACTCATCCCGGGCATTCGCTTCGGCGCCACCGTGGATCGCCTCCTCCCCCATCACTTCGGGGACGTGTACGAAGCCCCCCAGGGCCGCGTCGGCTTTCAGATGGATCTCGGCAGCACCGTGCAACTGAGCGTGGACTCCGATCTCAACAAGGCCATGCGCATGCCCTTCCCGGTGCCTCAGCGGATCACGACGGCCTCCCTGCGCCTGAGCCCGAGCCCCTCCTTCACCCTGATCCTCGGCGCCGAGCAACGCAGTCTCGCAGACCAAGCCCTGATCCGTGGCGGCATCACCCTCTTCGTGCATAGCGGCAGTTGGCATGTCGGGGCCGGCATCCAGGCCGGCCAGGATCGTCCCATGAAGGGTGCCGCCCTTTCGGTGTACTGATGAAGACTTGGACCACACTCTTTCTCGTCGCCTTACCCCTGTTCGCCGCTCAGCCGGGCCCGCCCTCATCCAAGGAGTTGGTCGAGCGCTTCGATGCGGCCCAGGCGAAAGTCACTTCACTCCAGGCGCCCTTTACGCTCACCCTGCGCCGCTCCCTCCTCAAAACACCCACCGTCACCAAAGGCACGGTCTACCTCCGAGGCTCCGATTTCGTACATTTCAGTTTCTCACCGCCCGAGGACCTGATCCTCCATATCACTCCCAAGGAGCTCATCTCCTTCAGTCCTGGCGCGGGCGAGGGAGAGCATCTCAAGATCGGCATGATCCGCAATCACGATCGGCGCTTCCTGGGACTGGGCCAGAAACTCTCTGACATCTCGGACTACTTTCAGCTCACCGTGGGCGAGGGCAAGGAAGTCCCGGGCTGCTATTTGGCGACCCTGGTACCCCGCAGCTACAACATGAAGAAACGCTTCCAGGGCCTTTACATCTGGGTGGATCGCGAAAAATACTTGCCGCGGCAGGTGACCTGGGTCGAGCGCAGCGGTGACACTTGGCTCCTGGAGCTCGGCAATCTGCAGATCAACCAACCCCTGCCGCCTGCGGTGACGGGATTCAAGGTGCCCCCAGAGGTAGCCTTGCGGTCTGAATTCAGTTTCTTCGCCACCCGGAAGAGCAAGTAGCCTACGGCAACGGTAAACTGGCCACAGTCAAGCTCGAGGCATCCATGATCGTCGTCTGTCCAACTTGTTCAGCCCGCTTTCAATACGACGAGGCTCGCTTCCAAGGCGCCCCTTACAAGCGTTTCCGCTGCCCGAAGTGCGCCGCCGTGTTCGAGGTTCCGAACCCCTCACTCCCCGCCATCGGCCTCCCACCCGCCCGCAAGGATGACCCCTTTGCCCCGCCGCCATCGGTTCCTTCCACCCCTCCGCCCGGTGGCTACGGAGTGGGGCCCGATGGGACCGACACAGTCTCTCTCGCGACCGCCCGTGAGACCACGGCTCACCGCGACCGGGATTCCATGCTTTCCCAAGCCGGACTCGGCACCAACTTGCCGCCCGGTATGCGCTACAGTCTGGCCTTCCTTTCGGGACCCATGTCCTCCACCGTGCGTCCCATCACCGCTACGCAGACCGTGATCGGCCGCGAGGAGGGCGACATCCTCACCAAGGATCCGGAATGCTCCCGAAAGCATTGCCGCGTCGACATTCACACGAACGGTACGGTATGGCTCATGGACCTGGGCTCTACCAATGGCACCTTCGTGGACGGGGTCCAGATCTTCGGCACTGTGCAGTTGACGGACCGGCAGGAGTTTTCCTGTGGCCGCAGCACCTTCATGCTGCTCGTCCGGAAGGACGACCCACACGCGATGATGTGAACCATGACAACCCGAGATCCCTTCGAGTCCTATCTCAAGAAGGCCGCCGACCTCTTTGAAGCCGGAGATGTGGTTCAGGCTGGCCAAATCTGGCAGGCCATCCTCAAGAAAGCGCCCAACCATGACGAGGCCCGGGGAGGTCTCTACAGGGTGAAGCTCTACTTCGATGCCCGCGCCACCCAGGATGGCCTCGCCTTTGAGCGCAAACAGGGGCAGGCGGCGAAGCCCGTCGCACCCGACCCTGCTCCCGTTCAGGCGCCTCTCAGCGCAGGCTCCAACGAGCTTGTCCGGTTGTTGGAGCAGGGCTGTACGCTCTATGACGCAGGGCATTGCGAAGACGCCATCGTCAAGTGGAACCTGGTCTTGGAGATGGATCCCAAAAATGTGCTCGCCAAGGGCTACATCGTTGGCGCCCAACGGATCCTGGGCCTGCCCGTCCACGACGAAGGCGCAGAAGCCGGCCCGCGCACCACCGCCGCCGTCCCCGCGGGCCTCTACCTCGGCGGGGGCATGGTCCCCCCAGCGGTGCCCTCCCCCGCGAATGAGGTGCCGGCCGCCCCTGCTCCCGCGCCCATCCCCACCCTCGACAAGGACGAGGTCGATCGACTCCTGCGAGATGG
>CAIPUA010000074.1 GCA_903868115.1 uncultured Holophagaceae bacterium
GAAATCATGAAACTCAACGAGCTGGATGCCAAGGGCAGATGCAAGAACATGATGATTGCCGCCCCTTTGCGCCTCCATGACTGCTCGCTGGTCACGGACGGTGCCGCCGCCGTGGTCATCACCCTGACTTCGAATGTCAGCAACCGGAAGCGCGCCGTGGAAATCGCCGGCATCGGCCACTCGGTCGAACGCCTGCCCGAAAATGTGCGGCCCAATCTCCACGACCTGATGGCCGGCAAGGATGCGGTCGCCAAGGCCTACAAGGAAGCCGGCATCACCGCCGCCGATATCGATATGGCTGAGGTGCATGACTGCTTCACCATCAACCAGATCCTGTCGACCGAAGCGCTGGGACTCTCCGCGGACGGACGGGGCGGGTATGACTACCTGGAGGGCCGCTTCACACGGGACGACAAGGTGGCCATCAACCTCTCCGGCGGTCTGAAGTCCAAGGGCCACCCCGTGGGTGCGACCGGCGCGTCCATGCATGCCCTGCTCTACAAGCAGCTGATCGGAGAACCCATCGGCGTGAAGGCCAAGAAGGCGGACATCGGCGTGACGTTCAACGTCGGTGGCTCGGCCGTTACCAACTGTGTCACCGTCCTGAAAAAGCTGTAGTCACGGGAACGGACGAAAGGACGACCATGCAAAACATCTTCTACAACGACATGCAGTTTTCGGTCAAACCGAGGGGCGAGCGCTGGGACATCACCTACAGCTTGCCCAACGGTTCCTCCGCCATAGCAGGTGCCGGCCTCTTTGCGGGCCTGCCGGAAAGCGAAGCCGGAGCGCGGGCACTGGCGCTGATCAAGACGATATTCCCGGTCGGAATCAAGACTGTGGGCCCGGATGTCACCCATCCGAACACCATCGGCGATCTGAAAATCATCGGCCCGGATGTCACCCATCCCAACTTCATCTACTGGAACAAGGACAGCGTCTCGTGTCCCAGGGAGCTTTGATCCGCGAGCTCAGGCTTCCCGACCCAACTCCGATTCACGATTCAATACCGAGGAACCTACTATGGAAATCAAAGGAAGTGTTGCCCTTGTGACAGGCGGTGGAAACGGCATCGGGGAAGCCGTGGTGAAACACCTCGCCAAGCACGGCGCCAAGGTGGCCGTGGTCGATATGGTGCAAAAGAACATCGACCGTGTGGTCAAGGACATCAAGGAAATGGGTGGCGAGGCCGTGGGCATCCAGGCCAATGTCACCAGCGAAGCCGATACCGCCCGGTACATCAAGGGGACGATCGAGGCCTTCGGCCAACTCAATATTGCCGTTTCCTGCGCCGGCATCATCCGCGATGGCATGATGCTGACGCTCGACAAGGAAACAGGCAAGGTCTCCCGCAAGCTGGGCCTCGATAAATGGCAGGCCGTGCTCGATACGAACCTCACGGGCACCTTCCTCACTATGCGCGATGCGGCGGAAGCCATGGTGAACGGCGGCTGGGAAGGTCTGCTGGTGCCGATCTCCTCCGTGAACAAGATCGGCCAGGTGGGTCAGATCAACTATTCCTCGGCCAAAGTCGCGGATGCCCTGATGCCGAAGATCATCGTGGGCGAGTTCCTGATGCGCGGCATCCGCAACATTCGTTGTGTGGCCATCGCTCCCGGCTACACTGCAACTCCCATGCTGACCGGGATGAACCAGGAGGCCTTGAAGGCGATCCTCGAGGATGTGCATCTCGGCCGTCTGGTGGCACCCGAGGAAATCGCCTCCCTGATCGGCCATTGCATTGAAAACCAGGCCTTGAATGCCACGACCATCGAGATCACCGGTGGCCTTTGCTACCCCAAGGGCATTGCCAAGTAAGGCCTTTTCAAGCCTGGTGGAGGCAGCTCCACCCGATTCGAACACGTGCGTCATTTCCGGCACCAACCTCCCCACTCCTTTTTTCCCCTCCCACCTCCGGATGCGGTTCAACCACCCCATCCATCTCACATAAAGGACAGGCCATGAACATTCGTTTCGCAATCGTCGCCGCCGTAGCCTTGACCACCCTGCCCAGTTGGGGCCAGGGCATCCAGGTCGGCGCTGCCACCAACATCAACATCTCCGGCCTGCTGGCCGTGGGCGTGAAGCACTCCTCGATCAGCCAGGGCAACTCAACTGCCACCGCCTGGGCAAACCGCAACGCGCTGCCCAGCGAGACGCACGTGGACGATAACACGTCCCGCCTGATCATCAGCAGCACCTCCAAGATCACCGATGGCTGGAATGTGGTCTTCCTCATGGAAACCCGCTTTACGGCGGATGTTCGACCTGGTGCCAACGCCACCAACGGCCTCGGTTTCACCACCCCCGTGGCGAACGTCACTGGGGTGGCGGACTCCGACACCTATGGTGGTATCTCCTCCCCTTACGGCACCATCGTGGTTGGCAAGTCCACCCTCTATTACACCGACACCATTTCCGCCGGCTACCTGGCACCGGTCCTTGAGGCTCCCGGCGAAGGCCAGCGCATCTGGGACGCCAACGGCCTGGGCACCTTCAACATCCTGTCCTCCTACATGACCGGCGCCGCGGTGGGTGGCACCTTCTACCCCGCTTTCGCCAACAACATCTTGGGCAACACCCGCTCCTCCAACGTGATCCGCTACAACTCCATCTTCTACAAACCCACCGGCAAGGACCTGCTCGACTTCTCCCTCGCCTACACCAAGAATGCCGGGGGGCCCGAGGGCGAGGCGGTGCCCAACTGGGGATATCCCAGCGTTTACACCCCAAGCCCCAACAGCTCGACCTACGCGAGCGGTGGCACCCTCTACGCCCGGATGCGCTACAACGGGTACGGCATCTCCGCTTCCGGGTCCTACCTGGACCAGAAGTTCCAGAACAAACTCAGCACCGCCGCCAACAACGAGTTGAAGGCCATGCGCCTCGGCGTCTCCTACAAGTGGGAAGGCCTGAAGGTGGGTGTCGTCTATGACAACGCCACCTCCGTGAATGGTGTGACGACTGCGCTCGGCGCCCCAATCAAGGACGCCACCCGCACCGCCATCGCCGTGCCTGTCTCCTACAGCTTCGGGGACCATGGCATCTACGCCACCTACTCGACGGCTGGGAACACTGCCGGCTACGCCGACAGTGGCGCCAAGCAGCTCAATTTCGGCTACGACTACGCCCTGACCAAGCGCGCCTTCGTGGGCGTCTGGGTCACCAAGCTGGACAACGCGGCCAACGGCTACTACGCGCCCTTCCTCGCCGGCTTCTCCTTCGGCGGCAGCACCGTCCAGAAGGGCGAAAGCTGGACGCAGTTCGGCATCAACCTGAACTACTGGTTCTAGTCTCCACGGCGGGCGCCGGGCGAACCCGGCGCCCGCCTGGACTGAATGACCGCTGACATTCGGAGGGTGCGTCTGCGCTGGTTCGCGCTCATCCTATTTCATGAACACACAAGGAGGCAACATGCAGATCAACCGATATAGCCTAGCTGGCTTCGCCTTGGCCCTGTGCCTCGGCGCGGCCCTCCCGGCCCAGGACATCAAGATCGCCCATGTCTATGACAAGACGGGTTTCCTTGGTGCCTATGCCAAGCAGACCCAGGACGGCCTGATGATGGGCCTGGAGTACGCCACCGGTGGCACCATGATGGTCAATGGCCACAAGCTGGTGGTCATCGAGAAGGACACCCAGGGCAAGCCCGACATCGCCAAGTCCATGCTGGAAGCGGCCTACGCCGACGACAAGGCCGCCATCGCGATCGGCCCCACCAGTTCCGGTGCGGCCCTGGCAATGCTGCCGGTGGCCGAGCAGGCCAAGAAGATCCTGCTGGTGGAGCCGGCCGTGGCCGATGCCATCACCGGTGACAAGTGGAACCGCTACATCTTCCGCACCGGTCGCAATTCCTCCCAGGATGCGATCTCCAACGCCGTGGCCCTGGACAAAAAGGACGTCAACATCGCCACCATGGCCCAGGACAATGCCTTCGGGAAGGACTTCGTGGCCGCCTTCCGGGGCGCCATCAAGAAGGCCAAGCTGGTGCACGAGGAGTATCTGCCCCCGACCACCACCGACTTCACCGCCGGCGCCCAGCGCCTGTTCGACAAGCTGAAGGACCTGAAGGGACGCAAGATCATCTTCATCAACTGGGCCGGCGCGGGGAACCCCTTCAAGATCGCCGACCTGAAGCCCGAGCGCTATGGCATCGAGGTCGCCACCGGCGGCAACATCCTGCCGGCCCTGGCTGCCTACAAGCCCTTCCCGGGGATGGAAGGCGCCGCCTACTACTACTATGAGAGCCCCAAAAACAAGGTGAACGACTGGTTCGTGACGGAGCACAAGAAGCGCTTCAACAATGCTCCTCCCGACTTCTTCACCGCGGGCGGCATGGCTGCCGGCATCGCCGTGGTGGAGGCCCTCAAGAAGACCAAGGGTGATGCCAGCACGGAAAAGCTCATCTCCACCATGGAAGGGATGTCCTTCGAAACGCCCAAGGGCAAGATGACCTTCCGCAAGGAAGACCACCAGGCCCTGCAGTCCATGTACCACTTCAAGATCAAGGTGGATCCCAAGGTGACCTGGGCCATCCCCGAACTGGTACGGGAAATCAAGATCGGGGAAATGGACATCCCGATCCGCAACAAGCGCTGAGCACAGATGGAGCCGATCGCGCGTTCCCCACAGCGAACGCGCGATCGGCTTCAACTCATTACCCCCAAATCCAACCCATCACGAGTGGCAATGACTTTCGCCCTGGAAACCCAAGAGCTCACCATCCGTTTCGGCGGCCATGTGGCGGTCGATGCGGTGTCATGCGGCTTCGAACCCGGCACGCTCACCGCCATCGTCGGCCCCAACGGTGCGGGCAAAACCACCTACTTCAACCTGATTTCGGGTCAACTCAAGGCGAGCGCGGGGCGCGTCCTTCTGCACGGAGATGACCTCAGCGGCTGCTCGGCACCGCAGCGCAGCCATCGCGGCATCGGCCGAGCCTTCCAGCTGACCAATCTGTTCCCAAATCTGAGCGTGCTGGAAAACATCCGCCTCGCGGTGCAATCGCGCGCCAGGCTGGGCCTCAACATGTGGAGCATCTGGAGCAACCATCGCGAACTGATCAGCCGCGCCGAGGAGGTGCTCGAGACGGTCGCACTCACGGCCAAGCGAGACATCGCCGCATGTGCGCTGCCGCACGGCGACCAGCGCAAGCTGGAGGTCGGCATTCTGATGGCGCTGGAACCGGATGTGTTCATGTTCGACGAGCCTACAGCCGGCATGAGCGTGGACGAGGTGCCGGTGATCCTCGATCTGATCCGCACCCTCAAGGCGCGCCGCGACAAGACCATCCTGCTGGTCGAGCACAAGATGGATGTGGTGCGGGAATTGTCGGATCGCATCGTCGTGCTGCACAACGGTGCCTTGGTGGCCGATGGCGAACCGGCGGCGGTGATCGCCTCGCCCATCGTGCAGGAAGCCTACCTGGGCGTGGAGGTGGCCAAATGAGCGAACCGATGCTGGACCTGCAAGGGGTCCACACCCGGATCGGCGCCTACCACATCCTGCATGGCGTCGACCTACAGGTGGCCAAGGGCGAAATGACCGTACTGCTGGGCCGGAACGGCGCAGGCAAGACCACCACCCTGCGCACCATCATGGGCCTCTGGCCCACCGCCGAGGGCACCATCACCTTCCAGGGCGAGAGCATCGCCTCCCGGCCGACGCCCGAAATCTCCCGCCGCGGCATCGCCTACGTGCCCGAGAACATGGGCATCTTCTCCGACCTCACGGTCTGCGAGAACATGCTGCTGGCCGCGTGCGACACCAAGCGCGCCGAGGATCTCGACGCCAAGCGCCTGGAGTGGATCTTCGGGCTGTTCCCGGCGCTCCGGAAGTTCTGGCAATACCCCGCGGGGCTGCTCTCCGGTGGACAGAAGCAGATGCTGGCGGTGGCCCGCGGCATCGTCGAGCCCCGGAAGCTGCTCCTGGTCGATGAGCCCAGCAAGGGCTTGGCCCCGGCCATCATCCAGAACATGATCACGGCCTTCCGCGAACTGAAACAAACCGAGACGACCATCCTCCTGGTGGAACAGAATTTCAATTTTGCTCGCCAGCTCGGCGATCAGGTGGCGGTCATGGACGGCGGCCGCATCGTGCATTCGGGTACCATGGCCAGCCTCGTCGCGGATGAGGCCCTCCAGCAGCATCTGCTGGGGCTGTCTCTCACGGCCCATCAATGATCAAGGAGTGCCGATGACTACTACCGCGACAACGGTCCCCGCTACGGACGCGCTGCCGGCGGAGGTGAAGACGGATCGGCTCCCGCTGCTACTGATCCCGGCGCTCGCCCTCCTGGCCCTGCCCCTGACCGGCTCCTTTTCCACCTGGGTGACACTCACCTTCGCTGGCCTGGCCATGGGCATGATCATTTTCATCATCGCCTCGGGCCTGACGCTCGTCTTCGGCCTCATGGATGTGCTCAATTTCGGCCACGGCCTGTTCATCACGCTGGGCGCATACGTCGCTGTCAGCGTCATCGGCCGGATGATCGGCTACGTCGAGAGCCCCTCCCTGATGCGCAACCTGATGGCGGTGGTGCCTGCCATGCTGATCGCGATGGTGGTGGTCGGCGCGGTTGGCTTCGTCTTCGAGCGGGTGATCATCCGCCCCGTCTACGGCCAGCCGCTCAAGCAAATCATGATCACCATGGGGGGCATGATCGTCGGCGTCGAGCTGGTCAAGGTGATCTGGGGCGCCCAGGCCCTCCCCTTGCCGCTGCCGGCGGCCTTCAGCGGCTCGCTGCTGTTCGGCGACGCGGCGGTGGAGAAGTACCGTCTGATCACCACCGTGGTGGGCCTGCTCGTATTCGCGGCCATGCTCTGGGTGCTCAGCCGCACGAAGGTGGGCCTGCTGATCCGGGCGGGTGTGCAGGACCGGGAGATGGTCGAAAGCCTCGGCTACCGCATCGGCCTGCTGTTCTTCGGCGTATTCATCGCCGGTGCGGCCCTGGCCGGGCTGGGCGGGGTAATGTGGGGCATGTACCAGCAGACCATCGTCCCTGAGATGGGCGGCGCCATCAATGTCCTGCTGTTCATCGTCATCATCATCGGCGGCCTGGGTTCGGTGGGCGGCTGCTTCATCGGCGCCCTGCTGGTGGGCCTGGTGGCCAACTACACCGGCTTCCTGGCCCCCAAGGTGGCCCTTTTCTCCAATATCCTCCTGATGGTGCTCATCCTGCTGTGGCGTCCCCAGGGCCTCTACCCGGTGGTGAAGCGATGATGCTCGGGCGCTTGCTCTCCGGGGACCTGCCTCGCAGCCGCGTGCTGACTGCGGTGCTGATCGCCATCTTTTTCGGCCTGCTGCTGACGCCCTTTCTGTTCCCCGGCGCCAGGGCCACCAATGTCGCCGCCAAGATCTGCATCTTCATCGTGCTGGTGGCCAGCTTCGACCTGGCGCTGGGCTACACGGGGATCTTCTCCTTCGCCCACACCATGTTCTTCGGTATCGGGGCCTACGGGGTGGCGATCGCCCTGAGCACCCTGGGTGCCACCTGGAAGGCCCTGGCCATCGGCACCGGCGCCGCCCTGATGGTGGCCCTGGTCCTGTCCCTGTTGATCGGCCTGTTCAGCCTGCGGGTCAAGGCGATGTTCTTTGCCATGATCACCCTGGCGGTGGCCACCGCCTTCCAGACTCTGGCCTCCCAGTTGTCGGCCTTCACCGGTGGCGACGACGGGCTCAGCTTCAAGGTCCCAGAGCTGCTGACCTCCGCCTTTCCGCTCTCCCCGCACACCTTCCGCGGCGTGGCCCTGGACGGCAAGCTGCTCTGCTTCTACCTGGTATTCGCCGCCGCCGTGGTGCTCCTCCTGGTCATGCTGCGGATCGTCAACTCCCCCTTCGGCCGGGTGCTCCAAGCCATCCGCGAGAACGAGTTCCGGGCCGAGGCCATCGGCTACCGGACCGTGGTCTACCGCACCTGCTCCAGCGTCCTGTCGGCCCTGTTCGCCACCCTGGCCGGGGTCCTGCTGGCGCTCTGGCTGCGCTACAACGGCCCGGATACCTCGCTGTCCTTCGAGATCATGATCAACATCCTGCTCATGGTGGTGATCGGCGGCATGGGCACCATGTACGGCTCCGTGGTAGGGGCGACGCTGTTCATCATCGCGGAGAACTACCTCCAGGACCTCATGAAGCTGGCCAGCAATGGCTTCTCCGGCGTGCCCTTCCTGCGGGATCTGTTCCACCCAGACCGCTGGCTGCTCTGGCTCGGCATCCTTTTCATCGTCGGTGTCTATCGCTTTCCCGCCGGCATCGTCGGCAAGCTGCGCTTCAGCGCCTGGAAGAAGTCATGACGCTGAGGCCCGCTTTCCCCGGGAGGCTCCTTCCAGCGCCCTGAAACCCTGTTTTCATGGCCAGGAGGTCAATCACCATGCCAAATTTGCGTGTCAACGGCGTGAATTTGTACTACGAATTTCACGGCCCCGAGGACGGCGAGCTGCTCATCCTCAACAACGGCGTTTTCATGAGCACGGCTTCCTGGGCCTTCCAGTTGCCTGACCTGTCCCGGCGCTATCGGGTGCTGGCCTACGACATGCGTGGGCAGGGTCAAAGTGACCATCCCGAAGGGGAATACTCCCTGGACCTGCATGCGGACGATCTCGTGGCGTTGATGGATGCGCTGTCGCTCGAGAAGGCACACATGGTCGGCACGTCCTATGGCGGTGAGTTGAACCTGGTGATGGGCATCCGCTATCCCGAGCGCTGTCGCTCCCTGGTGATCATCGCCTCCGTCTCGCACAGCGACCCATTACTGGTGGCGATGATCGAGCGCTGGCGCCTGGCGGCCCAACTGGGCGATGGGCCAACCTTCTTCCGGTTGATCTACGCCGATGTCTACTCGGAAGTCTTCCTGGTCAATCGGCCGGACTTGATCCCCCTGGCCGAACAGCGCTACGCCATGCTCGACCTGCCCGCCGCCGAACGCCTGCTCAAGAGTTTTCAGCATTTCAATGTCACCGCCGAACTGGGCAAAATCCAGGCCCCAACCTGCATCGTCGCGGCGGAGCTCGATATCCTCAAGCCCAGGCACTATGGCGAAATTCTGCATCGAGGCATCGCCGGTTCCGAGTTCCATCTGCTTCCAGACACAGGCCATGTCGCCGTGCTGGAAAAGGCCGCCGAGGTCAACACCCTCATTCTTGGATTCTTGGCGAAACACTCCGCGTGAGTGACAGGGCCAGCGAAACCTCTTCAGGAGTTGCGATGAACTGTCAGGACCTCTATCGAAGCAAGCTCATCAGCGCGGACGAAGCCGCCTCGCATATCCGCAGCGACAACGATGTGATCGTCGCCATGTGCGCCTCCGAGCCGCAGGGTTGCATGGCCCGCTTCCACACCGTCGCCGACCGCGTGGAGAATGTGCGGGTCTTTTCCTGCCTCACGCTGAAACCCTACGACTTCTACATGAAGCCGGACATGAGGGGACACTTCGAACTCGCCAGCTGGTTCCATGCGCCAGGTTCCCGCGAGGCCCTGAAGAACAAGGCAGGCACGGTCACCTTCGTGCCCAACATGCTCCACCGGGCGGCCAGCGACCGCATCCACGCGCGCAGGCCCGATATTTTTTTCGGTACCTGCACCCCGCCCGACAAACACGGCTTTGTTTCCCTGGCCCTGGGCATCACCTACGAGCAGGACATCATCGAGGCGGCGCGCCTCGTCGTGCTGGAGGTCAACCCCAGACTGCCGCGAACCCTGGGTGACACTCAGATCCATGTCTCCAAGGTCGATTTTTTCGTCGAAAACGACCAGGAAGTGCCCGTGCTCCCCTCTCCCACCCCTGGCCCGACCGACTTGAAGATCGGCGCCCACATTGCCGATCTGGTCGAGGACGGGTCCACCATCCAGCTCGGCATCGGCGGGATTCCCAACGCGGCCGCCCTTGCCCTCAAGGACAAGAAGGATCTGGGCGTCCATACCGAGATGTTCGTGGATTCCATGATGGAACTGTACGAAATGGGGGTCATCACCAACGCCCGGAAGTCCCTCAAGCGCGGGAAGTTCGTCACGACCTTCGCCATGGGTTCGCGCAGGCTCTACGACTGGCTGGACGACAATGTCGCCGTCGAGTTTCTCCGGGGTCGCTGGGTCAACGACCCGGCGGTGATCAGCCAGAATGCCCGAATGGTCTCCATCAACACCTGCATTTCAGTCGATTTGACAGGGCAGGTCGCCAGCGAGTCCATCGGCACCAGCCAGTACTCAGGCACGGGTGGGCAGTCCGACACCGCCCAGGGAGCCGTGGCCGGTACGGACGGTCTCGGCAAGAGCATCATCGCCTGCTACAGCACGGCCAAGAACGGCACCCTGTCGACCATCACCCCGACCCTTCCCGAAGGCGCGGCCGTGACCCTGCACCGTTCCCATGTCGACCATGTCGTCACCGAACACGGCGTCGCGCGTCTCCGCGGCCGAACGGTTCGTGAGCGGACCCAGGAACTGATCAACGTCGCTCATCCCGACTTCCGCTCCGAGCTTACGGAACAGGCCAGAAGGCTTGGCTATCTGTGAACCAGGGGATCACCGCAACGCACCTTTCCGGGGAGTCTTTTCCATGCATGTAGGCATCATTGGGCACGGCACCTGGTTTCCCTCCGGCAAGATGACAGCCGCGGATCTCGCCGCTGCGACGGACATCCCCGAGGAGGTCATCGCCCTGAAATTCGGTGTCAAGGGCAAACCCGTCGCGGGAGCCGGTGAAACCACCGCCTTCATGGGTCTGGCCGCCGCGCGCAAAGCCCTTGCCGATGGGGGCCTCGACGGCAGTGCCGTCGACCTGGTGATCTGGTGCGGCGCCCAGCACAAGGACTATCCCTGCTGGCTCGCGGGGCTCTATGTGGCCGACCAAATCGGCGCCAAGAAGGCCTGGAGCTTCGACATGGAGGCGATGTGCGGGTCGATGATGGTCGCTCTCGATGTGGCCAAGTCCCTCATGCTGACCCACCCTGAACTCGACACCGTCCTCCTCGTTTCGGGCTACCGCAACAATGACCTCATCGATCTCTCGGTGCCCGCGACCCGCTTCATGCTGGACATCGGTTCCGGCGGCTCGGCCCTCCTGCTGAAGAAGAACGCCGGCCGGAACGCCGTCCTCGCCTCGGCCTTCAGGGGTGATGGTTCGCTCTCCGAGATGTGCATCGTGCCCACGCTGGGCGCCAAGGCCTGGCCGCCGTCCATGGCCGACCTCGAACGCGCCCACTTCGTGGTGCCTGACGAGGAGGCCTTCAAGAAGAAGCTCGGTGAAGTCACCATGCCCAATTTTTACGCCGTGATCCGCGAGGCGGTGCAACGTTCCGGCCTGCCGGCAAACGGCATCGACTACCTTGCGATTCTCCACTTCAAGCGCAGTGCCCACGATGCGGTGCTCGCGGAACTCGGCCTCCGGCCCGAGCAGAGCACCTACCTTGATGAATACGGCCATGTCGGTCAGAACGACCAGGTGCTTTCCCTCGAACTCGGCCTCCGGAATGGCAAGATCGGGGACGGGTCCTGCATCGTGTTCGTGGGTGCGGGCCTGGGGTTCGTCTGGGCCTCTACCGTCATCCAATGGGGTCCATATACTGAACAGTAAAGGGGGTCGTATGACGAAGTGGTGGATCTTAGGAACCGCGCTGCTGGCGGTCTCTTTCATCGGATGCACAGCGGTGGGCTGGATGTTTACCAAGCGGCCGCTGGATACGTGGGCCTGGGGAACGCGGCGAGCGCTCCTAAGGGCTGGATTAAAGAAAGTGCTCGTCCAGACGCCCGTTGGCCCCCAGACGGTCTTCGTGGGGGGATCGGGGCCCGTGCTGGTGCTCCTGCACGGGGCCGGCGACCAGGCGGGCACCTGGCTCCATGTGGTGCCATCCCTGGCCAAGCGCTACACCCTGGTGATCCCAGACCTCGCCGGCCACGGGGACAGCGCGCCCGCCACCGGCCCCATCCCGACCGCCGACATCTTCGGGGCGCTCGAGGCGGTGATCGCCAGCCAGGCCCAGGGACAGCGTCTGACGGTCGTGGGCAACTCCCTGGGCGCGTGGATGGCCATGGTCCTGGCAACGCGACACCCCGACTGGGTGGAACGAGTGGTCGCCGTCAACGGCGGGCCCTTGAAAGGCACGAACACGAACGTGCGCATGCTGCCCACCACTCGGCAGGAAGCGCGAGAAACCATGGCCCAACTGCGGGACGCAAGCAGCCCGGCCATTCCCGACAAGGTCCTCGACGACATGGTGCGACAGGCCCCAACGGGGCCCCTGTTCCGCTTCGCAATAACCGCGGCCAGCATGGACGCGTGGATCCTCACCGAAGAGGATTTGCGAACCCTCAAGGTCCCGGTCCGCCTGATCTGGGGAGTTTCCGATGGGCTGATGCCCATGGACTACGCCCAACGCATGCTGGCGGTCCTGCCCGATGCGGAACTGATTCCCATCGAACACTGCGGCCACATGCCCCAGCAGGAGGCCCCGGAGCGTTTCAAGACCGCCCTCGACCATGCCTTGGGCGGGGCGTCCGCGCCTGCCGCGGGGGCCAAGTAGCGGTCGCACTCAATAAGACAACGCCTCACCCGCGCCCGATCGGTTCGAGCTGCTTCTGAAGTTCCCTCTTGCCGAAAGGTTTGGACAGCAGGGTGACGAAAGGATGCCCCGCCGCGACGTCCGTCGCGAATTGATCGACTCGGCCCGTGGCGAGCAATACGGGCACGGTGGGATTCAGGGCGCGCAGGCGCGGCAGGGTTCCCGCGCCACCCAGTCCGGGCATGTTCATATCCAGGATCACTACATCGGGCTGATACCCGGCTTCGAGGTGCGCCAGGGCCGCCTCGCCGTTCAAGACGGCCGTCACGCGATGACCCAAGGCCTCCAGGATCGCCAGCGTGGACCTCTGGATCAGTTCGTCATCGTCCACCAGGAGCACCCTGAGCCCACGGGTGGAGGGCTCGGGACAAATTTCAGCCACCGATTCGGGGAGCCGGGGCACGGCTTCACACACCGGAAAACGAATCATCACGCGGGTGCCATGACCGGGCTCGCTCTGGATCTCCATCTGCCCCTGATGAGCCTTCACCGTGCTATAGACCATGGAAAGGCCGAGGCCTGTGCCCCCTTGCCGACTCCCTTCGTGGTGAAGAAGGGATCCAGGGCCTTTTCCAGGACTTCCTTGGGCATCCCGCTCCCCGTATCCTCCACCGTGATTTCGATCCAGCCCTCGTCGACATTGCGGGTGCGGAGGGTGAGCGTGCCGTCATCGGGCATGGCATCCACGGCGTTGACGCAGAGGTTCATCAGCGCATGCGTCAGGGCGCTCGCATCGCCGCGAACGGGCCGCAAATCGGGGGCGAGGTCCATCTCCAGGCGAACCTTGGCCAGGGTGGTGCGTTCCAGAAGACTCACCTCTTCGCGGAGAATCGCGTTCATATCCAGTTCCTGTTCGTCCACCGGACTCTGACGCGCGAAGCTCAACAGGCTCCTGACCATCTTGCCGCCGCGAGCGGCCGCCTGGATGATGGTGTCGAAGGCCCGGTAGGCGGGACTTCCCACGGGCTGAGCCTCGATGTTGGCCGAGGCCATACCGAGAATGGCACCCAACACATTGTTCATGTCGTGGGCAACGCCTCCGGCAAGGCTGCCCAGGCTGTCCATTTTTTGGGCCTGCTGTAGCTGGGCTTGGAGTTTGGCATTCTCGTCCTCGGCCCGCGTGCGCTCGGTGACATCTCGCACGATGGAAATGACGGTGTCCTCGGTGCAGGGCACGATGCGCGCCTCGAAGTGCCGTTCCTGGCCGCCCATCGGAAGCGCGTAATCCAGGTGCTGTACCGCATCCGAATCCAGAGCCTTCGCATAGGCCGCCATGAATTGGTCCGCGATGACCCCAGGCAGCACCTCCCCGACTCTGCGACGGAGAAAGGTCGCCGGCGGCGCGAATAGCAGGCTCGGGTCCGACGCGTGAACGGCCAGGAACTCACCGTCTCGTCGGTTCGTGAAGATGAGATCCGGGATGGCGCTGATGAGCGCGCGGTTCTGCGCCTCGCTCACCCGCAAAGATTCCTTTTCTTCCGCGAGCGCTCGGGTGCGAAGGGCGACCTGTCTTTGCAGGGTCCGATTCCAGACGAGAATCGCGGCGATGACCATCATTACGAGGCAAAGGACGCCCCCGCCCGCGAGCCAAAACCGCCAATCGGCAAGAATGCTCGGATCAGAGGCATTTATCCAGCGCTTGCGGAGCCCCCGTCGCTCGGCCTCCGTGATCGATTCGAGCCCCTTCTGGAGAATGCTGAAAAGCCTGGGCTCGTTCCTGGGAGTGCCCATGGAGAGATGAATTTCAAAACCGGCTTCGCCTGCCACACGGAGATTGGTGATGCCCTTCTTCTGAATGAGAAAGGAAGCCGTGGCAAGGTCGGTGACCACCGCGTCCGAACGCCCGAAGGCGACATCAAGCAGCCCGGTGAGATCGTCGGGGACCAGCGCAGCCTCAAAGCCCAGCCCTCTGCGGGTGAGCCGCTCGGTCACCGCATAGCTCCGAACGAGTGAGACCCTCAGTCCTCGGAGCTGTTCCTCGCCCATGGGTCCCGACCGCTCTTTCCGCACGACGATGACATTGGGCACGGAGACGAAAGGCTTGGTGAAGGAGATGAACTCGGAGCGCCAGGGGGTCTGTGCGATGGCATTGACCACCTGGATTTCCCCGCTGCGGACCTTCCCGAAGATTTCATCCAAGGTGGACACGTTTCTTCGCTGGAAGTGAACCCCGAGTTTGGATTCGAGGAGGAGGAGATGATCGTGGGCGAGTCCCGTGGGCTGCCCCCCGGCGTCCAGAAAGACAAACGGGGCATAGCCCGTTTCGACCGCGAGAACGATGCGTTGCTGGTTCGACATGAGCCACTGGCGCTCGTCAGGGCTCAGAAGGTCCTTCGTTCCACTCTTCCCACAGGCCACCAGGGAGAGCACAACCCACAGGGTGCCGACCCACACCGCCCAGTTCGCAGGCGTGAAGGCCCTCAATAATTCGCCAGTTCTCCGCACCTGGGTGCTCATGGCTCGTTGTCTTTCAAGTTGAAAGCGGGTGAGGGATCAGCCTACACCCTTCCGGGCCCGGTCTCAGCGAGGGTCCCCTTCCTGCGGAGGTGACTCCTTCAGCAGATGCCACGCGGCGAAGGCGAGAATGGCGACGACGAGCCCGGTGACCCACGGGAGCCAGGGCAGCGTGGGATCCGGGGTCTCGATTTTTTTCGGGAGACCGAAGGGATCGCTTGTCGCCGCCCCGATTTTCAGGCCTTCGCGCTGATACACGGCTCGGCTGGAATCGGGCAGGGCGGCGAGATTTCCGGGGGCGCGTCGGACCTGTCCCCCGCAATGGAGGAAGTAGGCCTTGCCCGCCTCCGCCGGGAACAGCAGCACTTCACGGCGCACCAGGAGCTTCACGGATTCGGGTCGCGCCCCAGCGGGGAGCCGCACGTGCAGACGATCCGTGGTGACGGGCCCCAGGCTCACACGCGTGGAGACGGTCCCGAGGGCGGGCAGGTTCCAAAGCAAGCCGGCACTCGAAACAGGGCGTTCGGAGGCTGGGATGGTCTCCCCCCGACTTGGTTTCGCCGGGGCGGAAGGCAGCGTGAACTCGGGTGAAATCGGTGCCACGGGCGGTTGCAGCGCGATCTCCGCACCGATGATGCGATCCGGTGCCTCGAGGCTGAGCCGCCATTCCTGCGCGCCCAGGGGTTCCAGGCGGGGCGCCACGGCTGCGTCCTCGGGTCGCGCACTGGGCTCGGTGATGGCTGTTACCTTGAGGCCCTTGATCCTGGGTGCAACCCCCTGGGCCGGATGCAGAGTGACGCGGTAGATCTGGAAGTCCCAGGGCACGGAGAAGGTGCTGTTCCTTCCCGCGTCACCCAGATTGAAAAGATGCACGGGAAGATCCCGCTGGAGGGTAATGGCCTTCCCGCCCGGCTGCCGACGCTCGACTTCGACTCGGCAGACCCAGGGCGCGGCGCCTTCCAGATCCAGCTGGATGCGCAGCTGCTCGCGCTCCCGCACCTGCCATCCCTGCGGGAACTTCAGCACGAACTCGGCGGTGGGTCGGCCTTGGGAATCTTTGCCCAGGGCCGATTTTTCGAGGTCCAGATCGCGGGGTTGCCAGAGACCGTCGCGCTCCACGAGAAAGGGCACACTCGCGCCCTGGGCGTCGCCCAGCCAGAGATCGGGGAAGGCCTTCTGCGCCTCGCGGTCCAGGGGCAGCCGCGCCCAGCCACTGACCGCCGCGCGCTCGATCGGCTTGCGGCGCAACGCCTCCCGCTCCTCCCGGGTGCCGGGGGCGCAGGCCAGCAACAGCAGGACCGAGACTGCGGCAAGGCCTTTCATTCGCCCCCCTCCCGGGTTCCACGCACGCGGTTGCCCACGAGGGCCGCCGCCAGGATGACCGTGCCGACGCCGAGGAACGCGAGTGCCTTCATGGGCGTGTCGGCATGCTCCAGATCGACGCTGATGAGTTTGAGGCTGGCGCAGCCAAGCCATACGTAGCCTGCGGCGGAGAGTGCCGTGCGCAGAGGCTTGCGCGCTTCGGCAAGGCTCTTCAACCATTGCAGGGCACCGAACACCGCCCAACTGAGCGTCAACACCACGCTGGCGCTGCGGTGGCTACCTCCCATCCAGCTCACGAGATGGGCCAGTTCCAGCGACAGCGTGAGGACCCCGACGAACTCGATGCCCACCATGCCAAGGATCCGCGCGAGACCCTCCCGTCGGGCCAGCAGGGCCCAGGCCAGGGCCGTGAAGAGACCTTCCGTGAAGCGGCTGTTGAGGAAGGGCGTCAGCGAGGCGCGGCCAGAGCCATAGGCGTAGCCGAAGCCCCACACTTCCACTCCATGCAACATCCAGCGCAGCGTGGCCACACTGGCCATGCCAAGGGCCAGTGTGGTGAGGGCCTTCACTTCGGCCTCGTCCCATTCCGGGCGGGCCTTCGCTGCCCCTGCGGACCAGGCGAAGAGGAGGGCGAAGAGGCCCCAGACCGGCCCCACCCAGCGCCAGGCCAAGGCCACGGGCACGGCCAGCGCCAGGTGGCCCGCCGCGAGCACCAGCAGGCCAAGATCGGCCTGATGACTGCCCAGACGCTTGCGGAGGGGTTTCACCATTCCGAGATTCACCGCGGCGAACAGGATCACCGGGGCCGCGAACCACTCGGGGGTCCAGGCCAGATCCTTCCAGAGCGCCCAGGCAAGAGCGGGGGTGGCCAAGGAAACCAGGGACCAGAGCAGCGTCGGTGTGCCCGGTTGCTCCTCTGCCTGCCCGGGCAGCCAGATCCAGAGTCCGGCAAGTCCGTAGTGGAACAGGAGCAGCGCGAGGAGGGTGGTGGCATCGACCCTCTGGGCTTCCAGGCAGCACGCGGTCAGCAGCACCCAGGTGCCAAGCACGGCGATCCAGCGGGGACCACCCCACCGGGCGCCGGTCTTCGCCAGGTAAGGTATCGCCAGCGCCGAGGCCATGAGCACCGCCAGGTAGACCGCCAGCGCCACCTCGTGATGGCCGCCCTGACTGAATACCAACGGAGTGAGCAGACCCGTGATGAGCGCGATGGAGAGCGCGCCGCCGGACCTCACCCGGGCGCCGAGGCCCCCCGCCACCAGGGTGCAGAGGAAGGTGGCGGCAAAGCCCAGGGCGGGCGGGAAGAAGTGGTATTCGAAGGCACCCCAGCGGAACGTGAAGGTCAGCGTGCCGAGACCCGCCAGCAGCAAGGCCACGCCGAGCCTGGCGCTGTCGCCCAGCATGAGGCGCGCCGCGCCGGAACTGAGGCCGCATCCCACCAGAAGCCCCAGGAGAAACCGGAACTCGGGGCCGATCCACCCTCGCTGGATGGACCAGTGCAGGAAGAAGGCCGCGCCGATGAGAAAGATCGTCGCGCCCGCCATCGCCACCCAGACGACGGGGTTGATGGGCGTTCGGGGCACCGACGGTGCGCGCCGAGGCAGGGGCGGCGGGGCCACGCTGGGCATGGGCGCCGTCGTCCGACCGGGCTCGCCCGGCACACTGGCGGGCAGCCGCTCGGTGAGCCAGGCTACCTGGGCCTCCAGCCGAGTCAGACGCTCAAGGATCTCCGGGGAAACAGGACCCTGTTCGCTCATGGGAACTCCGCGATTTGCCCCAGGCTAACAGAGCGGCGGGGCCCGCGAAGAGGGCGGGAGGGGAAGTTCAGTCGGCTGCGCGGGGCTTCGCCCATGGTTGTGCGGAATTTCGCGCAGGGCCAGGGTACCCATAGGCACGCGGTTGATGGATCTGTAGTAAATAAATAGGTTAAGTCGAAATTTTTTTCTCATGGAATGGCCCGAGCCTTGCTGTTGCAGGTTGGCCCAACCTAGGTAGCGAATTTCGTTCAAGAAAGCAAGAACAGGACAGATTCGAAGGCCCGGGCGGCTTGTTTCTCCGAACTCACCCAGGAGGTGATCATGCAATCCCCTACCCCTCGTTCCCCTGTGGAACCCATTTGGCCTGTGCGCCTGGTCCGGTTCCTGAGTCCCTTTCTAGCCGCCCTGGTGGTGGTGCTGACGGTGTCCTGCGGCGGCAACACCCGCGCCTCGGACGAGGCGCGGGTCAATGTTGACGCCAGCGTTCTCGAAATCGGCTATTCCGCGGGCGAATCCGCCACCGGAGTCACGAAAAACCTCACCCTGCCTACCAAAGGCACCTTTGAAGGCGCCGCCATTGCCTGGGCTTCGAGCCAACCGGTGGCCCTTTCCACTACCGGCACCGTGAACCGGCCTCCGTATGGGGCCGATCTCAGTGTCACCCTGACCGCGACGCTAACCCTCGGCGCGGCTCAGGCGACCAAGGCCTTCGTTGTCAGCCTGAAGCAGGTCGAAACGGTGCAGTTCATCTTCACCTCGGACTGCCATTTCGGGGATGTCACCAGTTCCACGGCGACCACCAAGTTCCAGGGAACCACCACCACCGTTGATGCGTTGGAGGTCAATACCCGGGCCCGGGATGCCATGAACACACTGCCCAGCCAAGTGGCGCCCAGCGATTACGGCGTTAATTCCGGCAAAGCGTTCGGGAATTTTGATTTCATGGCCAACACCGGTGACTTTGCCAGCCGGAGCGTTCCTGTGCCGGCCTCCAATGGCAACTCTGCGGCCCAAAGCTTTGCGCAGTGGGAGTCGGTATATGTGACTGGCCTGACCTTGAAGGACAACACTGGGGCACCCTTGCCCCATTTCCTGACGCCCGGCAACCATGACATTTCGAACGCATTGGGTGGACCCGAGGCCATGGTCCCGACCATGGATCCGACCGCCTTCGTAAAAATCTATAACCGGATGATGAATCCCGCCACGGCGCTGACAAACGCCGCCTTCGATTACAACCTGCATAAAGTTTTTTACACCAAGGTAATGGGAGGCGTGCATTTCGTCTTCCTGAATCAGTGGCTGGATGCGGAAATGCGCGAGAAGCTGGCAACCTATTTGAACGGCATCCCTGTAACGACTCCGGTGGTGTTGTTCGCCCATATGCCTCCGGAACAAGCCGGCTTGAACTTTCGCAATCCTGCCTCGAACATGTTGGACTTTCCATGGGCCGGCGGGTTTGCCAACTATTTCAGAGACAAGATGGATGCAAGCAATATCCTTGCTCCCGCGACCACGATCACTACCGCAACAGTTCCAACCAAGGAAGTGACCGACCTTGCGGTGTTCTTGAAGGCCCGTACGAACATCGTGGCCTGGTTCAATGGGCATGATAATTTCAATCAATTCCGAACCTGGAATGGTGAAAACAGTGTCTTGATCACCAACACCATGACCCAGCTTTCCATTCCCGTGTTCCGGGCGGACTCGCCCATGAAAGGCAAGGACTCTGGGAAAGACGCTCGGAAGTTGTCCTTCCAGGTGGTTTCCCTCGATCCCGCGAAAAAATTGATCACGGTTCGGGAATGCCTCTGGAACAAGAACAACACCCCCGGCGGCGCCATCGGGTGGGGGGTCGCAGAGACTTTTTCCCTGGAGAATCGCGTCAGGTAGACGCTTGGCGGTTGACTTAGCAAAAGAACAAGGGGAAGGCCCTGCTGCTGCGGGGCCTTCTCGTGGGTGAAAAGGTCGGCCGGGACCCTTATGGCATCGAGGGGTGCTGGGCGTTCCGGCGGGCTGCGCGGGGCTCCGCATGGGGCGTGCGGAAATCCGCGCATGCTCGGCTTTCGAACCCACCCATTACTCTCTGTAAGGCTTTACGAATCAATAAAAAGCAGACATGAATCGGCTTGGCACGGCATCTGCCATGACCCTTCTCAAAGGAAGATCGCTTCCTTCAACCCTCTTTATTCCTCCCGCCCTGTTGCGGCGTCCCCATCCCCAGGAGAACTCATGAAGACCAACCTGCTCACCTCTCTCGTCCTGCTGTTGGCGCTGCCCGTCACCGCCCAGGAGAGCCCGGCCACCGAAAAGCGCATCGCCGATCTCGAGAAGAAGCTCGCGAAACTCAGTGCCCCGAAGGAAGAATCCAAGGACAGCGGCTTTAGTGTGAAGTTTGGTGGTCGCTTTCATCTGGATTCCGTCTTTTTCGATGGGAATGC
>CAIPUA010000075.1 GCA_903868115.1 uncultured Holophagaceae bacterium
ACGGAAGACTCCGTAAGTTTCCGAATTTCGTGGCGAATTCAGGGCACTTACGAAGCACTCCGGATTCTCAAAATCGTTAGAAGTCTCGTAATCGTTCGAATAGCATAACACCCCGAAGTGTTGATTTTTCGGGGTGTTATTACTGGTGGCTGGAGGGAGATTCGAACTCCCGACCTAAGGATTATGAGACCTTCGCTCTAACCAACTGAGCTACCCAGCCGAGAAAGGCTAGTCTAGCGCGGTCCGGCGCCGAAATCCATGGTCCGTTTTGCGCCTGACAGGGCGGCTTCGTAGGCGGCTTCGTATTGGTCGACGATGGGGTCTTCAGCGAAAGTTGAGAGGGCACGGTCTTGGGCGGCCAAGCCGAAGGCCTTGCACAAGCGTGTGTCTCTCACAAGGGTGAGAACATCCTCTGCCATGGCCTCGACATCACCTAAAGGCTCCAGGAATCCGTCCACGCCGTGGCGGACGACTTCGGGGAGGCCTCCGACGCGACTGGCCACGACGGGTACTCGGTGGGCCATGGCTTCCAGGGCGGCCAAGCCGAAACTTTCGGTGGCGCTGGGGAGGAGAAAGACATCGCTACAAGCAAGCACGGAACTGATGTTGAGCTGCTTTCCCGTAAAGCGAACCTCCTCGGCGAAGCCCTGCTGGCGGGCATAGGCTTCCGCTTCCGGACGGTCGGGGCCGTCACCCACCATGACCAGGCGGCAGGGGTGTTCCTGGCGCACACGCTCGAAGATCTTCATCACATCCAGCACCCGTTTCACGGGGCGGAAGTTCGAAATGTGGGTGAGGACCGAACAATCGCAAGGTGCCAGCCAGGAACGGCAGTCGGTCAGAGGACTATCGGGAGGTGCCACAAAATTGGGAATCACATCGATCTGCCGATCTACCTTGAAGGTTCGGTAGGTTTCATCCCGCAGGTAGGCCGAAACGGCGGTGACGGCATCGCTTTCGCGGATGGCCAGCCTCACCATGGACAGGTAGCTGGGATCGGCACCGACCACGGTGATATCGGTCCCGTGGAGCGTGGTGACCACCTTGAGTTTTCCGTCCAGGGCCATGCGCGCCAGCAACGCTGCGTTGGCGTGGGGGATGGCATAGTGGGCGTGCATGATCTCCAGGCCGTGGTGCTCGGCCACATCAGCCATCTTGGAGGCCAGGGCGATGGAGAAGGGCGCGGCCTCGAAGAGCGGATAAGGACTCGCGGTCACTTCGTGGAACCAGACCCGATCCTCGAAGCCGAGCAGGCGCGGTGGCACAGAGGGGCTGAGAAGATGAACCTCGTGACCCCTCGCAGCCAGGGCCTTGCCGACTTCCGTGGCCACGACCCCGGAACCGCCGAAGGTTGAATAACAGGAAATGCCGATGCGCATGGAAGGCTCCCGGGTCCCAGAGCGGGCCGATCAAGTCTATGATGGGCTCTATGTCCAAGGCGTGCCCATGATCTTCTACCTCGCGAACTATGCCATCGACCTCCTCATGCTGCTGATTTTCATTACCAGCCTGATGTCCTGGTTCAACCCCGATCCGCATCATCCTGTCGTGAAGTTCCTGCATGCCCTGGTAGACCCCTTATTGCACCCGCTCCGGACGATTCTTCCTTCCAATCTCGGGATGGATTTCAGCCCCATGCTAGCCCTCCTCGTGCTTTGGTTCCTTCAAACCCTTCTCCAGCGCGGTCTTGCGTCCTGAGGTTCCCATGAAGTTCACGCCCCTGGACATCCAGCGTCGGGAGTTCGAAAAGGGCTTCCGCGGTCTTGACGAGAACGAGGTAAGGGCTTTTCTTCATGAGGTGGCCGCCGAATGGGAGGAGGTTCAGCACGAGAATTCCAGGTTTCGGGATGAAGTCTTGGACCTGCGGGAGCGACTGCAGCAATACCAGGACCAGGACCGCATCTTTCGCGAGACCCTGCTCCATGCCCAGAGAACCAAAGAGGAATTGCTGGATACTGCGAATCGCGAAAAGGCCCTCCTGCTGAAAGAGGCCGACTTCAAGGCGGATGAGATCATTCGGGACGCCCATCAACGGGTGGTCGAGATGGAGACGGCCATGCGCACGCTGAAGCTCGAGCGGGTGCGCTTCCTGCAGGAGATCGACGCCCTCATGGCCCGCACCAAGCGCTTTCTGCAGGAGGAAGCACCCGAAATGTTTCCGCCCGCAGAGGCGACGCGAAAGCTGGATGACGGGCAGACCCTACGCATCGATCAGCCTGGAACGGCAGCCCCTCATGGCTTCCCGAGGCTGCCTCCCCCCCTGAGTGCGCGCTGATCTCAGCCGAGTCCCAGGAGTTTCCGGGCTTCGGATTCCATGCGGTCCAGTAGTTCTGGCGTGGTGCGGCTCTGGAGATAGACCTTCAACTTTGGCTCGGTGCCGCTGGGACGGAAGGCGGCGAAGGCGCCCGATGCGAAGCGGAACTTCAGCACATTGCTAGCTTCGATAGGCAGGGCCACATCCCGGCGGTCGGGGCGATCAAGAATGGGTTCTTCCCGACCGTCGGCACTGTGCCAACGACCCGTGGAGAAGTCCTCCCAGCTGACTACCTGTTCGCCCGCGAACTCCCGCAAGCCCGCCTCTCGGATGCGGGTCATGGCCTCGGCAAAGCGCTGGGCACCGCCGGGTTTGGGATCTTCGAGGTTCACCAGGCGGTTGTAGAAAATGCCGACATTTTTTTGCAGGGCTTCGACGGCATCCATGAGGTTTTGGCCAAGGGCCTTGTAGTGCCCCACCATTTCGGCCACCAACAGGGCGGCCGTCACGCCATCCTTGTCGCGCATTTCGCCCGAGGGACACATGCCGATGCTTTCCTCGGCGCCAAACGCGTAGGTCTCGCCCAAGTCCAGCAGGCGGTGCATGCACACGGCGATGTTCTTGAAGCCCGTGAGCGCCCAGACGGTTTCCATGCCGTGGAGCTTGCCGGTCTCGGCCAGAAAATCCGAAGTCACAACGGTTGTCACCACCGTGCCGGTGGTGTGGTGTTGGGTGGCCAGATAATCCAGCGTCAGCGCGGCCATGTCGTTGCCGGTCATTTGCATCCACTGGCCCTTGTGCTTGAGCACCACACCCAGGCGGTCCGCATCGGGATCATTGGCGAGGATGACGTCCACACCCAGGCGATCAGCGTCTTCCAGGGGCACCTTGAAGGCGGCCATTTCTTCAGGGTTGGGTCGGGGCGCCGTGGGGAAGGTGCCGTCCTGCACGGCCTGGCGCTCGCAGATCTCCAGGGGCAGGCCCGCGCGCTTGAAGAGTTCAGGCACGAAGGCGATGCCGGTTCCATGGAAAGGCGTGAAAAGGATTTTGGCGGGCGTGAAGACCTTGGGATGGGCCAGGAAGCCCAGGCTCATGGTGTAGAAGGCTTCCTCGAGTTCCCGGGGAATGGGCAGGATGCGGGCATCGGCGGTCTCGCTGGGGGGCGTGGGTACCAGGGGCAGGGCGCCCATGACCGATTCCACCTCGGTGTCCCACGGAGCCACCAGTTGGCCACCCCTGTCGTCATAGGCCTTGTAGCCGTTGTAGATCTTGGGATTGTGGCTGGCCGTCACGATCACGCCGCAGGCCGTGCCCAATTGGCGCATGGCGTAGCAGAGGAAGGGTGTGGGCAGCGGACGGTCGCCGAGATAGACCGTATAGCCTGCATCCGCCAGCACCCGCGCGGCTTCGCGGCCAAACGCATCGGACTGCAGGCGGGTGTCATAGCCCACCACGGCGGTCTTGCCCTGGGGGGCGCGCTGCTTGGTCACCTGAGCCAGGGCCAGGGTGACTCGGCGGATATTGGGCTTGTTCATGCGCCGGAGACCCGCCGCCATGATGCCTCGCAGTCCGCCGGTACCGAAGGCCAGGGGTTCGAAAAAGCGGTCCTGGATTTCGGCGATGGCCGAGGCATTGCCCGCTTCGGCGTCTGCGACCAGAGGTTCGAGTTCAGCCCGAAGATCCGCTTCAAGATGAGGAAAGGCAAGGTATTCGCGAGCGGCGGCAAGGGACATGGAAACCTCGGGAGAGTGGCCTGAAAAGGGTCGGGAAATCGATCATAACCGCAGAGCAGGCCGAGGCAGAACACAGGGGTGCAGGGGCGTGTGTGGCTGGGCCTTCCCGTCTTGTCTCACCCGTGTGGAGGATTGCTGGTCCCGGGCACCTGAGCTTTCTACGCTCCGCCCAGGGCCATCTCTTCCAGCAGGATCGTGAGGCCGGCTTGGCTTCCGTACCAGCGCAAGTCATTGCCCAGGGCGACGATGCGGGTGAGGAAGTCGCGCAGGTTGCCTGCGAAGGTGAGGCGGTCCACGGCCTCGCACAGCACGCCATCCCGGATGCGCAGGCCCGAGGCGCCCACGCTGAGATCGCCCGACACCGGATCCACCGTGTGCAGGCCCATGATCTCCGTGATGAGGACGCCGCCTTCGGCCAGACGGTAGAGGGCCTCCGGGCTCTGGTCACCGGCCACGGGAAAAAGATTGAAGGTTGTCACACCGGGGTTGCTGCCCACACCGCGACCCGCGTTGGCAGTGGGCGCACAACCCATCTCAGTTGCGGTCTTCAGGGTGTGGAGGTAGGTCCTCAGCACACCATTTTCGAGCAGCGTGTTGCGCCGGGTGGGCAGGCCCTCGCCATCCC
>CAIPUA010000076.1 GCA_903868115.1 uncultured Holophagaceae bacterium
CGCTTTCCAAGGGCGCGGACGCGAAGGCGCTGGAGAGCCTCCACCGCAAGCTCCTGAAGGCCCGGGAGCAGGTGGTCGAGATTCTGGAGGCGATGGCCGAGAATTGCGACGAAAAGCTCGCCGAACACCTGACGGAACTGGCGGACAACCTTAGTCCGGTAGGTGAAAGCTTCCAGCAGAGCCTCATTCTCACCCAACTCTGCCTGGAGGAAGCCCCGGCCGAACTCTTGCCCTTCGCCCCCGAAGGCTGTGCCGAGACCTCGGCCTGGGGCAAGCGCATGAAGGATTTCCTGGCCCATACCCGGGATTCCGCCTTCACCGCCAAAGCCCGCTGGGTCCGCGTGGATCCCGATATCGGGGAAGAAGGGCCAGAGGATTAGAGCTTGTCCAAGGCACGGGCGGGAAGGTTAGCCTGGAGACTGATCGATCATTCACGACGCTTTCACTTAAAGAGGAACTCTATGGACCGCCGAGATTTCTTGAAACACACCGCTGGGACCGTTGGAAGTCTCGCCGCCGTGAACGTTCTTTCCCCGATGCTCCTGGCTGCACCCGCAGCCCGGCCGGATCTGGCGGTGGTCCACGGGGCTTCACCGGAGAAAATCGTTCGCGCCGCAGTGGACGCCCTGGGCGGCATCCGGCGTTTCATCGCCAAGGGTGATGTGGTGGTGATCAAGCCCAATATCGGCTGGGACCGACGGCCCGAGCAGGCGGCCAACACCAATCCCGAGGTGGTGGGCACGCTGGTCAAGCTCTGCTTCGAGGCGGGGGCGGGCAAGGTCAAGGTCTTCGACCGCCCCTGCAACGATCCGCGCCGCTGCTATGTGCAGAGCGGCATCGAGGCCGCGGCCAAGGCCGCCGGGGCCGAGGTGAGCCATATCGATGACCGGAAATTCCGCGAAGTAAAGATCCCGAAGGGCGTGGCCATCCAGTCCTGGCCCATCTACATCGACATCCTGGAGGCCGACAAGCTCATCAACGCGCCCATCGCCAAGCACCATGGCCTGGGCAAGCTCACGCTGTCCCTCAAGAACTGGATGGGCGTCATGGGCGAAAACCGCGGCCGCATCCATCAGCGTCTGGATGAAACCCTGGTGGATCTCGCCACCATCATCAAGCCCTGCCTCACGGTGCTGGATGCAGTGCGCATCCTCACGGCCCATGGTCCCCAGGGTGGCAATCTGGCCGATGTGAAGCGGCTCGACACCATTGTCGCCGGCACGGACCAGGTGGCCATCGACGCCTACGGTGCGACGCTCTTCGGTTTGACTGGGGCGGATCTCGGCTATGTCAAGGAAGGCGCACGCCGAGGTTTGGGCGTGATGGATCTGGGCAAGCTCAACATCAAGAAGTTCGAGGCCTGACATGCTCCTCTGGACTCGGCGAGTCACCCAAGGCCTCTTTCTGCTGCTCTTCCTCTTCCTCTTTCTCCAGACGGAATCGAAGGGCGCGGATCAACTGGGCTATCCCGCCAAGCTCTTTCTGGATTTCGATCCACTGCTCGCTCTGGCCACCTTGCTCTCTGGGCGTACCCTCGTGGCTGGCTTTGCCTTTTCCCTGATCCTCGTTGCGATCACTGCCCTCCTGGGGCGCGTCTTCTGTGGTTGGGCCTGCCCCTTGGGCACCCTGCACAACCTGGTCGGCGCAATGAAGCGCTGGAAGGGTCTGCAACGCGTCCGAGGCTGGTTCCGCGCCAAGTATTTGCTGCTGATTTTTCTGCTTTCGGGCAGCGTCGTGGGCATTCAGCTCACGGGCATCTTCGACCCTCTTTCGCTGCTGGTGCGCCATCTGGCCCTGGGGCCCTACCCTGCGCTAAATTACGCCGTCAATGGGCTCATGGACACGGTCTACAGGACCGACCAGAGAACCCTTACGCAGGTGGCCGATGGGCTCTTCGGTTTGCTGAAGAAAACCGTACTCGCCTTCCAGCAGCCCCATTTCACCCAAGGCGCTCTGCTTACGGCGCTGTTGGTGGCAATCCTGCTGTTGAATCTCTCCGAGCGACGGTTCTGGTGTCGCTACCTCTGTCCGCTAGGCGCAATGCTGGGGTTGATCGGGCGCTGGGCCCTGCTCAAGCGCGAGGTGGCGGAAGGCTGCAACGCCTGCGGCGCCTGCGACCGGGAATGTCAGGGCGGCCTGAAGACCGCGACCTGGAGTGCCACTGAATGCCTCTACTGCATGGCCTGTGATGATGCCTGCCCCAAGAAGACCGTGAGTTTCGGCTTCTCCCGCAAACCATCCTCTGAGTCCCTCGACTTGGGACGCCGGAAGGTGCTGCTGGCTGGGGGCGCCGGACTCGCCTCCGTGGCGGTCTCCCGCGCCACGCCCGCCTTCGATCCCAATCGCGCCAACCCCGGGTTGATCCGACCACCCGGTGCGCGGCCCGAGCCGGAGTTCCTGGCCCGCTGCGTCAAGTGTGGCGAATGCATGAAGGTGTGCACCACGAATGCCCTCCAACCCACCCTGTTGGAGGCCGGCGCCGAGGGCATCTGGTCGCCCATCCTGGTTCCGGCCAAGGGCTACTGCGAATTCAAGTGCACGCTTTGCGGACAGGTCTGCCCCACGGGTGCCATCCGGGTCCTTACCCCGGCCGAAAAGGCCGAGTGGCGCATTGGCACGGCCATGTTCGACCGGGGTCGCTGCCTGCCCCACGCCCACGCCACGCCCTGTATCGTCTGCGAAGAGGTCTGCCCAACACCCACCAAGGCGATCTGGTTCGAGGAAGTGGTGGTCAAGGACCGATCGGGTCAGGATGTAAAGGTGAAGCAGCCTCATGTGGACCTGAAGCTCTGCATCGGCTGCGGCATCTGCGAGACCAAGTGCCCGATCTCCGACCGCCCCGCCGTCTATGTCACGAGCATCGGCGAGACCCGGTCGAAAAAGAACCAGCTGCTACTGGAGAACCCCAGCGGCTACGGGGCCTGATAAAATTCCGCCGCCAGGAAGGCCTCCACGACCGCAGGACTGAAGTGGCTTCCACGGCAGCGCTGGATTTCCTCAAGAGCCTCTGAGTGGCCCAGCATGGAGCGGTAGGAGCGCCCCGAAACCATTGCATCGTACGCATCGGCCAAGGCCGTGATCTGGGCAAAAAGGGTTATTTCATTCCCGCATAGCCCGAGGGGATAGCCCCGTCCATCCCAGCGTTCGTGGTGTTGCCTCGCTGTATCCACCAGTTCCGGTGGCTGCTGACATTCTTCCAGAAGGGCTCCACCCAGCTCCGGGTGATGTTGGAAGATCTGATATTCCTTTGGCGTCACAGTGCCTTCCTTGTGGACCAGGGCATAAGGAACGCTCAACTTCCCGATGTCATGGAGTTGACCAGCAGCCTCCAGTAAATGGTTGGATTCCTCCGACAACCCCATGCGGACCCCAACCCTCGCCGCGATGCGCCCCACGCGCATGCCGTGGGCGAAGAGACCAAAATCCCCTCGTTCAAGCGACTCAAGAAGCAGGCGGGTCGGGGTCGGGATACAGGGAGGAGACAGCGAAAGCATGGCGGGCCACTCGGACAGATGGGCGTGATATGCAAGATACATGCCAGCGCGACAAGCTTGGCTGGGCAAGGAAGGCCCAAGGAGAATTAGGCTTCCCCAGATCCAGACCACGGGCCCTCGCCTTCACGGCGGAAGGTAACCGCCGGATTGGAATAGGGGGCCGAGGCAGGGAGCCCGGCTAGAATCGAAAAGACCAGGAGATGCCCATGAACCGCTTTGGCAGCAGCCTTTTCCGCATCGTGTGGGCATGTATGTGCCTGCTCCTGGCCGGCCTCGTGCTGGGCGGCATCCAAGGCTTTGGCGGCGACGGCAGCCAGCTCGTGGTATTCGGCACCGGCATTCCGCTAGGCTTCCAGGATGCCAAACCCTATGTCACCGAAGGCCTGGGACGGCTCGTGTACACCGTGGTGCCCGCCATCATGCTGCTCGGTGCCTTCCTGCCCGTGGCGGATTGGACAGCGGCATCGGCCAAGGGCGAGCGCCTCAAGGGTCTCCTCCTCGGCCTAGGCATGGGGCTGGCGCACGGTCTCTTTCTTAGCCAACTGGCCATGCTGCCCGTGCTGGCCGCCAGCTACCGGCTGCTGGGCTCCCCCTTCGCGTCCTCGATTCTCCAGGCGGATCTGAACGCGCTGCTGCTGGGCCTGCAACTCCTCCTATGGAGCCTCGCCCTTGCCCAGGTCATCAAATCCAACCGCGGCATCGCCCTGCTGCTGGCCTACGGACTGGCCGTCATCGGCAAATTGTTGGCCTGGGTGGGCGAATTCGGGCAGGACCTGGAGATGCCCAAGGGGCTGGTCAAGGGCCTGTCCTTCATCGGCCACCTCTTTCCCACGGAGAGCCTTCCCACGGATCCGCTGGCCTGGAACGCCCTGCCGCTCTGCCTCGGCGGCCCGCTGCTCCTCGCCATGCTCCTCATTCTTCTCCCGGGAAAGGCCGCCAAGCGGAGCAAGGCGTGAGGCTGATTTCCATCCTGCTGCTGGCGGCCCTGGGCAGTACAGCCCAGACGCCCGGCCAGGACCCTGCTCAGATCAAACAGCGCCTCGCCGAGGTGCAGGCCCGCCTCTCCCAGGTGGACCAGCAGCTGGGCGGGTTGAAGAAGCGCCGCAAGGGCGTGCTGGTGGAGCTCCAGGGCATCTCGCTACAGGCCGATCGGATGCGGGCCCAGGCCGAGGGGGCGCGCCTCAAGCGGGATGAGGCCCGAAGCGAAGTCCAGCAGATCACCTTCCGCAAGGATGGCATTCACAAGGAGATCGTCCGCCTGAGGACCGAGATCCGGAAACAGATCCGGTGGATGCAGGCCCTCGGCCCCCTGGGCGGGCTCGGGCTCTTTCCATCCACGGAAAGCTTCGAAGAATTCTTGGTCCGGGGGCGCTACCTGGAGTACTGGCGGAGTCAGCAGCGGCGGAAGCTGGAACAGGTGCAACGCCTCCAGGGAGATCTCCTGCAGCGGGAAAAGGATCTCCAGGCAGCCCTTACCCGGCTGGCCCGAGAAGAGCGCGAGGCCGGGGACCTCCAGGCCGCACTCCGGCTCAACGAGGAACGGCTCGAAGGCTTTCTCGACGGCTTGCGCCAGGATGAATCCAAGCAGAAGGAAGTCCAGGCGGACCTGGCCGAAGAGGCGCTCCAACTGGAACGGATGCTCTCCCAACTACTGGGCAAGGCCCGGAGCGAGGCCTTCGAGACCGCCCTCAGTTTCGCGAGCCTGAGAGGCGAACTGCCCCGCCCCGCCGAGGGCACGCTGGCCCAGAGCTTCGGCGAGCACCTCCACCCGCGTTTCAAGACGAAGACCGTCCAATCCGGCCTGCTCATCACCACGGAACCGGGTGCGTCGGTGCAAGCCGTAGCCGAGGGCAAGGTGGTCTTCGCCGACATCTACCAGAGCTACGGCCCGATCGTGATCCTCGACCATGGCGGCGGCTTCTTCAGCCTCTACACGCACCTGCGCTACCTCCATGTCGCCAAGGGCCAGATCCTGCGTCCCGGCGAACCAGTCGGCACCGCAGGCGACACGGTGGATGGCCCCCGCCTGGGTTTCGAGATCCGCCACCTGAGCCAACCACAGGACCCCCAGAAATGGCTCAAACAGAAATACAAGTAGAGGCACGACCCACCGCCATCCGATCCCCGAAGAAAGCCTTGCGTATCCGCGCAGCGGATACCAAGAGGACCCCCAGAAATGGCTCAAACAGAAATACAAGTAGAGGCACGACCCACCGCCATCCGATCCCCGAAGAAAGCCTTGCGTATCCGCGCAGCGGATACCAAGAGGACCCCCAGAA
>CAIPUA010000077.1 GCA_903868115.1 uncultured Holophagaceae bacterium
CGGGCTGGAGGTCACCCACCTCGGTGGGGACATCCTTGGCCGGCGCCCCAGGGGCGCCCACAGTCTGCTTGGCCACGGGAATGATCAGCGGATCGCCAGGGTAGATCCAGTGGGGGTCTCTGATCCACTTGTTCTGCTCCCAAATTTGGGGCCAAGCGAAGGGATTGCCTAGGAAGCGCTGCCCCAGATCCCAAAGCGTGTCCCCCTTGACCACCAGATAGAGCTGGCTGCCGGTGGGAACCGTCACTTCCTTGGGGTAAGCCCACTTGGAGCGATGTTCGGCAACCTTCACGGCTTCGGCGGGCCCTGCCGCCTGAGGCGCGGGCTTCGATTCCTGGGCCGTGAGGCCGAAGGCGAAGCAGGTCAATACGGAGAGCGCAAACAGCCAACGCCGCTGATGCATCATGTTCCCCCTTGGTAGCTTGCAGAATTATAGTCCATCAACGCGGATCATGTCTGAAAAAGCTTTGATCCTCTCTTTTATATCGTGATCCGTGACCCTTTCCAGGTTTTGGGTTCCGAATTGTTCCACCGTGAAGCTGGCCATCACCGCGCCGGTCACCGTCGCCCCCTTGAGGGTCTCCACATCCATTTCCCCTGCTGCGGCCAGGTATCCCAAGAATCCGCCCGCGAAGGTGTCGCCTGCACCTGTGGGGTCGAAGACATCCTCGAGGGGGAACGCCGGCGCCGCAAAGATGCCTTCGGGCGCGAAGAGCGACACGCCATATTCGCCCCGTTTGACCACGAGGATGCGCGGCCCGAAGGTCTGGATCTTTCGGTAGGCCTTCAGGAGATTGTGCTCCTGGGTAAGGGCCCGAACCTCGCTCTCGTTGACCAGGAGAATGTCGACCTCCCCGAGCACCTCTTGAAGAGGCTCGCGGGCGCCGTTGATCCAGAAATTCATGGTGTCCAGGGCTACCCACTTGGGGCGCTGAACCATCTGTCTCACCACATCCAGTTGCAGTACGGGATCAATGTTGCCCAGGAAAAGGTAAGGAGAACTCCGGAATGCCTCTGGGAGGACCGGATGGAAGTCCTGAAAGACATTCAGGTGGGTCTCCAGGGTCTGGGCCTCGTTCAGATCGAAACCGTAGGCTCCTTTCCAATGGAAGCTCTTGCCGGGCTTACGGACAAGACCCGCGAGATCGATGGGGCGCCCCGCGAAGACCCGGTCCTGCTCGGGCCCGAAGTCCTCCCCGACCACCGCCACCACCTGGACTGGATGGAAGCGGCTGGCAGAGAGCGAGAAATAGCTGGCGGAGCCCCCCAGAACCCTTTCGCGCTTGCCGAAGGGGGTCTCTAGGTCATCGAAGGCGACGCTGCCCACTGCAAGAAGACTCATGCTCGCTCCATCAATGGATCGTTGGACTTTCATAGTAGAGAATCCACGCCTGATTGCCACCCATGGGAATGGGGGCCTGGGCATAGCGGGTGATGGCCCGGGCCTCAGGATCGCCCAGGAAGGCCAGCAGGGATTCCCGCAGTTCTTCTGAACCGCCAAGGGTGATATGGAAGGTGCGCCACCCAAGGAAGACGCCATCCTGAAGCCTTTCCCGGAGCCGTTCCAGGGCATCCGCAGCCGTGTGGCCGCGCAAGTCCAGGCTTCCGTCCACCTCGAGGGCCATTCCCGCCGCGAGGTGGATCAGCGCGGGACCCGTGCGGATAGGCACTTCCCAAACTGAGACCAGGGGAACGGCCAGGGGCGCAACAACTTCGGGCACGGCCACCGGAGCCGGGCTCTCCACCGATGGCACAGGAGGCAAGGCGGGCTGATCCTCCCTCACCTTGGTCGGCATCTTGGACCCCAAAGGCTTTAAGCCCTTCAGGCCGCCCATCGCCTCCTGGAAGTCCTCAGCGGGCGGAGGAGGAGGCTTGAGTGCAGGCGAGGCCTCGGGAGGCGAAGGCACCTTGTCCTTCCGAGGAGCGGATGCGGCCTGCCGCCTCCCCATGGCGTTGAGGAAAAGGGTATCTTCGTCCTCGATAGTTCCCACAGCTTCCGGCGTGAGCATCGGTTTCGGGGCCTGAGGCTTCGGTTTGGGCTCCCCGATATCCTCGAATTGTTGTTTCAGTTTTGCCAAGTCCTGTTTCCAAACCATGAGCCACCTCTGTCATCCCTAGGTTATCGCCCCACGTTGCGTCAGTGCCACACTTGAAGCAATTCGCACCACCTTTCCGACAACGAAGGGTCTAATATTTCAGCGTTGCTACGCCGTAGAAGACCTGGCACGGCCTTCGCAGTCCATATTCTGGAGGTTCCCATGAGACGAATGATGATTCTCGCCCTTCTGGCCCTGCTCGGGACGGGCTCCACCCTTCCAGCCCAGCAGGCCCGCGTAGGCGTCGCCCTTTCCCTGGGCTTCCCAACGGGAGCTTTCCACAGTGCCGAATATCCTGCCCTGGGGATCCTTCCCCTCGACCGCTACGAATCGGCCCAGCGGGAGGGCTACGACCTCGGTCTTGGGGGCCAGTTCACCGTCAGCTTCCCTGTGGAGTCGAAACTGGCCATTCGCCTCAACTTCAATGGGATGGTGACTAGCGGCTCCAACACCGTTCTTGGCACCAATGCAGACGGCGACTATCGCAAAGTCAACCTCCAGCACCAGATCTGGAGCATCGGCGGCGAGTTGCAGCTCTTCACCCAAAGCGCCTACCGGCACCGGGGCACCTTCTTCCTGGCGGGCCTGTCCGGGGACTTCGAGCGCTTTGACCGCAGCTTCGGCAACTTCGATTCGTACAACTACTACGACGACAATGTCGACACCACGCGTAAATCCCGTCTTGGCGGCACCCTCGGCATCGGTCGTACCTTCGGCTTTGACGCGGGCACCCGTTTCACCCTGGAGGCCACTTACCATAAATCTCTTACGGGCAACGACGCAACCCAGGGCGATCCCCCCAGCACCGATTTCGTCCGCGTAAGCTTTGGCTGGGTGTTCTGAAGCGTTTTCGAGGAAAAAAGAAAACCCCGCCACCGACGGGGTTTTCTTTTTGTGGAACCGCTCTCAACCCTTCTTCGGGGCCTTCTTCTTCGCGGGCTTCACGGGCTTGGCGGGGGCTTCGGGCTCATCGGAAATTCCCATGAGGCCGTTCACGAACCGTTTGCAGTCGGCATTTCCAGGATCCAGGCGCAGGAGTCGCCGCCCATAGGCCAGCCGATCGTAGCGGGGCCGGGCATCATCCGCCTTCACCTGTTCCAGTTTCTCGGCGACGAATTTGGGGCTGTCGCCTGCCTGGGCAACCTCCTGCTTTTCCCGCGCGAGGAAATCCTGCCAGCCAGCCAGGGAGGCCGAATAGGTTTCCTTCTCCTTCCGGAGTTGGGCAAGCAGGCCGTCAATCTCCTTGAGCGACCACTCACTGTGGGCGATGGCGCTGCGGTGCTCGTCCAGGAAGCCTCGGATCTGGGCGCGGAGCTTCATGTGTTCTTCGGTGAGCCCCGACTGGGCTTCCAGATCCTTTAGGCGCTGCTCCTGCTTGGTGATCGTCTCGCGCCACTCGATCAGCTTGACCTCGTGATCCTTGCGAATGCGGGAGAAGGTCCCTTCGGTCGCGGCCAGGTTCTCAGCCGCTGAGGCAGCGGCCTTCTGCAGATGGGCGATGGCATCCTCCCACGCGCCTTCCTGGACGCAGGCCCGAGCCGCATAGTCCTGCACAGCCACCAGGGCACGCATTTCGTTGTAATCCGAGGTCCCGACCCCGAGGGCTTCCCGCTGGAGAAGGCCCTCCGTGCTGCGCCGGACACTCGCGGAATCGCCTCGCTCCAGAGCCACATCCCAGGCCTTGTAGCCTTCCTTCAGGCGATCCGCAAGGGTCTGGGCCCCGGCGGGAACAACAAGGGCAGGGACAAGCAGAGCGGCGAGACAGATTCGCATATTCACTTGCCCTTCTTGCCCTTCGGCGCAGGTTTTTCTTCGGACGGAGTGACCGCGATAATGACCCCGGTGAGCTGTTCGATCTCCCGGACCACCTTGCGATTGCTGGGGTCGAGCACATTCAGTCGATGGAGGTAGCGGACCTTCTCGGCCTTCTCGGTGAACTGCTGATCCAGGAAGGTCTTGGAACTCATGATCCCTTCCACGAACTTCGCCTTGTCGTTCTTGAATTTGTACTTTTCGAGCTGGTCGAGCTGGTCCTTGACCTGGGCCTCCTCTTCCACACAGAACTTGGCGTAGTAGTCCGCCTCCTTCCTGGCGCTCTCGATGTAGTCCGTGAAGAACTGGGCCGACTTCTTGTTCTTCTCGATGGACCCTTCTTCGCCCTTGATCAATTCCATCTGCTGCTTGTCGCCTTCGTCTGGATCAGGCTTCGCCCGCAAGGTCTTGATGAAATCCACGTTCTCCTCAAGGGTCTTCTTGCTGCCCGCGATGAGATTGTTGTAGTACTCGACGATGAGCGGGAAGAAAATTTTGACAGAGTCCGCGTTGGTTTTGGAGATGTCCCGGGCCTTCATGTAGCGCTCCAGGGACTTCTCCCAGTAGCCTGCAGCGTCCGCTGCCTGGGCCGCGAGGAAGAACGCGTAGGTGTATTCGCGGTAGGCCGTATAACTGGCGAATTGGGTCTGCGGGCCAGATTTGTCCCAGGCCGGCACATCCGCGGGCAGGAGACCGCTAAGCTTGGTATCCGCTTCCCGGGCCTTGAGATCGGTGACCAGCTTCTGGGCTTCTGGCAGGGCCGCACGGAGTTCTGGATTCAGGCCCGGCTGGGCCGGGGCCTGCGCGACGAGCACGGCGGAGCAGAGCGCGAAGCCGGTTCGGGTGATGAAGGTCCTCATGGGATTCCTCTCAGCGGGCTATTTCTTGGGGGCTTTTTTGGATTTGACGGCAGGCTTTTCCACGAAGAATGGATCGCGACCCTGCTTGATATTCTCGAGCGCCTTCTTGGCGCTCTTGTCATCGGGACTGAGCACCAGCAGGCGATTCAGCAATTGCGCCTGCAGGCGCGGAGTATCGAGTTTCGTCAGATTGGTTGAGTCGCGCATGACCGCCTCGACCCACTTCTTGTTGCCCTCTGCCTTGAATTTTTTGTCCTTCTTCAGCATGTCGGCGTTGAAGGTACTGATTTCTTCTTCCTGGGTCTTGATGCTGCCACGGGATTTTCCGAGTCCCTCTTCGGATTCCTTGAGCAACCCATTGGCCTGCTTGTGAGTCTCGGCAACCCAGGCAGAGAACTGCTTGTAGCGGCCCAGCGCCTCCTTGAAAGCCACGAGCTTACCCTTGATCTCGAACATTGCCTCTTCGTCCCTGGGAGCCTGCTTGGCACGAGCCGACAATTCTTCAATCTGCTTCCTGTCGAGGGTGACTTTCTTTTCATTGTGATTTTTGATGTCCTGCTGGAGTGCGGCGATCTTCTTTTCGATTTCGGCGGCCTTGGGTTCGTTCTGCAGGATGTAGGCGTTGCCCTCTTCACTGACTTTGGTCCATTGGGTGCTCAGGTCGCCCGTGGCCTTGGCTAGGTCCGCACGCAGGGTGCGGGCGTACTCCAGGCGGGACTGGTTCAACTCCACGACCTTTTCCCACTGCCCGAGGGCGCCTACGCAGGAGGCCTGCAGTTTGAGCAGAGCGAGCATCCCACGGCCACTTTCGAGGCTTTGCTCGATGGTGCCTGGATCCTTGGCGACGAATACCGGCGCCTGGGCGGGGACGAGGCTCTGCGCCTTGTCGATCGCTTCCTGGAACTTCAGCTCATTCAGGAGTTGATTGACGCCTGCCAGATTGGTATTGAAGCGCTGAACCAGATTCTCGGGCCCGGCGGTCTGTCCGACCAGGGCACCGCAGACCAGGGCGGCAGGGAAAAGGAGGGAAGTTCGCATGGGATCTCCTACAGGATGGAACCTCTAGCGTAGCTCAGAAGGTACCTTGGAATCGAGTTTCGATGGGACCCTCCAAGGTTCAGTCCTTGAAGTGCAGGTTGGGGCTCCGTTCCAGGATCGTGAGGATCAGGCGGTCCAGTTGATCCACGACCAGGAAGCGCAGCACGGGATCCTTGCCGCGCAGATTCGCCAAGCCCGTTTCGGCATCTCCATCCCCCCGCAGGATGAAGAAGAAGCGACCCTTCTCCAGGCATCCCACCTGTTTCCAGGTGAGCCGCCCCGCTCCCAGGCGGCGCGCGAGCGGCCCCGGTACGGGGCCCAGTTCCACCGTGAGCCCGATTTCATCCACCAGTACTTGGGTTCCCTCGATGCAGAGCAGGAAGAGAATCGAAAGCAGGAGCAGCACGCCGCCCGCCAGACAGGCAGCCACACTGGCGACCAGCGCCACCCAAGGCCCCAGCGTGGGCTCGGAGTTCATCTCCGCCAAGCGAATGTGCGCCAAAAGGCGAGGCAGATGCTGGATTACCTGAACGAGGCCCCGGACGCCCACCAGCCACGAGCCTGCGAAGAGCAGCAGGGCCGCCGCCCGCTGGGCGAGGCTGGGGCGAAAAACCAGGGGGGTGAGGACCGTCACGACAAAGGCCTCAGCACTCGGCCATTTCGCGGAGAATCGCGTCGGCCGCCGCGACCGGATCCTCGGCTCGCGTGATGGGCCGCCCCACCACCAGCCAGGTGGCCCCATCCTGAAGCGCCTGGGCCGGCGTTACGACGCGAGCCTGATCCTGGACCGCCGCTCCCTGGGGGCGAATGCCCGGCGTAAGGAGCCGAAATTCAGGCCCACAGGCCTGACGGAGGGCCTGGGCCTCCTGGGCCGAGCAGACCACGCCATCGGCACCGCAGGCCTGGGCTAGGCGAGCCAAATGGAGGGCCATATCTCCGGGCTCCGCCGTGGAACCCAGCCGGGCGAGGGCTTCCCGGTCCAGGCTGGTGAGCACGGTGACCGCCAGGAGTTCCGTGGTCCCACCCCGCTGACGGTGTGCCCGAACCGCCCCGGCGGCCGCTTCCAGCATGGCGGGGCCGCCCTGGGTGTGAACGTTTACCAGTCGAGGATCGAGCGTGAGCACCGCCTCGAGGGCACGCCGTACGGTGGTGGGAATATCGTGAAATTTCAGGTCGAGAAAGACGGGAACGATTCGCTGGAGTTCCTTCACGAAGCCGGGTCCCTCCGCACAGAAGAGTTCAAGGCCGACCTTCACCATGCCCACACGGCCGGTCAGTTTCCGGGTCAGTTCGAGGGCTTCCGCAGCCGTCGGAACATCCAGAGCCACCACCAGACGGTCGATGGGAAGAGGCAATGCGGGCATGGACACTCCGGGCGATGGCCAACTTCAAGGTCTGTCATTCTCTCAGGAAACTCGGCGGGCCTGCATCCAAAGTAAAGCTGCCCCACACGACCGCTCTCGCACGCGAGGCATCCATGCACCCAACTCACCTACTTTCCTGTATTCCCCTGCTGGTTCAGGCGGCTCCGCCGATGCTGCCGCTCGAGGAAGCCCTCGCGCAAATCCTCGAGGCCTTCGATGCAGATCTATCTCCGCAGAAGCTGCCCACGCCCGCGGTGCGAAGCAAGGATCGTCCCGCGCAGAACTGGCTCCTTGCCGCCCTTCAGGAAGACCTGCCGAAGAATCCCTTCCCGAAGGGCGGCAGACTGCATCGGGAGGCCGAGGCCCTGCGTGCTTTCCTGGCCGCCCCCCCCGGGGAGCAAACCGCCCGACTCAAGGTTCTGCCCCTTACTCTCGTGGGCTCCCAGGCTGCCCTGTGGCGGTGGGGACAGACTCAGGCCCGCAGGGGCGAGTTGCAGCAGGCGCTCCGCCATGCCTGGGAAGATTGTCTCCTCGCCGAGGGCCGTGCCATGATCGTCCGGGGCTGGGCCCTGCGCCATGCCTTCTGCTTCGCCTTGGCCGAGGCCGATGAAAATCGCTTCGCCGGCCTCAGGGCGGCCTGCAGGGAGGAGGTTCCTGAGCTGGTGCAGCAGTTCCAACGCGCCTTCGCGTTGCTCGGGGGTCCGCCGCCGCGCATCTACCTGTGGTCGCTCCCCGACCTCGAGGCGCTGGACCTCCCGCTGGGCCGCCTGGGGTCGCGCCTCTACATCGCGCCCCTGGAACCCGGAGCACCTGCGGCTCCCGAAGGCTGCACCTGGATCATCCCCTGCATGCACAGCAACCTCGCTACGGGTCTGTCCGTGCTCGAAGGCGAAAGCCTGGAAGAGGCCCGCCGCCTCGCCGATCAGACCCGCTCCCTTGGGCGGAAGGTTTATCTGGCCCCCAGCCGGGAGCCTCTCGAAGCCTGTGCCTTGGCCTATTTCCCTATCGATATTCGCTTGGACGCGGGCCTCATCCGTTCCATTCGCATGGGCGACGCCGCGCTCGCCAAGTGATCAGGCCAAACCCACGCCCTGGAACAGACCCACGATGGCGCCCCAGACCATCTGGCTCCAGTAGTGAAAGCCCCGGCGCATGGGCTTTACCGTGTAGGCCGCGTGCAGTCGATCCTTGAGGATGGGGTAGTTTCCATCCGGATCGAGCACCGCCGCCAGCACGGGGCGGTCGAAGTCATAGGTGATCCAGCGATCCTGCCCATCCCAGAGCAGCCGCTGCTCGCTCTTGTCCTCCAGGCGGACCCAGAGCGTGATGGGGCGTCGCAGCCCACCCCGGCGCTCCAGCGTGATGGAACCGCGGCGACCAGGAGAAACGGATTGAGGAGCCGCGAAGACCGGTCCCTTGGGCGAGTCCAGCCAACCGCCCTGGAAGACCTCGGAAGATCTCACCCCGCGGATGACATAGTCCAGGACCTCGGTGCCCTCCACGAAGTCGCGCCAAAAAGCCCCGAGATCACGCCCGGAAACCCTTTCCGCGATCCGCTTGAAGTCGGCTCGCACCGGCTGCTTGAAGGCCATCTCATTGGCGTAAGCCCGGAAGATCTGCTCCATCACCGGACGCCCCACCATGGCCTCCAGTTGATCCAGCACCAAGGTCGGCTTGGCATAGGCCGTACGGATGTAGCTGGGCAAGTCCCGCATCTTGAAGCCCGACTGGGTGAGCGGATCCACGGAAGGGTCAAGCCAGTAGGACACCCAATCGCCGAATTCCGTACCCACCTGGAAGCGGCGGCTGGAAAAGATCGACTGGTAGGTCCGCTGCGTGGCCTTGTGGGTGAACCAGCTCGTGAAGCCCTCGTCCAGCCAGGGTTCCTCGATTTCGTTGGAGGCGAGCAGGCCGTAGAAATACTGATGGCCGAACTCATGGATGGAGACGCCCTCGGGCGCCATCCGCAGGCGGAAGGGATCGAAGGCCACCGAGCCCGCCGTGATGAGGGTGGGATATTCCATGCCATCCGCGCCGCGGGCGCCCTCGGGCACATCCACGACGGTGAGCACCGGATAGGGGTACGGGAAGAACCATTCTGCGGAGGTGCGCAGCGCGGCCTTGATGGCCTCGTGCTGGCGCGGCAGGTTTTCCATGTGCTCGCTCTGGGTGAAGTAGAAGATCTGGGTCTTCCGGTATTCGAAGCACTTGAAACCCCAGCTCGCCTCCGGCATGACCGCCCAGGCGAAGTCATGGACATCCTCCGCGTGGAGTTTCCAGATGACATTGAGAGGGCGCTTCGGGTCCTTGGTGACATCGCCGGCGTTCTTGAAATTGATCTGGGTGCCCGTATGGGCCAGCAGCAGGGCATTCGGCAGGGAAAGCTCCACATCGTAGACCCCGAAATCCGAGAAGAATTCGGTGTTCGCATGGAAGGCATGGCAGTTCCAGGTATCCCGCTGGTAGACGCCCACCTTGGGGAACCATTGGGCGCCCATTAGAAAGAGACCACTCCAGCCGGTGCGGTTCCGGACCTTGGGGAACCGGCTCTCCCAGGCGATCTCGACCTGGATGCTCTCCCCGGGCGAAACCGCTCGCGGCAAGCGCACCCAGTAGACGGTCTCATCCTCGCCAAAGTGACCCAGGAGTTCCCGACCCTCCGCTCGGACACCCGTCAAACGGCAATAGCCCCAGTTCCTGGCATCGGAAGCATCTCTCCGATCCAAGCCGCCTTCCCGCTGAAAGAAGCTTTGGGGGCCCTTGAAGGCATTCAAATATAGATGCAGCGGAAACTCGGAGGTCGGCGCCGTACCCGCGTTGCGCCAGGTGATCGTCTCGCGCCCTTCCAGCGTCTTGCCCACCCAATCCAATGTGGCCTGAATGCGATAATTCGCGATTCGCGGGGACCGGGGCTGTTCGAACCACCGCTCCGGTGTCCAGTCGGGAACACCCGCGGCCAGCGGCATTAAGGCAAGGATGAGGGCGGCTAGTGTGCGTCGAAACATGTTGGACCCTAGATTCCCCTGAGCTTAGCGCACAAATGAACCCTTGCCCCACCCCTCCCGAATGCTATACTTACTATCCGCCGCGGGGTGGAGCAGTCCGGTAGCTCGTTGGGCTCATAACCCAAAGGTCGCAGGTTCAAATCCTGCCCCCGCTACCAACACGAAGAGGCCCGCCAACACTACGTTTGCGGGCCTCTTCTCTTATTGCCCGGACGGCGTGGATGGTGGCGAA
>CAIPUA010000078.1 GCA_903868115.1 uncultured Holophagaceae bacterium
GCCCCGCGGCCTGCCTCAGCACCATCCATAACCGCCTGGAGAAACTCAAGAAGAAGACGGGAAACGGCGAGACCACAAAGGACATCGCCACGCTGGAAGGCCTTCAGTCGGCCCTGCGCGTCATCGAGAAGCGGACCTTCAGCAAATACCAGCGCCTGCTCCAGCTCCTCGCCCCCAAAGGATCGGGTGCCCTGGGGTGGGACCGATCGGACCCGGACGATCGCCTGGTGCTGTTCACAGAAAGCCTGGTGACCCTGGATTTCCTCAAGGCCAATTTGCCGCATGACCTGGGCCTGCGAGATGGGCAGGTGCTCTTCCTGCGCGGCGATCAGCCGGACCGTGACCTGATGGAGACCGTCGAGAAGTTCAACAAGCGCGATGATGCGGCGCGGATGCTGATCTGCTCGGATGTGGCCTCCGAGGGGCTCAACCTGCACCACCAGAGCCACCGGATGATCCACTTCGATATCCCGTGGTCCCTGATGGTCTTCCAGCAGCGCAATGGCCGCATCGACCGCTACGGCCAAAAGCACGAGCCCCAGATCCGCTACCTGCTCACAGAGTCCCGGAACGACAAGGTTCGCGGCGATGGGCGCGTGTTAGAAGTGCTCATCCAGAAAGATGAACAGGCCCAGAAGAACATCGGCGACCCCTCCGAATTCATGCGGGTCTACGACATCGACCGGGAGGTGGAACTCACGGCGGCGGCCATGGAGAAGGTGACGACCTCCAGCGATGACATCTCCGATATCTTCGCCAGCCTGCTGGAAGGCATTCCCGAAGGTAGCAATCCCCTGGATAGCTTCGTCCCCCAGGGGGCGCCCAGCGATAGTTTCGAGGCCCTGGTGGGGACCACGCCGGGGATCTTTCAGGACGATCTCGAATACGCCACAGAGGCCCTTCGTTGGCTCAACACCGAGAACCCCGATCTTCAGGCGGATGTCGTGGGCGATACCCTGCGCCTCACCGCCCCCAAGGATCTTCAGGCACGCCTGCGCTACCTACCCACCGAAGTCTGGCCGGATAACGACCGCTTCCTGCTCACGCCCAGCAAACAGCGCCTCTACACCGAACTGAAGCGCTGCCGCGAGGAGGACACCCCCTGGCCGGAATTGCAGTATCTCTGGTCCCTGCACCCCGTCATGGAATGGCTGGGAGATCGCGCCCTCAATGCCTTCGGGCGCCATACGGCCCCCATCCTGCGCTTAGCGAACCTCGGGAGGGACGAGCACATCGTGCTCCTCCAAGGCGGCTTTCCCAACCGGCGGGGCTACATCCTCATCCACGATTGGGTGGCCGTGCGCATGGAGGGCCTACGAGTCACGGGCACGGAGGATATCCAGGCCTTGCTGCGCCGCCTGAGCCTGCAGCCGGGTCGCTTTCCCAATGCGGGTGGGGAACTCTCCGCCGCCCCTCTTCAGGCCCTGCTGCCCGCTGCCGTGGCCAAGGGAAGGGAGGTCTTGAAGGCGGAGCGGACCCGGCGGGAAGCCCAGGCAATGGCACGCCTCGAACACCTGCTGGAAACCCTGGAGGCCCTGAAGGTGCGCCACTTGGGGCAACTTGAAGGTTCCCTGTTCACCGACCAGCCCGAGCAGTTCCGCAAGAAGAAACAGGAAGATGGCCGCGTGCACATCGAGCGGATCTTCAAGGACCACCGCGACTGGCTGGAAAACACCCAGGTGACCGAGCCCGAACCCTACCTCCTGGTGGCCGCCGTCTTCACCGGCCTTCGTGACTAGGGCGCGACACAAACAACCCCTCATCCATGTAATTCCTTGGCCCTGAGCAAACATCGGATTACACTCCGTATTTGGAGGCTAAATCGGGAACATGTTCCATCGATCATTCAAATTCCCTGAGAATCGCAGTTGCTTCCTTTTTGGGGCCCGGGGCACGGGCAAGAGCACCCTGCTGCGCGAGCGGCTGCCGGAAGCCAGCACCCGGCTGTACAACCTGCTCGAAGCGGATACGGAGGATCGGTTGGCGCGGGATCCACGGGCCTTCGAGCGAGATGTCTTGGCCTTACCCGCGAGTATCACCCATGTGGTCGTGGATGAAATGCACACCTACCGGGGTGTCATGGGTTCGCACATGGCCCACGTCTTTCGCCGCCTGGGCCGCGTGTGCCAGCGTTTCGGTGCCCGCCCGTCCTTCGTCTTTTCCTCGGCCACCATCGGCAATCCCGGCGAGCTGGCCACGGACCTGACCGACCTGCCCGTGACGACCGTCACCGAGTCCGGCGCGCCCACCGCCGCCCGCCATTTCCTGTTTATCAACCCCGAACAGTCCGCCGCCACAACCGCCGTTATGCTGCTCGCCGCCGCCCTGCGCCGGGGGCTGCGCACCATCGTTTATACCCAGTCGCGCAAGATGACCGAGCTGATCAGCCTGTGGATTCGCGAAAAAGCCGGCCCCTACGCCTCACGCGTCTCGGCCTACCGCTCCGGATTTCTGCCCCAGGAACGCCGCGACATCGAAGCAGCCATGGCCTCGGGCCGGCTCCTCGGCGTCGTCTCC
>CAIPUA010000079.1 GCA_903868115.1 uncultured Holophagaceae bacterium
AGTGCCTCCGGTCATGCGCACCAGCACCCGTGCGCCACCGCCGGTGGAACGGATTCCCAGGACGGCTTCGGGCCGGATGAGGGCGCGTTGGACCATGACAGATCCGGGGAGGCGCCACTGCCATCGAAGGAATATGTCGATGGGCAGGATCCCGCCGTTGGCAGCGACGCTGCTGGTGAGTGAGAGGGGTTGGCTCACAACCACCGTCTTGGTAGAGGTGGCGACGCCTCCAGCGTTCGTGGCCTGGAGAGTCGCGGTGAAGCTGCCTGCGGCCGTGTAGGTGTGGGTCGGATTCTGAGAGGTGCTGGTGGCTCCGTCACCGAAGGTCCAGGACCAGGAGGTGGGACTGCCCGTGGAGGCATCCGTGAAGGCTACCGATGTTCCCACAGCGGGAGCGCTCGGGGAGAAGGTGAAGACCGAGGTGGGAGCGGGCGTCGTCGCCGAGGACCCCCCTCCGCAACCCAGGAACGCGAACATTCCAAGCGTGATTCCCGAAGCAAGGATGAGGCGGATCGGATGCATGAATCCTCCTGTGAATTGCCAGCGCGAAGGCTGAGAGAGGTGGGGGAAGGTGTTGGGGTGGTTCCTGGGTCAATCCCATGCGGGTTGACACCTGGAATATGCGGATTCTTCTGGACGCCGTCCCCTCTTGTCTGCGAACGATGGGCACCCATGGCCGAACTGCAGAATCCCGCGTGCGGATGGCGATCAGGCCACCCAGGTGTATTGGTCATTCACGGAGAATATTTCTCTGGAACAACCACGAAAATTCCACCGTTGACACCCCCACTGGTGGGCGATAGGCTTCGCGTACCTTCATTGAGCCAACCCACTACCCACCCCCCCACCCCTCAAGGGGTTTCCATAGGACGCTCACCATGTCGACCATCATCTCCCTCGCCGTAATGATCTTCCTGATCGCCTCGCTGTGGATCTGCTTCACCAAGGCCGACAAGCCAGGCTGGGCCTGCCTGGTGCCGATCTACAACTTCTACGTGATGCTGGAAATCGTGGGGCGCCCCTGGTGGTGGCTGCTCCTGATGCTCATCCCCCTCGTCAACTTCATCATCTTCATCATCGTGGCCATCGATTTCGCCAAGTCCTATGGCAAGGGGGTGGGCTTTGGTCTCGGCCTGATCTTCCTGGGCTTCATCTTCTACCCCATCCTGGCCTTCTCCGATGCCCGCTATGTGGGACCCTCTGCCAAACAGTAGGCCATCCCCTAATACGAGAAGAGCCTCCTGTAGGAGGCTCTTCTCGTATTAGACTCCTTGCCAGGATGAGACAATAGGCCACTCCGCGACAGTGGAAGCCAATAACGGTTGCGATTCCTTCCAGAGCCGTCCTCTCTTGACCCGGGTCCCGGAAGACCCTTCAATGGATTCGTCAAAGCCTCGCCATGCAAATCCAAGGAAATCCACCTTCCTGGCCGCCCTCAATCGCACGGGGCGAATGGGCTGGATCACGCTCGCGAATCCAGAGCGCGCTGACTGCATCCATTCCGCGCGCTCGGTGGCGATTGCTCATTTCTGTTCTCGCCCTTCTTGCCGCTTCTGCATCCTGCACACGGATCGTGGTGAACCGCGTAGGTTCGGCACTAAACAGCCAAGGCTCGGTTTTTGCCGCGGAAGACGACCCAGAATTGGTGCGCGAGGCCATCCCCTTTGGGGTGAAGACCCTGGAAGCCCTCCTGGAAGCATCTCCCCAGAATGAAAACCTATTATTGGCCGCGGCTTCGGGCTTCACGCAATACGCCTACGCCTTTGTGTTGCAGGACGCCCAGATGCTGGAGGACAGCCAGCCCGCCAAGGCCAAGGAAAAGCTGGAGCGGGCAAAGCGGCTCTTCCAACGGGCGTGGCGATATGGTTTCCGGGGCATGGAGGCGCGCCACAAGGGATTCGGGAAAGGCTTTGCGACGGACAGGACAGCTGCGCTCTCCAGCCTCGGCAACGGCGATGTGCCTCTGCTTTACTGGACTGCTGCCGCCTTGGTGGCGCAGATTTCCATCTCCAAGGACGACATGAAGCTCGTGGGCCGCCTTCCTGAAGTGGAAGCCCTCATGGGGAAAGCCCTTGAGCTGGACGAAGGCTGGAATGACGGGGCCATCCACGAATTCTATGTGGCCTACGAGGATGGGCGCTCCGCTGGCAGCCTCGCTCGCGCCAGGTTGCATTACGAGCGGGTGCTGGCCCTCACCCAGCAGCAGAAGCTCCCGCCCCTCGTTAGCTGGGCGGAAGGGGTTGCCGTTCAGCAGCAGGACCGAAAGTGTTTCCACGACCTGCTGGATCAGGTGATCGCCTTCGACGCTGACAGCGCCCCCCGTTTTCGCCTCGTCAATCTCATCGCCCAGCGCCGGGCGCGGTGGCTCAAGTCCCGCGCTGCGGATCTCTTTCTGGAGGAATGACCATGCTGCCCCGATTCGTTTCGCGTTGCCTGTTGTCCATGCTGCTAATGCTTGCGGCTTCTGCGTTCGCCCAGACGGTCACCATCAAGCTCGGAACCTTGGCGCCTGAAGGCTCCACCTGGCACGGGCTGCTGAAGGAGATGGGCCAGCGCTGGATGGAGGTCTCGGGCGGCAAGGTGAAACTCAAGATCTATCCCGGTGGCGTTGCGGGCAGCGAAGGTGACATGGTTCGCAAGATGCGCGTGGGCCAGTTGAACGCCGGCGCCTTCACTGTGGTGGGTCTGCACGATATCGAATCGGCGCCCCAGGCCATCGCCTGTCCGGGCCTCATCACCAGCCAGGAGGAGTGGGAATATGTGTTCCCCCGTCTGGCCCCAACCTGGGAAAAGCGTTTCATCGACAAAGGCTTCGTGCCCCTCATGTGGGGCGATACGGGATGGGTCTACCTCTTTCTGAGAAAGGACATTGCATCCGTAAAAGAGTTGAAGGGCGTGAAGATTTTCGCCTGGGCCGGGGATCCTTCAGCGGTGAAAGCCTCTGAAGCCGCTGGGTTCCAGCCCGTAGTCATCCCCGCCACAGATATCCTGCCCGCCCTTTCCACGGGCATGATCGAGGGCTTTTTTGCCACACCCATCGCCGCCTTTACGGCTCGCTTGTATGACTCGGCCAAGTTCATGCCCGATCTTTCCTGGGGACATCTCCCGGGCGGAACGGTGGTCAACAAGTCTGTGTGGGATCAGATTCCCGCCGATCTCCAGGCCAAATGTTTGGCGATTTCCCGGGAGATCGGGGCCAGGGTGAACGCGGAAGTGAAGCGCATGAGCGATGACGCCATGGAGCAGATGAAAAAGAACGGCCTCCAAACGATCCGTTTCAAGGACTCTGAACGCAAGGCCTGGTTCGAACTGGCGGAACGCACCTGGCCCGCGGTACGCGGCAGCGGGGCGGAAGCCTCCGATTTCGACGCGGTGAAGAAGGTGCGTGACGAATTCCGCGCCCAGAAGGGCCGGAAGTGAAGGTCTCCGCTTTCATCCGAGGCGCCGTCCAGGGCTTCGAGAAGGGCTCGGTCATCGTCATCCTGCTGGTGATGATGGTGCTCCCGGTGCTGGAGATGGCCTCGCGGTGGATTTTCCACAAGGGGATTCCGGGTTCGATGCTCTATACGCAGCAATTGACCCTCTGGATCGCCTTCCTGGGTGCCCTCCTGGCCGCGGCCACGGGCAAGCATCTGCGCCTCGCCACGGGGGAACTGATTCCCGGTAAGCGCCTCAAGCAGGTGGCAGAAACCGTTGCCTCGGCTCTGTCCGTGGCGGTGTGCGCGCTGCTCGCGCTGGCTTCCTGGCGAATCGTGGCCATTGATATCGGCGTGGGCCGCTTGCTTCCCGGGGGTATTCCCGAGTGGTGGTGCGAACTGGTGATGCCCGTGGCCATGGCACTTTCAGCGCTGCGTTTCGCGTGGAGGGCCTCGGACCGATGGTGGGGAAAAATGGCGGCATTGATACTCGGGGCCGCGCTCGTTGCCCTTGGACTCGTGGTCAAGAATCCCCACGCGTTGCTCATGCCGGGTGTTCTCGCGCTCCTGGTGGGCATCTTCCTGGGCACGCCCGTGTTCGTAGTGATGG
>CAIPUA010000080.1 GCA_903868115.1 uncultured Holophagaceae bacterium
GCATTCCAGGATCAACCGCACCAGGTCCTCGATATGGATCCAGCTGAAACCCTGGCGTCCGCTGCCGAGGGCGGTGCCCATGAAGAGGCGAACCGGTTGGGCAAGCTTGGGCAAGGCGCCGCCGCTGCGGGCCAGAACTGGGCCGAGGCGCAGTTTGACGACGCGCACACCCAGGGTCTGGGCCGGGTCTGCGGCGGCTTCCCAGGCCTGGCAGAGGTCGGCCAGGAAGCCTGTTCCGGCGGGGTGGGTCTCGTCCAGGGGGGCCTCGCCCTGGGTTCCATAAATGCCTATGGCACTGGCGTTGACCAGGACGGCTGGACTCTGCCTTGCCTGGGCCAGGGCGGTCACGATGCGTTGTGTTGGCGCGATGCGGCTATTGAGCAGGTCCTTCTTCCGGGCCTGGCTCCAGCGAGCATCGGCGATGCCTTCCCCGGCCAGATTGACCACGGCGAGGCTCCCCTCGATGATCTCGGGAAGCTCCTCCCAGCCGCAGGCTGTGGCTCCGTCCGGAAGTTGAGCCCCTCGGGGGTTCCGGGTCAGGACTTGGACCGCCATGCCCTGCTTCAGAAGTTCCCGTACGAGGTGGGTGCCCACTAAGCCTGTGCCACCCGCGACGATGATCCGGTTGCTCTGCGAATCGTTCATGAATTTTTCCCGATCAACTGGCAGGCATTGGATGCCACGAGGCAGACTGTCCTTCCGACATTGTCACAAAGTCCCGTCCTGTTCGAACAAAGCCTTTGGAGGGCTTCCTGGATGCCTTGAACGCCATCCTTACCCTGCTACGATGCCGATGCACCCTTTTGGCACATTCACCGGAGGTCCCATGGATGGCATGAAGGCACTCTTGACGCGCAGGAGTATTCGGGTTTTCCGTCCAGAACCCATCGAGCCGGAGATTGTCCGGTCGATTCTGGAGGCGGCCATGCATGCGCCCTCCGCCGGCAACCAACAGCCCTGGCGCTTCGTACTGATCCAGGACCGAGCCGCCCTGGAGACTATTGGCACGGATCATCCCTATGCGTCTGCCGTGGAATACTGCCCCCTGGCCGTGCTCGTCTGTGCGGCAACCCGGGATTTGCCCCATCCCGATTTCTGGGCCGTGGACTGCGCGGCGGCCACCGAGAATCTCATGCTGGCCGCCCACATGCTCGGCTTGGGCTCAGTCTGGGTGGGCCTCTATCCCAAGCGGGATCGCATGGCCGTCCTTTCTCGATTGGTGCATCTGCCCGATGACATCGAGCCCTTCGCGCTCATCCCCCTGGGCCATCCCCTGGAGTGCCCGGAGCCACCGGATCGCTACCGCCCTGAATGGATTCGGGCCGAGCGCTGGTTTGACGCCTGGACCTTTGGTCGGGCGGACTTGACCGCCAAGGCCGAGCAAGCAGAAGCCGAGCGGAAGAAATCCGTCGGTTTCAAACGCACGGATTTCGGGCTTCACGACTGACAGGGTTCATGCGAGTTCGAGGACGGCCAAGCCATCCTGTCGCACACTGCGCCCCTGCATGGGCAGAATCTCTCCCACCTGGAAGGGCCGTCCGCGCTTGCGGAAGACATCCGGGAAGGCCACTGATTCCGCGAGGCCGGTCTCGTCCTCGAGGGTGACGAACTGCATGCGCTCGCCCCGCTCAGTTGGAACGACCTTTTCGGCCACCACCAGGGCCCAGAAACGCAGGAAGCGACCGGGTTGTTGCACATCGGCTACGCGCTGGGGGCCGCCACCGTTGCGATAGCGCTTGAGGGCTGCGGGGTGGAGTTCCAGCGCAATGCCCATGGTCTCCATTTCGAGATCCGCTCGGTCGAAGGGATCGGTGGGGCGGGGGCGCAGCCCGGGCGGCACTCCGCCCAGACGTGCCCACAGCAGCCGCGTGCGGTCCCCGTCGGGAGCCCAGTGGTCGAAGGCGCCGGCGGCGCAAAGCGCCTCCACTGCCGTCAGGCTGGGCTTCGTGCGGGCCAGTAATTCGTCCAGGTCCACAAAGGGGCCGTTTCGTTCACGCTCTTCGATCAGGGCCCTCACTTCGCCTTCGCGAGCGCCGCCCACCTGCATGAGGCCCACCCGCAGGCCCTGTTCGCCTTCGGCGGTGAAAGCCCACGCGGAACTGTTGGCGTCTGGGCCCCGCACGACGAGGCGGTGGCGCCGGGCATCCCCGAGGTAGGCGATGGCAGGGTAGAAGCCGCCATGGTTCGTAATGACGGAGGCAAAAAAGACCGCCGGGTGATGCGCCTTGATCCAGGCGCTCTCGAAGCTCACCTGGGCATAGCTGGCCGAATGCGGTTTGCAGAAGGAGTAGCCCTGGAAGGTGCGGATCATGTCCCAGGATTCCTCCACGATGGCTTGTTGAACGCCCTGGATGGCGCAGCCCGCCCGGAAGCGCCGCTCGAAAATGGGGAGCTTCGCTTCGCAATCGTTCTTGCCCAGCAATTTGCGGAGCTGGTCCGCCTCAAAGTGGCTCCAGCCTGCGAGTTCCACGCAGACCTTGATGACATCCTCCTGATAGACGAGCACGCCGAAGCTTTCGGAGAGGAGATTGGCAAAGACGGGATCGGAGGGCTGATAGGCTTCCTCGCCACGGCAGCGCTTCACATAGCGGTCAATCCAACGCGAAGCGGCCGGACGAATGAGGCTGGAATGGATGACGAGGGTCTCGAAGTCACCCTTGCCGACCCTTTGCTGGAGCTGGCGTGTGGCGGGGCTTTCAACGTAGAAGACGCCGATGCTGTCGCCCGCCGCCAGGAGCTGCTGGGTGGCGGGGTCCTGGCGGGAATGGGTGCCGGGCTCCTTCGCCACGCGGTTCCCCAGCACCGCGTAGGCGTCCCGGATCACCGCGAGGCTGCGGTTGCCCAGCAGGTCGATCTTCACCAGGCCGTAGTTCTCCACGCCGAGCTTGTCCCACTGGGTGATGGAGACGCCCTCCTTGGCCGGGGCGGGTTGGAAGGCAGCGTGTTCCCAGAGCGGCCCCGGCGCGATGACCGTGCCGCCGGGGTGCACGGAGAACTGGCAGAAGTGCCCCGTGAGGGCGGATGCCCACCGCAGCACCTCGTCCCAGGCAGGGTTCTGGGCGGCGCGCTCCAGGCCACCGTCCCAGTGGCGCACGTAGCGGGCCAGCTGCTTCAGTTCCGATTCCGGCCGCCCGAAAGCCTGGGCCACGGCCCGCAGGGCGCCCTTGGCCTTGTAGTAATTGTGATTGGAGACCATGGCCACCCGGTCCCGCCCATAGCGTTCGAAGGCCGCCTGGATGACGGCGTTGCGCTCGTCCCAGGCGAAATCGATATCCATGTCCGGGGGATCCGTGCGCTCCTTCGTTAGGAAGCGCTCGAACATCAGGTTCGTGCCCACGGGGTCCACATTGCTGAGCTCCAGCGCATAGCTCACCAGCGAAGCCGCGCCACTGCCGCGTCCGCAGATGCGCCTGGGGCCGCCATGGGTAACGAGATCCTGCACCAGCAGGAAATAACCCGCGAAGCGCTTCTCGCGGATGAGTTCCAACTCCTTCTCCAGGCGGCTCTCCAGTTCGCCCGTGAAGGCACCGAAGCGTCTCCGGATGCCCGCCCGCACCCGCTCCCGCAGGATGGCGTCCAGGTCCTGGCCTTCGAGCCCCAGGGGACCGGTGTCCACCCATGCGCCCCAGTGGAGGGACCAAGCGGCTACCCGCTCCAGTATTTCCGCTGTTTCGCGTTCCACGGTCGGTTCGGCCATCGGGAATCGGCCCTCCCAGTCCCGCCTTGGCATGGCCGCGTCCCGGGCGTCCCAGGCGGCTTCCGTGCGGGGCAGGGTGCTCTGGGTGTGGATGGCGCGTTTGAGGCGATGCAGCTCCAGGCCTGCGGGCGTACGGAAGCGCAGCACTTGCGGCGCGGCCACGGAGAGGCCTCGCTCCAGAGCGCGGCGGGCCTCCTGGGCGCCGTGCGGCTGGGCGAGGAGGGTGGTCCGGAGACCCTCCCGAAGCAATATTTCCAGGCCTTCCAGATCCTCTGTCAGCAGCACGCAATCACGAGGCGGCTCGCCTTCGCCACGCCCGTGCGCCTGCTCCGTTAGCAGCCGATTCAGCGCGGTGTAGCCTGCGTCTGTGAAGGGCAGGGCACCGCAGGCGTGGCCCCGCCAGGTGAAGCGGCAGCCGAGGTGGATGCGGAGATCATCCCCGGGGTCTGGCGCTTCGCCCGCGAGGAGGCGCGCCTTTCGCGGCCACTCCAGCTCCTCCCGCAGCTTTGGATAGCCGGCGAGACTCGGGTCCCAGAGCACGAGATCCCGGTAGCCCAGCGTGCGCGCAAGGCGCAGCAGGGTCTCGGCGGGATAGATGCCCTCACCCAGCGAAAAATCGGAAATGCCCAGGGCGAACATGGGGGTTCACACCGCCACCATCCATCCCGGCAGCACGGGATGCTCGGGATAGCGCTTGCGCAGGCTCGCCAGGGCGGGTTCGAGGTGGTCGAGCTTTGCGATCCGGGGTTCCTGAAACAGGGCGCGGGGGCGGCCCAGACCCCAGGCGATGCGCAGTTCGACTTGGCGCACGAGGATGCGCCGGGTGGAACCCGCGCGGAAAGCGTTTTCGAGGGTGCGGGCGAGGTTGAGGGTCGGATCCGCGAGGGCCGTTTCGGGGGCCCGCCAAAAATGCGCTTCGCCGTCCACATCCCACCAGCGTAGGGAGAGGGTGCGGGGGGTGCGAGGATCCGCCCAGAGGCGGTTGAGGGTCCAGGCGGCCAGCTCGATCTCCTCGGGCAGGCGTGGTGGTTCCTGGCGCCAGGTGTGCCTGGAACTGCCGGGGCGTTCCGTGAGCAGAGGGAGTTTGACCCGATCCTCACCCCTCACTTGGCTGCGCAATTTGGGCGCCAGCGCCGTTGGGACCAGTTCCTGCCACGTGGGCAGCGGCAGCGGCTGGGCGTCCCCAAAGGAGAGCAGGCCCAGCCGTCGGAAGCGGGCTTGCAGTCGCGGGGCCAAATCAGGCAGCTTTTTCAGGGGTTGGGGTGCCAGGAAGGCCGATTCGCCGCCCTCCGCCACCAGTTCCAGTTCGTGTTCCAGATGGGCCGCGAGATGGGCCGCCGTGGCGCTCTCGGAAAGCCCGCCATGGCTGAGCCAGCCATGGGAACCCCGGAGTTCCCGACGGATGCGCCACGCGGCATCCCTGGGTGGGCCGTAAAGGCCCTCGGTGCCGTGCAGTTCCACCACGGCCTCGCCCAGGCGCCCCAGTTGGCCCTGGGGCGTCCAGCGCACCAGGAAGTCGCCCAGGTGGGCGTGGGCCTCCCACCAGGTCTGGGGCGCGGGATCCAGCACCCGCAGTCCCGGCAGGCGACGCAGGGCCTGGTCCATGGGTTCCCCGGCCCGCAGGCCCTCGGCCTTCGCCAGACGGTTCACGAACCAAAGCGTGGGCGTGCGCGGCTGTTCGGGATTCAGGAAGGCCAGTGGCCGTCCCTCCAGACCACCCTCCCGTCTACAGGCCAACTGGAAGGGCAGTTCGGGAACCCACATCGCCAGCACTGGACAC
>CAIPUA010000081.1 GCA_903868115.1 uncultured Holophagaceae bacterium
TCAAGGCCATGGGCACGATGTCGCCCACCGACTACGAGCAGCAGCTGGACTACATCCTGGGCACTCGCCTCTCCTACCGGGTGGCGAAACTGGGCGAACTGGGCCTCTCTTACCTGCAGGATGGCACGAAGGCGGCTCAGGACCTGCTCAGCACCCCCCCCACGGACTACACCCGGAGACAAGTAGGGCTCGACCTGAGGGTTTCACCTGTCGCGCGCGTGGATTTCAGCGGGCGGACGGTCCTCGATGTCGCCAAGCATTCCGGGGGACAGGCAGGGGTCGAGAGTCCCTCCAGGTTCGCCGAGCACGATTACAATCTCACCGTGAAAGTGGCGGACACAGTCTCGGTTTCCGGGGCCTTCACCGAGCGGAACTTCCGGGCCTACTTCGCGGGCACCAACATGCCCTCGCTGTTCCATCAGGATGAAAAGGGCAAATTCAGCTCGAATTCGGGCAGCATCACCTGGGCGGCCCTGGCCAACCTCAAAGTGGTGGCCGATTATCGCCACACCAATCGCGAGACTTACGGAGCCACCAATCGTTTCGGCGCCGAGGCCCGCCTGGCCCTGATCGAGGGAAAGCTCCAGACCGGTTTCGGCTACCACCGCGTGAACGCCGCTGATGTTCTGTCACCGGGCGCTCTGCTACCGTCCTACGGCCTTTCCCACCGAGAAGTTCGAGCCTGGGCCATGTATGACGGCGGTTTCTTCTTCGCCAGCGTGGATGGCATCCATCAAAAATTCGAGGACACGCAGAATCCCAACCTGAACGGCGAAGGTTATGCCGCCGAGGCCGTGGCTTCCGTGGGCATCCGTCCGACGGAGAACTTGAAGATTTCCGGCGATCTCGGCCTGGGAAGGAATCCCTTGTTCCGGAAAGAGGTCAGCGGGCTTCTGCGGGTGGAATACAGGTTCGGTATGGCGGGCAAAGGAGGCCGTAAATGATTCGGAAAACCGCGCTCCTCTCCCTTGTCGCAGCCTTGGGCCTTGGGCTGTTGACGGCGTGCTCCCTCATCTCGTCTGAAAAGAGCTTCGCGGCCACGCATCCGCAGGCCCTGGGCGCTGGTCGGCCGGTCTGTTCCGAGTGCCACGGCGCCGAAGCCATCAAGGGCAACCTCAAGCCCTACGCCTCCTTCGATCACACCGCCGCCTTCGTGAAAGAGCACCGTATCGCGGCGGGCCAGGATTCCGCGACCTGTGCGACCTGCCACAGCCAGTCCTTCTGTGCGGACTGCCACGGCGGCAAGACCGTCATGAAACCCTCGGCCAAGTTGGGCAATCGGCCGGATCGAGAGATCCCGCACCGGGGCAACTACCTTTCCATGCATCGGATCGAAGGCAAGGCGGACCCGACCAGTTGCTTCAAGTGCCACGGCCGCGCCAACAACGAAAAGTGCATGACCTGCCACAAGTACAAGTAGGGGTCTGTTGATGCGCCAGATGGGGAATTCAATGAGCAGAATTCAATTGATGACCAGAAGCTTCTTCGCGGTGGTGTTCGCCCTTCTGGCCTGGGGGTGCAGCGAGGGTCGCAGCAGCGCACCTCAACTCAGTGCCATCAGCGGCCAGCATCCCGCGACCTGGATGGAGAGTCATCCGGCCGAGTATCTCAAGCAGCGCGATCAGTGCCGGACCTGTCACGGTTCCACCACGGATCCCGCCGCTGCGGGCGGGATCTCCAAGGTCAGCTGCTTCACCTGCCATCCCAACGGCCTGGGGCATCCCACGGGATGGGCGGTTCCCAGCCAGCACGGCAGGTTGGGCGCTCAGCTCGCACCGAACACGGCAGACCCCCTGGCGATGGCGGGCTTCGCCCGTTGCACCCAGTGTCACGGCCAAAACTACACCGGCGCCATTGCCCCCTCGTGCCTGACCTGCCACACCAAGGCTCCGCACCCCAACAAACCCTGGCTCCCGGAAACCGGGCCAACGACCCTGCCGAGCCACACCCGAACAGATGTCGCCAACGCGCCCGTCTGCGCCAAGTGCCACCTCAATGGGGCCAATTCCACGCGCGCACCCCGCACTCCCGCGCCCGCCGGAACGGTACCAGGCTGCTTCAACAACACCCTCTGCCATAGCTAAGTCGCATCCGCGGGGTCGTGTCAGCCGATGCGACCCCGCCGCTTTTTAGACCCATCTCTAGCCGAGCGGTGACTTCACCTTCTTGGCCTGTGGTGCTTTCAAGCTGAGCGATGCGTCTGGCGCCGTCTGCTGTAGAGTAGGCAGACCTGCGATCCTGCCCCGGCCCCTGTGCCTGAGCACTCACTCGTTAACATGCCCGCCATTCTGAACAACCGTCCACTCCGACTGCACATTTTGCCAATCGTATTCATCAGAGTAGAAGCCGCGAAGTTTCAGACCTGAATTGGAGGTAGCCCCCATGAACCTGCATCTCGTATCCGGAAGGATTCCATGAAGAAGCTTTTCGCTTTCCTGGCCTCACTTAGGCTCGCTGTGATTCTGCTGGTCGTGCTCCTCGTAGGGCTCTCCGTGGGAACCATCGTCGAGACTCGCGCCAACGCCGAGACTGCGGGCCGTCTGGTCTACTACGCGCCCTGGTTCCTGGGTCTGCAGGGGCTCTTCGCGCTCTGTCATGGGTATTGCTGAGATTGGTAAGACATACAACCCGTTTGGTATTCCTGCGGCAGTCAAACCCGGCATTGAGGTGTACCTCGGCAAGTCCTTCTTTGGCGGTGACATCGAATCCAAGCGGGAAGTACAGACCATGCTTGAAACAGATCGCGCTCGTCCAACGACAACCGAAGTATCTAAACTGGCAGGTAAAGCCACAGGTTTGATTGGTTTATCGCCAATTGAACTTGACCACTTACTTCGTGGTTACACAGGGCCGTTAGGTGTAGCGTTGGTGCAAATGACTAACCCGCTGTTGAGCAGCGGCAA
>CAIPUA010000082.1 GCA_903868115.1 uncultured Holophagaceae bacterium
ATCACCTGCACATCGTGCTTCCATGCGATCTTGGTGAGTTCGCCAAGGGTCTCGAGCTCTCCGAATTGGGCCTCGTCATTGGCGTCGGCCGTGGAGCCGGGCCGTAGGCCATCACCCAGGGAGAAGCCCACATCGTAGGCCTTCATGATTTCGCAGAGGTCTTCGAAGTGGGTGTAGAGGAAGTTCTCCTTGTGGTGGGCCAGGCACCATTTCGCCAGAATGGCGCCGCCCCGGCTGACGATGCCCGTCAGGCGCTTGGCCGTGAGGGGTACGTAGCGAAGCAGGACACCGGCGTGGATGGTGAAGTAGTCCACGCCCTGTTCAGCCTGCTCGATGAGCGTGTCCCGGTAGATCTCCCAGGTGAGCTCTTCGGCCTTGCCATTCACTTTTTCGAGGGCCTGGTAGATGGGCACGGTGCCGATGGGCACGGGACTGTTGCGCAGGATCCACTCGCGGGTCTCGTGGATGTTGGCGCCCGTGCTGAGGTCCATGACCGTGTCCGAGCCCCAGCGGATGGCCCAGGCCATTTTTTCCACTTCCTCCTCGATGGAGGAAGCCACGGCGGAATTGCCGATGTTGGCGTTGATCTTCACCAGGAAGTTGCGCCCGATGATCATGGGCTCGGCTTCCGGGTGGTTGATGTTGGCGGGGATCACCGCGCGACCTCGGGCCACTTCGCTCCGCACGAATTCGGGCGTGATGGGCTGGCGACCGGAAGCCTCGCGGCCCAGGTTCTCGCGGATGGCGATGAATTCCATTTCGGGGGTGATGCTGCCCTGCCTTGCGTAGTGCATCTGGGTGACATTCTTCCCAACCTGGGCACGCATGGGTCGCCGTTCGGCCTGGAACCGGATGGCATCCAGATCCGCATCCCGCTCCCGTAGTTGTCGATAGAGGCTGGTGGAGGAGGCCAACTCTTCCACATCGGCCCGCTCGAGAATCCAGGGCAGGCGCAAGGGAGCCAAGCCCTTGGCGAGATCGATGCGGGTCTGGGGATCTGTGTAGGGACCGGTCGTGTCATAAAGCAGGACGGGTTCGTTGGGGGTCAGCTTGCCATCGAAGTCCCGGGTGGGCTGAAGCTGGACGCGTCGCAGGGGCACCTGAATATCTGACCTGGATCCATGTACATGAATTTTTTCGGAAGCAGGGAAAGGTTTTTGACAGCTGGCGAGGGTGTTCTCCCGGATGGTAAGGTCAGATGGTGAAATAAACATAAAATCTCCAAAATGCGGGCCGAAATCGGGGGAGTCAGGGCGTGCCCGCGAAGGGCGAGTCTATCAGTGGACGAATGTTTTGCTGGTTTTCAAGCTTTCATACCCTTTTGGACGATACCTTGGAGGAACAGGATATGGCCGGAGGTGATGGATGTCTGAAAAGGGAAAAAGGGACCAACCCATCCCTGACCAGTTGATTCAAATCGCGCACGAGCAGGAGGGCGGCGCTGAGCGGGTCATTTCTCAGATCGAGGTGGTCCAGTCCAGCTTCGAAGAGATCCAGACTCTGGCGAAGGAGTGCAATGACATCCTGTCGCGCCTCATGCCGCCGAGCGAGGACCGGGACAATCTCATCGCCAAGATCGAAGACATCGGTCTCCATGCGGACAACGGCATGTACAACGTGTCCGGGGTCTTCGACCTCTTCCAGTACCAGGACATCGTCCGTCAGAAGTTGGAGAAGGTGGGTCATCGGCTCATCGATGTCTCCGAGTACATCCAGGCGAACCTGGCTCCCCAGGAGGAAGCCACCAAACATGCCCCTTCGGGTCGGGACATCCTGGAGCGCGAGGGGCAGGCCGCAGACCAGGCCAAGGGCGATGCGGATACGGTGGTGGCGGAGTTCTTCGCCAAGCTTCGGTCGCAGAAGCAGGCAAAGTGAGGGTATCCTGGCAGATGTAGCCGGAACACTTACTGGAGTCACGGAATGACCTATCCACGCATGCTGGGAATCGTCGCCGTGGCCTTTGGTCTGCTCGCCGCACAGCAGGCCCCTGATGACCCGGTGATGCGCATCAGGGCCCAGCGGGCGCAGGCCGGTGGTGACCAGGACCTTCCGCCCGTCCCCCGGACCGTGATGGAACCGCCGCCCCTACCGCCGCCCGAAGTGCACGTCAAGGACACCCGAGGCTACCGGGCGAAGAGGGGAAAAAAGGGCAAGGTCACCGTCGTCAAGAAGGGCGTATCCAAGGGCAACAAGGTGCGCCGCCCGAAGAAATCCGCCCTGGTGAAAAAATGAATCTGAAGCGACTCGGCGTCCTGACTTCTGGAGGCGATGCTCCGGGAATGAATGCCGCGATCCGGGCCGTGGTGAGGCAGGCCAGCGCCCTCGATATCGAGGTCTACGGCGTTTACCGCGGTTTTCAGGGGCTGGTGGATCAGGACTGGCGACCACTTTCCAGCCGCAACTGCGCCAATATCCTCCAACGCGGAGGCACCATCCTCAACACCGCCCGCTGCGATGCCTTCCGCGTCAAGGCCGTCCGCGCCCAGGTGGCTCGGGATCTCAAGGCCGCTGACATCGATGCGCTGGTGGTCATCGGCGGGGATGGCAGTTTCACTGGCGCCACATTGCTTTCCGAGGAGCAGACGATTCCTTGCATCGGGATTCCAGGCACTATTGACAACGATTTGCCGGGCACCGAGCGCACTTTGGGTTTCGACACGGCCCTCAACACGGCCATCGGCGCCATCGACCGTATTCGGGACACTGCCAGTGCCCATGAACGCCTTTTCCTGGTTGAAGTCATGGGTCGCAGTTCGGGCATGATCGCTGTTCACACGGCCATCGCCTGTGGTGCGGAAGCCGTGATCTATCCCGAATCTGCCACAGACACATACGAGGAATTGGTAACCCAGTTGCGGGCGGGCTGGGTGCGGGGCAAGCGGAGCAGCATCGTGGTGGTCGCAGAAGGTGATCAACAACTCGGCAACGCCTACGCCGTGGGCGAACGGCTGCGCCAGGATCACGACCTCGATCTGCGGGTGGTAGTGCTCGGACACATACAACGGGGGGGCAGTCCCTCGGCCATCGACCGCATCTGGGGCAGCCTCTGGGGCGCCGAAGCCGTCAAGCGCTTGGCGGCAGGCGAGAAGGGGTGCTACCTGGGGGCACAAGCGGGTGATCTGGTGTCCATTCCTCTGGCGAGAATCCACGATCCCCGCCCTGCGCCGCCTGCGGTGCTGACGGATCTCTTGCCGGTGCTGGGCCGATGAAAGCGGCGATGCGCGAGACCTCACGCGTTTGAACGGATGGAAGGGGCCGGGATGTTGGACACGGTGGGTGATATCGAGAAAGTGGCCGTCGTTATGGCAGGTGGGCGGGGGACGCGGTTCTGGCCGCGGTCCAGGGCTCATCGGCCCAAGCAGTTCCTGGCCATGGTGGGGGACGCAACCCTCCTGAATCAGACTGTGGCGCGGCTGAGCCCGCAGTTCGCACCCGGGAACATTTATGTGGTGACCACGGAGGATCTGGCGGCAGAGACGCGGCGGCTCCTGCCTGGACTGCCAGCCGAGAATGTGATCCTGGAACCCGAGGGACGCAACACCGCGCCTTGTCTTGCGCTGGCCTTGGCCCTCATTGAACGCCAACATCCCCACGGAGTGATGGTGGTGCTTTCGGCGGATCACTGGATCACCGACAACCTGGCCTTCCACAGCGATATCGATCTGGCTTCACGCCATGCCTGTGGCACGCATGAACTCGTCACCTTCGGCATCCGGCCTGCCTACCCTGAGACCGGCTATGGCTATATCGAAACCGAGGGACAGGGATCGGTCCTTGGCGTGAAGGCCTTCCGCGAGAAGCCGCCCCTGCCAACCGCCCTCGAGTATTTGCAGACTGGGCGCCACTACTGGAATGCGGGCATGTTCGTATGGACGCTGGCAGACATGCGCCGGGAACTTCAGGCGCACTGTCCTGAGGTCCTGGAGCCCCTGGATGCGTGGGTGGCTGCCGGTGCGAATCCCGCAGCCATCGCGGCCGCGTATGCTCAGCTTCCGAAACTCTCCATCGACTACGCGCTGTTGGAGAAGTCGAAGAATGTTGCGGTGGTCCCCGCAAGCTTCGGCTGGTCCGATGTGGGGTCCTGGCCCGCCGTGGTGGAATTTCACGAGCCGGATGCGGAGGGTAACGTGGTGCGGGGCGAGGCCGTGCTGGTGGATTCCAGCAACTGTGCCATCTTCGGCGGCCGTCGCATGATCGGTGGTTCCGGCCTGAAGGATCTGATCGTGGTGGACGAGGAGGACGCCCTTCTCATCTGCCACCGGGACAAGGCCCAAGGTGTGAAGGACATCGTCGAACGGCTCCAAAAAATGGGCCGCAAGGATCTGCTCTGAGGATGATGATCATGGAAAAACCGAGCACCCTTCATGTGGACAAGCCCTGGGGCTCCTTCGACCAGTTCGTGCTCAACGAGACTTGCACGGTGAAGATCCTCACCTGCGCTCCCGGGCAGCAGCTGAGTCTCCAGAAACACCGCAATCGTGCCGAACTCTGGGTAGCCTTGGACGAAGGCGTGATTATCGAACTCGACGGGAAAGTCATCACGCCTGACAAGGATGCCGAAATCTGGTTGCCCGCGGGGAGTGTGCATCGGCTCAGTTGCGCCAGTCAAACACCCCACTCGGTGCGCGTGTTGGAAATCAGTCTTGGGCATTTTGACGAGAATGACATCGAGCGCCTCGAAGATGTCTATGGACGCCACTAGGCTGCTGTTCGCGGGGATTTTCGGCACCGTCCTGGCTGCCCAGGACGGTGCTGCGCTGCTGGAGCGGGTGGACCGAATGCGCCATCCCTGGCCTGCCTTTTCAGTGGAGGTTACGCTGAAGGATTCCAAGGGAGAGCAGCGCTGGCGGGTTCGCGTGCGCGAGAACGGAGACTCCCGTGTGGAAGGCCTTTCGGAAAAGGAGAAGGGACGCACGGTTCTGCTCCTCGGTGAGGAAATGTGGCTCCTGCTCCCCAACGCGCGGCGGCCAGTCAAGGTCTCGCCCGCCCAGCGTCTTTTGGGGCCTGCTGCGGGCGGGGATCTTGCCCACTCCCGCTTGTCTCGTGAATACGAAGTCATGGGAATTCACGAGGAGAACCTGGATGGCTTGGCCTGTCACCGGCTCGAACTGCAGGCGCGTAGGCCCAAACTCAGCTACCACACCGCGCGTTTCTGGATTGCTCGGGCGACAGGCTTTCCGATCAGGGTGGATTATTTCCTGGCCTCCGGCAAACCGGCAAAGACCCTGTTGTTCGAAGCACCCGTGCAGACGGGCGCCATGTTCGTGGTGCCGGGCTTGCGCCTGATAGACCCAACGGGATCCGAAGGTAGCCTGCGCTTCGCACACTGGAAACCCGGCCCCCAGGATGCGGGACTCTTCGTTCTGCCGAAGGCCGAATAGGAAGCAGGGCGCTCAGGCACTGGCTGTGGTGAGCAAGCCGATCATGCCTGGCCGGGAGCGCCCCGAGGCTCTACACTGGTTGGCGAGGTGCCCCTTCGTGGGCCTCCCGCCACCTTCTGTCTCTCCTCTCAAACCAGTTCCCGCACGCGGGGACTCCCGCTCAACCTCTCCCACCAAACCAATCCCGCCAAATCATCCCTCACGAAACGCCCCTGCCTCGGGGCGTTTCACTGTACATACTCTCGTTTTTTTCAGTTTTGGTTATTGAAAACATTGGACATAAATTGATTTGGGTCCAGGTCGGTCTGGGGTG
>CAIPUA010000083.1 GCA_903868115.1 uncultured Holophagaceae bacterium
ATCTCTTTCATTCGGGGGGAAAAGGCTCTCCTGGATGCCGATCTGGCAACACTGTACGGGGTCGAAACTAGCATGCTGGTCCGCGCCGTAAAACGGAACATGAATCGGTTCCCCTCGGATTTCCCGTTCCAACTCACCACGGAGGAGTGGGTCAACTTGAGATCCAAATCTGGCATCTCAAGTGATTGGGGCGGTCGGCGCTATACGCCCTACGCCTTCACGGAACAAGGCGTGGCCATGCTCTCCAGTGTGCTCCGCAGTGAGCAGGCCGTGCAAATCAACATCGAGATCGTCAGAGCCTTCGTGCGTCTTCGTGAATTCTTGTCCTCTCACCGTGAATTGACCAAGAAACTGGACAGCCTTAAACGGAAATACGATTCCCAATTCAAAGCCGTCTTCGATGCCATTCGGCAGCTCATGACGCCCACAGCTCGCAAGAAAAAGCCCATCGGGTTCCGCAAAGGGGAATGACGGCACAGTGCCCGGCCCCCGGCAACTGGAAGGCAACTGAGGCCCAGGCCCTGCGAAATCACCCTCTGCAGCAGATGCCGAACCATGAACCGATACACGAGCTTCCTCAGAGTAAAGACACTCAAATCCCCACTTCACCCCTCTGGAGCCCCCATGCCCGAAGCCTTTGATCTGGCGCGCCTCGAGTTGGAGGCGGGTTCCGAAGTCCAGCGTCTCCTCAAGGCTCACACCGATATCGAGACCCTGAAATTCAGGGACGGCGAGTACCTCGTACGCGAAAACGAGGATTCCCTGGATCTCTTCCTGGTGTTGAAGGGGGCCTTTGTCGTTGAGCGGGCCTCGAAGCGACCCGATCTGCCCCCGGTAATCCTGGCTACCGTCCTTTGTGATCTCGAGAAGCCTGGCATCGTTGGAGAAATGGCCTATCTAGGCACCCACCGTCGTTCGGCCTCCGTTCGAAGTTCCGGAGGGAGCTTTGTCCTTCGCCTGAAGCCCGCCCATGTCGATGCGGTCATCAACGATTTCCATGGGCTCACCCGTGCCATCTGTGCTCAGTTTTCCTGGCGTCTGAGGGAGACCAGTCGAGCCCTGGCGGACCTCCAGGGGTGCTTCGCTATGAGCCCTCAACAGCACTTGGCCAAGCCCGGCGAGCCCCTGTTCTCCAGAGGTGATCCCGCTGGGACGCTCTACCAACTGGTCACGGGGACCGTGAAGCTGGTGCGGGCAGGTGGAGAGGAAGTGGTCGGCTCGGAGCAGTTGCTCAATGGCTTTCTTGAGCCGGAGCCCTTCTTCCGAAATCGCCTCCACACGGCCACGGCGACAGTCGAGGAGCCCGCATTTCTGGTGGCCATCGATCGCGAGTTTATCCAGGCCGCAGTGCGTGGCTATCCCGAGCTGGTGCTGAAGCTGCTCGAAGGTTGGGGGCACCACTAGGGCTCAACCGCCTGCCCGACCATCTCCCAGGCGGTATCCAGGGCGAGCAGGGCGGATCCTTGCGTTACCTTGTGGTCACATGCTTTCGTAGGGTCTCGACGGTCTTGTTCAGTTCCTCGTACATTGGGCGATCATTCCAGGGAGTGCAGGCAGCTGCGAGGCGCTCGAAGAGGGGCTGGACGCCCTTGGCGGGTTTTAGGCCGATGATGCGCACGCCCTCCAGAGCCATGCGTGCCTCGATGGCGAGGACATGTTCTAGGGCGTCCACGGCCCGCAGCAGCTTGCGGGCGGCGATCGGGCCCATGCTCACATGGTCCTCCTTGCCGGCACTGGTGGGGATGGTGTCCACGCAGGCGGGATGGGCGAGGCCCTTCATCTCGCTCACAAGGGCCGCGCTCGTCACATGGGCCATCATGAAGCCGCTCTCCAGGCCGCCCTGCTGGGTGAGGAAGGCGGGCAAATCGGAGTAGGCCGGATTCACCAGGCGTTCCTGGCGGCGCTCGGAGATACTGGCCAGATCGCAGACGGCGATAGCGAGGACATCGCAGGCGAAGGCCGGGTACTGGCCATGGAAGTTGCCGCCACTGAGGCTCTCCTGAGTATGCGTGAAGATCATCGGATTATCCGTGGCGCTGTTCAACTCGCGCTCCAGGATCTCGGCAGTGAACTTCAGCGCATCGCGGGTCACACCATGGACTTGGGGCAGGCAGCGCAGGGAATAGGCGTCCTGCACGCGGTTGCAGTCGAGGTGGCTCTCGGCGATCTCACTGCCTTCGGCCAGCAAATCGCGCATATGGGCGGCGACCTCGATCTGGCCAGGATGGGGTCGGGCATTGTGGATGCGGGCGTCGTAGGCGGCCGAGGTGCCGCGCAGGGCTTCGAGACTCAGGGCGGCGATCTCGTCGGCCAGAGGGACGAGCTTGCGGAGTCGCGCCACGGCAAGATTGCCAAGACTCGTGATGAGCTGAGTGCCATTGATAAGGGCTAGGCCCTCCTTGGGCTGGAGCTGAATGGGCTGAAGCCCGGCCTTGGCCAGGGCCTCACCGCCAGGAATGTGCTTATCGCCATCCCAGGCCAGGCCTTCACCCACGAGCAGCAGCGCCATGTGAGCCAGGGGCGCCAGATCGCCCGAAGCGCCCACGCTGCCCTGGCCTGGTACAACGGGCAGCACGTTCCGATTGAGGCAGTCCACCAGTAGTTCGATGGGCTCGGTGCGAATGCCGCTGTGGGCCTTGAGCAGGCAGTTGATTCGGGCGGCCATGAGCGCACGCGTCTGCTCGGGGGTGAGGGGCTCTCCAACACCCGCCGCGTGGCTGCGGATCAGATTCAATTGGAGCTGGGCCAACTGATCCTCGGCAATTACAACG
>CAIPUA010000084.1 GCA_903868115.1 uncultured Holophagaceae bacterium
CCTGCTGGTTTCCGGCAGTCTCGTGGAGCCCAGCCTGGAGTCCCCCTTCGACGAAGTGCTCGCCAAGCCCGTCTCCATCCGCGAGTTGGGACATGCCCTGCGCAGAGTGCTGGATGCAAGGCTGCGCTCGTCGCGCGTGGATGTCAGCACCGCCCCCGCCCGGGAGCGGTCCCGCACGGGCGACATCCTGCTCGCGGAGGATAGCCCGGTCACCCTCAGCCTCCTGCGCTCGTGGCTGGTCAAGGCTGGCTATCGTGTGCGAGAGGCCCGGGACGGGCAGGAAGCCTGGGAACTCTTCACCGTGCAGGGGGCGGCGTCCTTCGCGGCGGTGCTCTCGGATATCGTCATGCCGCGCATGGACGGCATCCGGCTCGTGGAGCGCATTCGCGAGGTGAACCCGGATATCCCCGTGGTGTTGTTCTCCTCCTCCGAGGATCTGCAGGCGATGAAGTCCGCCCTGCACTTGCAAGTGAACGCCTTCCTGGCCAAGCCCTTCGATTCCGAGGCCCTCATCGCCTGCGTCGAGGGTCTGCTGTCGGGTGTGAATGTCCGGCACCGCTCCGCCGAAACGGCCCAGGCCGTGCGGATGGCCCAGCGCGCGCTGGTGGCGGTGCCCGAGAAGGACCTGCCGCTCTATTCGGTGCACCAGTCCCTCACGGATGCGGGGGGCGACGTGTTCCGCTGTTTCAAGCAGCCGGACGGGTCGATTCTGTTCATCCTGGCGGATGTGGCGGGGCATGCGGTGATCAGTTCGTATGCCGTGGCGGCGTTCCTGGGCCTGCTCTCCAGCCTGGTGTCCCAGTACACGGACCTGTCGACCCTGACCCTGCGTCTGAACCGCGGCATCCAGGATGGTCCCTTCTCCGAAGTGCCTGTCTGTGCGCTGCTGGGTCACTGGACGCCCCGGACCGGCCGCCTGCATGTGCTGAACGCGGGCCTGCCCCACGGCCTCTGCGGGGGGCTCCTGCGGCGGCTGCGGATTGCGATCAACGGCACGCCCCTGGGCGTCTTCGACGAGCCGATGGTCGAGGAGAAGGTGCTGATGCTGGAAGCGGGCGAGCGCGTGCTCTTCGCCAGCGACGGCTTCTTCGATATCCGGGGACGGGAAGGCGAACTCATGGAGGAGATGGCCCTGAATCTGTGGAGCGAGATGGGCGATGTGCCCATCCAGCAGGCGGTGTCGATCCTGGCGGGCATCGCGCAGGAACTCGCGGAGGAGGGGTTGGAGGACGACCTGCTGGCCGTGGGTTTCGAGCAGCCGACCCCGGATACCGGCGCCTTGAGGCTGGACATTCCCTCCGAGGCCACCGCCATCGACGAGGTCATCCTGCGCATGGCGGAATACCTGGGCGAGGTGCCGCGCTCCATTCCCCTCACCCATTCGCGCCGCTTCGAGATTCTCACCGCGGCCCGGGAGGCCCTCACCAACGCCATGATTCACGGCAACCAGGGCAGGCCCGACAGCCGGATCAGCCTGCACGCCCGCTGGGAGGCCTACCCGCCGGCCTTCATCCTCAAGGTGGTGGACGAGGGTCTCGGCTTCGATCTCAAGAACCTGGCACCCCCCACGGACCCCCTGTCGGAACGGGGTCGGGGAATTCCGTATCTCCGCCATTCTGCGAGTAAGGTGGACATGGTCGGCGGCGAATTGAGCATCACCTTTAGTTGGGAGGCATGATATGGCAGCGGCAAAATCCCCCATGAAGACTCAGAAAGCCGACGGGACGGTGCGCCTCAATCCAAATGGCGATCTGGTGGCCAGCACCGTGGAGACCCTGCGGGACGGGATGCTCAAGGCCCTGGACGCGGCGAAAGTGGCGGTGGTGCTGGATCTTTCTTCGAGCAAGCAGATCGATTCGCTGGGCATCACCCTGGTGCTGGGGCTCTTCAAGAGCTGCCAGAAGAAGGAGCTCGCCTTTTCGATCGAGGGCGCCAACGCAGACCTGCTCCGCGTCTTCAAGCTCTTCAATTTGACGAAGTTCTTCCCCATTGCGGAGGCCACCCGTGAGTAGCTTCGCCGACGAAAGCATCATTGCCGATTTCGTGGCCGAAAGCCGCGAACATCTCTCGACCATCGAACCCGATCTGCTCCGGATGGAGCAGGAAGGGGCCAAGGTCAATTCCGAAGTCATCAACCGCGTGTTCCGTGCGATCCATTCCATCAAGGGCGGCGCCGGGTTCTTCGCCTTCGAGGCCCTTAAGAAGCTGAGTCACGCCATGGAAGGCGTGCTCATGCAGGTGCGGGACGGCAAGCTCAAGGTGGCGGCCGCCGTCATGGATGTGGTCTTCGCCAGCCTGGATCGCCTGAAGGCCATGCTCGACGATATCGAGGCCAGCGACAATGTGCCCTATGCCAAGGAACTGGCCTCCCTGGAAGCCATTCTGAGTGGGCAGGGCGTGGTCATCGGCGAAACGGTGAAGGGCCACGAGAAGGGCACTCAGCGGGATTTCGATCTCGACGCCGAGATCGTGCGGTCGGCCCTGCGCAAGGGCATGCACATCTTCCGGGCCATCGCCTACCTGCATCGCGACATCCGGGACAAGGGCTTCACGCCCCTGGCCTTCCTCAATAACGCGCTGTCCGTGGGCACCTGCCTGGACGCCTTCATCGACATCGAAGCCATCGCGGACCTGGAGCACTGCCTGGAGCAGGATCTGCCCGTCACGCTGCTCTTCGCCACGGTGCTGGAACCCGATCTCGCGGCCCTGGGCCTGAAGCTGCCCGTGGCGCAGGTCAAGGCGCTGGAATTGGACGCCCTGCGCGAGGAGGTCAAGGCCAAGGCCAAGCCCAAGGTGGAACCGAGCCCAGCGCCCGAGGTCGTACCCGTGATCGTGCAGCCAGAGCCTGAGCCCGAGGAGGATGTCCTGGCTGAAGTGCTGCCGGAGGAGAAGGCCTCCCGCGAAGTGGCCAAGGACTCCGGCAACGAGACCCTGCGGGTGCGGGTGGATCTGCTCACTAATCTGATGAACCTCGCGGGCGAACTGGTCCTGGGGCGCAATCAGCTGGTGCGGGCCATCACGGACTACCATCACGAGATTCCGGGCCTGGGGGCCATTCTGCAGAATGTCAACCAGGTGACCACGGAGATGCAGGAAGGGATCATGCAGACCCGCATGCAGCCCATCGGCACGGTCTTCAGCCGCTTCCCGCGCATCATCCGGGACATGAGCCGCCAGCTCGAGAAGCAGATCGAAGTGCACATCGAGGGGGCCGAGGTCGAGCTGGACAAGTCCATCGTCGAGATGCTGGTAGACCCGCTCACGCACATCATCCGGAACTGCGCCGATCATGCCATCGAAAGCCCCGCCGAACGGGTGAAGGTCAAGAAGGACGCCACGGGCACCATTCACCTACACGCCTTCCACGAAGGGGGCCAGATCAACATCACGGTCCACGACGATGGCCGGGGCATCAATGCCAAGAAGGTGCTGGCCAAGGCCGTGGCCAAGGGGCTTGTCACCAAGGCCCAGGCCGCGGAGATGACCGAGCGCGAGATCGTCCATCTGGTCTTTGCCCCGGGCTTCTCCATGGCCGAACAAGTTTCGGAGATCTCAGGCCGCGGCGTGGGCATGGATGTGGTGCGCACCAATGTCGAGCAGCTGGGCGGCCATGTGGAGGTGGAGACGGAATTGGGCATGGGCACCACCGTGCGCCTGCGTCTGCCGCTCACCCTGGCCATCATTCCCTCCATGATCGTGGGCGTCAGCGATCATCGTTTCGCCATCCCCCAGGTGAATGTGGTCGAGTTCGTGTGGGTGAAGGCCTCCGAAGTCTCCCAGCGCATCGAGCAGGTGCAGGGCGCGCTGGTGCTGCGGCTGCGGGACAAACTGCTACCCCTGGTGCGGCTCGCGGATGTGCTGGGGATTCAGCGCGTCTTCCTCGATCCTGAATCGGGCGAGCCGAAGGTGGACCGCAGGGAGACCTTGGCGGATCGCCGGACGGAAGAGGACAAGGCCCTGCAGGAGGTGGCGGGCCGGGGCCAGGACCGCCGCACCGACTGGCGCAGCGACCACAACATCATCGTGCTGCGCGTGGGCAAGAACCACTACGGCGTCATCGTGGACGAGCTCTACGATATCGAGGAGATCGTGGTCAAGCCGCTTTCGGGCTTCATCCAGGGCACCAAGTGCTTCAGCGGGGCGACGATCCTGGGGGATGGCCGCGTGATCATGATCCTCGATGGCGGCGGTCTGGCCACGGCCGCGAACCTGCACTTCACCGATCTGCAGGTGGAGGAGAAACGCCGGGCGGAGGAAGAGAAGCTCAATGCCGCCCTCAAGGCCTCGCGCCGCCGTTCCGTGATTCTCTTCGAGGCCGCCCTGGGCGAGCGTTTCGCCGTGCCCCAGGATCATGTGCTGCGCCTGGAGCGCATCCTGAAGAGCAAGATCGAGCTGATCGGGGACCGGGAATACATCGAATACCGGGGCGAAGGGCTGCCCCTGGTGCGGCTGGACCAGCACATGCAGGTCCGGCCCCTGCAGGCCGAATTGGGCGAACTCTTCCTGGTGATCCCCAAGATCCCGGGCCAGAACTCCACCACCCGGCCCTCCGGGGGAATCCTGATCTCCGAGATCCTGGATGCCCTGGATGTGGAAGTTGAATTGAAACCCGTGGCCTTCAGCGGACCGGGTCTGCTCGGGTCTGCCGTGGTGCAAGAGCACCTGACCCTGTTCCTGGATCCCGTGGCCCTGCTGAAGGCCGCGGGCCTCATGGGAGATGTCGCATGAGCGCGAAGCAGGAGTACTCAGTCACTGGTTTTATTGGAACTGTGATTCCCTCCTCGCCGGGGGCCGGTTCCGCAGGCTCCACTGGAGCCTGCTACACCACCCGGCGGTCGGGAGGTGTCGCATGAGCGCGAAGCAGGAGCGAAGCGCCACTTTGCCGCAGGCGAAGCCCGCAGGGTGCGGGTCAGGAGGACCCGCATGAGCCAGTTCGCAACTTTCCGTGTGGGTGAGCGCCTCTTTGGGCTCGATATCCTGGGTGTGCGCGAGATCATCCGTGACTTCAACATCACGCCGGTGCCGCGCTCGGAACCCCACATCCGCGGCCTCATCAATCTGCGGGGCCAGATCGTCACCATCCTGGACTTGGCCGTGCGCCTGGGCCACGAGCCGCTGCCGGTCAAGGATTCCAGCCATATCGTGATCCTGAAACATGGCGCCAACGCCCTGCAATCCAGCGGGCGGAACCAGGGCGGCACCCAGGATCTGATGGGGCTGCTGGTGGATGCTATCGGGGATGTGGTGGAGGCCGAAGCCACCCTGGCCGATGCCCCCCCCGCCAATCTCACGGACGCCGAGGAGCGCTTCCTGTCCGGCGTCCTCAAGACCGAGCAGGGTCTGCTGGTGCTGCTGAATCTGCAGGAACTGCTTTCGAGCGGGTAGGCCATGTGAAAACCCGAACCCACCTTCCCCCTTCCTGCCACTTCCTTCAGCAACGCTCCTTCATCTGACCCCACCCAAACTCAGGAGAACCGCCATGCAATTCCTCGACAACATAAAGATGGGCCCCAAGCTCATCGCCGCCTTCCTGATCACCGCGCTCTTCTCCGTCATGCTCGGGCTGTTCGCGGTCTACGAGATGAAAAAACTCGATGCCGCCGACACCAGGATGTTCACCCACGGCGCGACGCCGCTTGCCGAATGGACGGAGATCACCTCATCTACCTACCGCATCCGGGCCAATATGCGCGACCTCCTGCTTGGCCAGGATTTCGAGGCCTACCTGAAACGCATCAATGATCGCATCGCCGAGCGGACCAAGGCCGAAGCGAGCTTCGAAAAGACCATCATTTCGCCTGAAGCGAAGGAACTGTGGGCGCGCTACAAGAAAAACCAGGCCGAGATCACTGAGGACAACCGCAAAATCCGAGAACTCGTGCGGGCCGGGAAGAGGGCCGAAGCCATAAGCCTGGCCTACGGGGATTTGCAGAAGGCCCAGGCGGAGCAGAACAAGATCTATGACGAAGTTTCGGCGGCCAAGGTCAAATTGGCCAAAGGCATTTCCGACGAGAACTCGGC
>CAIPUA010000085.1 GCA_903868115.1 uncultured Holophagaceae bacterium
CTCGTTGACACAAGGGACGCACCTGGAAGGAACAAGGACTTCCTACCTGACGTGGGCCCAGACAGCATGGCGAGTTTCTTGCGCCGGGCTGAAGGGCATCACAACGAAGGAACTCTCCGAGCAAGCTGACATCGGAGGTGAGAAACAGGCCATGCGAATGCATGAGAAAATCTGTTCGGCGATGCATGCTGTCAATGCTTCTTTGACCATGCCGAACCCGCAGAAATTAGAGGTTTCCCTACCAATCGCAGGAGGCCACGGCACCGACGTTTTCTTCTTGTTGAGTTGCGCTGAACCAGCCCCAAAGATTCAGTTGGCCCCACCAGCGATGACCCCCAATGGCACCCTCAGACCAGCGAGCCTTGAGTCCATCGCAGACTTGACCGTTCATTTGAGAGACTGGCTGAAGGCACATCCCAGCAGCCCGCGTTCCAAAGACGGAATCCACGACTTCATCGAGGAATTCGTATTCTTCTACAACCGCAAGGAACCAAACTCGCAGGGGCGAGCCTTCTACGATATTTTGGGTGGAATGCTGAATACCCCGCCTCCCCCTACTGCTCCCAAAGCCAAGAAAGAAGGCTCGGGGCGGGATCCCGCAATGCATGACTGACCCAGGTCGTCCAGATAGACGGTGTGCTGATCCCCTCACCCATGAATGGCTTTCCCCACCAGCGCTGACCCACGTCAAGAAGCGATTGCCCGGGCCGATGACGTCCTGTGACCGCTGAGGCCTGCACAGACCGGCGGCCGGACTCTCCTGGATCCATACCGTGGAGGGCGCGGCAGACAGGAAGAATCCCAGCAAAAAAGTTCGCTCGGGAACGCCGATATCCGCCCCCGTTCTTGACCGTCTTTTCTACACCGTTTCTACATGCGGCCATTTTTGGGAATCATCATGCCGCCTATATACAAGAACACCCTAGATTTCTCTAGGGTGTTTTTGGTAGCCCCAAGGGGACTCGAACCCCTGCTACCGCCGTGAGAGGGCAGCGTCCTAACCGCTAGACGATGGGGCCGCGGAGGAACAATCTTCGAGTCTAGCTTGGTTCAAGCGGGACGCATAGCGGGATTTTCAGCACAGCGAAGGGTAAGAATAGCTAGTTCGGGGGGGGCGCCAATGCGCAGGGGGATACCCACCACGCCTAAACCTCGGCTCACGAAAAGAGCCCGGCCCTCCTGGCGATACAGTCCATGAGTGTAAGGACCCAGCATCGTGGCGCTGTTCACGCCAGGGATCAGGTTGATCTGGCCGCCATGGGTGTGGCCGGCCAGGGTGAAGCGGGCTCCGGCTTCTCGAGCTAGGTTCCAGTTGCTAGGGCGGTGCAGCATGGCCATCCGCCAGAGCTTCGGTGGAAGCGCCAGGACCACATCCTGGGGCATGGGACCGGGCCCGAAACGGATGCCTTGAAACCGGCCGTTTCGGGCCATGGGGTCCTGAAGACCGAAGAGTGCCAGTTGCGCGCCATTGCGCTCGAGGATGGCGTGGCGGTTCTCCAGACAAACGGTCCCGCTCCGCTCCAGCGCCTCCCATATGGGCCGCGGATCCGTGAAGTAGTCGTGATTGCCAAGGATGGCGAAACGTCCCAGGGGTGCGGGGAAATCACGAAAGGCCTCCAGCAACGGTTCGATTTCCTCGGGAAGGCTATCCACGAAATCCCCGGTGAAGATGAGTAGTTCTGGATGCTCCCGTTCTGCCATGGCGCGCCACCGACGCAACTGCGAGCTGTTCACCAACGGCCCGGAATGCAGGTCGGTGAGATGGGCGATGCGCAGGCCCTCAAAGCCTGCAGGCAAATCCTGGAGAGGAATGTCCAACCGGGTCACTGCGGGATCGCCTTGAGCGGCGCGGGTTCCCGCCCCACCCGTAAAAGCCAGGACTCCGAGACTGGCAGTTGCACCGCCCTGCAGGAAGCGACGGCGTGAGGGATCCTCCGGGCCCATCTTGGGCTCCTCCCGGACCCACCGCCGGAAGGCCCAGAAGGCCGCAACCAGCGCCCAGACGAGCAGATTGGCAACCGCGATGATCTGGAAATAAAGGGCGGCCCTGGACAGGGAGCGCAGGCTGAACGCCACAGGATGGGTGGCGAAACCCGTGAGCCTAAGTGCCATGAAAACGGCCAACGGCGTATGCAGCACGAGCAGAAGACCCGCGAGCCATGGATTCCAGCACACCGGCAGAACCTTGCTCAGGAATCGCCGATGCAGGAACTGAAGGCCCAGGATCAGGAGGAACAGCCAGAGGAACAGCATCCACTCAGGGTCGCAGCACTAGGTTAAAGGTGCCAACAGTGCGGTCCTTCATCACGCCATCCAGGGTGCGGTGGACGCCCACCGTGAAGGAGAAGTGACCAAGCAGAAACTCCGCCACATTGTTGGGCAGCAGTTCATGGATCGGCAGTTCGGCTCCCACCACGCGCTGGTAGGCGGGCCTTGGCTGGATCCGATCCCAAATCACGGCATGTTCCAGGTAGAGGCGAAGCCCGCTGCTGAACTCGCCCCGGAAGCGGCGCAGACGGTCGCCTACCTGGAGGAAGGCGGGCAGTGCTACCTGCTCCACGCGATTCCAATCCAGGCTGGCTGGCACCAGGCTCGTGGTCTGGCCGCCAAGGCGGAAACGGTCAAGGGCCGTGGGCTCACCGTTGATGCGCCCTTCCGATAGCTTTGCCACGAAGCGGCCCGCAGGCGTCTTCAGCCGCAAACTCAACTCGCTCCGTTCCAGGTTCCAGGCGTGTCCATCGGTGCGGCCCGCAGCCCCCTGAACATGCGATCCGAACCCAAGGCCCCAACCCTCGCCTCGGGAACGGTCCAGCGCGAAGCGCACCTCGGCGCCCAGGAGACCACGCCCCAAGACTTTCGCTTCCGGACTACATGCCTGCACGGATTCCCAGGCGAAAAGAGGCCGGAAGGTTATCGGCCAGGCTCCGAATTGCTGCCAAGTAAGGGCCAATTCTGCGCCGCGGCGTTCGCGATCCAGACCCGAGACAGGTGCGAAGGCTTGGCGCGAAGGCTTTTCCAGGCTCGAGAAGGCTTCGAAGCTCGGCGCGAAACGCCAACCTCGATAGGCGAGCCCCATGGCGGCGCCCCGGGGACCCGCCGCCTCGCCGAGGCCAGCCAGAACATGCCAATTCAAGCGCCCCAGCTGATCGTTGCCGCCCCAGCCGAACTGCATGGCCTTGCCGGAAGGCATGACCGAATAGCCAGCGCGGCTGCTCATGAAGTGCGAACCCCACACGGAATAATCCTGGGCGACTGGCGCCTTCGCAGGGGGTGGCAGAAGGCTTGTTTCGTCCCCCGGACTCAGGATCGTGCGAACAGCGAGGGGCTTGTCGTCCACGGGCATGACCGCATCGGCCAGAGCGGGCAGACCGAGATCCAGCTTGCGGATTTCGCAACCGGAGGCGCTGAGCTGAACATAGTAGACCGCCTTGCCGTCCGGGGTAGGTGCGGGCTGCCAGGCCGCTGAAAGTGTTCGCGTAAGTCGCTGTTCCTTACCGTCCGGAAGCCGCCGCACAAGGTTCCAGGTGCCCTCCAATTCCTTCCAGGTGATGACGGCATCGCTCTTCGCCTCGGGCGCCCGTCCCGCGCTAAGGCGATGATTCTGGAGGTCCGCCGTCAGGAAGCTGGGCTTCAGCACGCCTTCCGCGTTGGCACTCCGCAGTTCGAAGGTGATGCGGTCCTTGCCGGACCACCAGGCGTGGCGGGGCAGGACGCCGTTCCGTCGAAGGATCATCGCAAACACCTTCGGAGCAGTGAACTCGGGCTTGCGATCCTCGACCTCGTTGGGGTCTGAGTGCTCGTCCGGCTTGGCATTCTTCTTCTCCTCTGCCTTTGCCTCGAGATCCCACACGTGGATGCCCGGCTTGGACTTCGTGAGTACCCTCGCCAGCAGCTTCGTCCCGTCGGGGCTCACGGAAAGATCCGTGACTTCACCCTGGAAGCGTGCGAACAATTCGCCTTCGCGGATGAGGTCCTGCCCCTTGGCGCGACGTTCCAGTGCAAGGGCATCGTGGCTCACTTCGGCGCGCCAACGGTCATAACCATCCTGAGCACTGATCCCAAAAGTAGCTTTGAAACTAGGGTCGAAGGAGCGCCGTTTCCTAGAAGCGAGCTGCTTCCAGAATTTTTTCAGGATGTCGGGATCCTGGGCATTCTGCCGCTCCAGCCATTCCAGATAGGCGCTACCCACGAGGTAGGCCATGGCACCGCCCCGGAAACCGCCCAGGCCGGAAACCGCTCCATAGTCCGGCAGCTTCCCCTGGAGCGCCCATTGGCGCAGCACGGCGGCGCGATAGACGCTGTGCGGGCGGCCCGACCCGGTGATGCGCCCCTCGATAAGCGTGGCATAGCCCTCCGTCACCCATCGCGGCGCCTTCTTCGCCAGCGGGCCGATGGGTAGATCCACGAGCTTCGCCCAGAGGTTCGGTTTGTTTTGGGGCCGCAGCATGTGATGGACATGGGTCAGTTCGTGAACCACCAGCAGCTCAACCCAGTTGGTGTAGTGCCCGATGGCCTCGTCCGGGGCGGGCGGCGTCTTCCAGAGTTCAACGAAGGGTCGGCGCAGCAAAGGCACCACCATCCCATTGGCCTCCATCAAGGGATCCCGCAGCACCACATCGATGGGCCTCTTGACCTCGAAGCCCACCCATTCCGTCACCGTCGCGTGGATGCCCTCGATTTTGGAGGCCACCTCTAGCGCGAAGGGTTCGAAACCCCCGGCCGGATTGGCCGGGAAGTGGATGCGGTAGTGGGCCGTCTTGAAGGTCTTCCAGACCGCATCAGGAGCCTGCACACGACCCGGGGCGGCCTGCAGGATGGCAGGGAACAAAAGTGTGGGAATCCAGAATCGTGGGGTTCGCATCCTCCCAGTGTGCCCCTGAAAGGCCCTTAAAACGGGCTGTGACGGAGGGCACAAGGCCGTCCCAGGAGCCGTCGTGGTCTCGATTGGCATTTTGGTTCCGCACCCTGCCTTGCGGAGCAAGCCTAGCGAAGGCATGATGGATGTCCCTGGCAGCCGTAGCTCAGCTGGATAGAGCGTTGGCCTCCGAAGCCAAAGGTCGCTGGTTCGATTCCAGTCGGCTGCACCAGAAGAAACCCCCGTCGAATATAGGCGGGGGTTGTTTTTTATCGGCACGTTTTGGCATTCTCAATTGGAATTTTTTGTGGCGATACTCTAGGGATACTCTAGGAATTTTCAGATTGGGCATCCACGTGCGCGTGTCAGGGGTGTCGGCAGTGGCGACATCCTGCAAAGGGACGGGCTTTTGAGCTTTCCAAATTTGGAACGCTCAACCCCTCGAAGGTTTCGAAGTCCTGGTGTTCCCGCGCGCGGTAGCGGGGAGGAGTCGTTTCGCCGCCCCCCTGGAGTTGGTCACCCTGAACGGCACCGAGCCCGTGACCACTTCCCTGGCGATTGCACAGGGGACGGAGAACCAGCACAAGAACGTCCTGGACTTGGTTCGCACCTATGCCAAGGATCTGGAAGAGTTCGGTCAGGTCGCGTTTGAAACGCGACCTGGCTACAACAACTGCACTGTCGAGTTCGCCATCCTGAACGAGCCCCATCGTTTTGTTCCGATGGCACTCTGCACTCTGGGTTGCTCCAAAATTTCCTGAGGCCTCCTGCGAGGTCCGAGGCCCGATTGGATGAGCCTGATGATCCTTGTTCTGCACTCCGGATTTCAGGCAA
>CAIPUA010000086.1 GCA_903868115.1 uncultured Holophagaceae bacterium
CCGACCATGAACGAACCCAAAGCCTCACAGGGTTCGATTGGATCACATCTATTTCATTGAACGCGAATTAGTATGAGTTGTGAGGACTGCTGCGAAAGGGATCAGCAGAGTGGGAAACACGGGAAATGCCGTTGGAGCCTGGGGAAACGGATCTGGTTTTCGTGAGAAACGGAAGGTTGTTGGGGAACCATTCTGGAGATCGCGCCATCTATGGTCTCAGCTCCTCTTGTGGCAGTGCGATGGCAGTGCTGTGGCAGTTATGTTTCCAGATACCTCGCGGCACCGCAAGGTCAAATGTGGACTGCGGTTTCGACTGCCTGTAGGCGGACTCGCTGATCCGGGCCCTTAAACTCCCAGAGCAAAAAGGGCTCCGCCCTATTCAAGCAAACGCTGACGACCTGGGCCTTTTGCGCCTAGTTGCCTATCCAACTGCGGGAAATCTTAAGCTTGTAGGGTTCTGCCCGGTTCGAGACTTCGCTGGGGTCCGTGACAAGGAAGAGAACCTCCTGGGCGGCCTTTTCGCGGTTGACATGTTCGAGTCGGCCATCCAAAGGGATCATCTTCTGCCACGGGCCGGCCCTACGGCCGGTCCATTCGGCCATGGTGGCCTTGGTCAACTGAAGCAGAGCCTTCCTGGGATGATCCAGGGCCACGGTGATTTTGCCCCCCGGCGGCACGACGAAAAGGAAGGCCTTCCGCGGATTCTGCAAATCGAAGCTGTCCTGCGCCTCGATCTGGTTGTCGGGGACCTCCAGGATCTGGACGGCACTGCCTTGACTGTTGGCGGTCATCGTGACGGTTTTCTGGGCCATCAGGAGCGCAGGTACGGCCAGGAGCAGCAGGATTCGCGCGGTGGTTGCGGTTCGGCCCATGGCATTTCCTCTTTATGGTTGAAGCCGAGTATCCGCTCGATGGCACCCGGGGTCAACGTCGACCCACATGCATCTGCGTGCATCGCTGTAAAAATCTACAACCCTGATAAAAGCACGATGCGCGTGCAAAAGAATGTTCACCCTAAGTTCTGTGATGACATGACCGAGCTTGTACAGGCGAGGTCTAATCTTCTTTAGCCTTCGGCAGGAAGCCCACCCCCACGGCCAGCCCCAACGCCAACAACATCCGGAGTCCGAGCAACTGGCGGGAGATGCCGTGGGCCTTGGCGAAGGCAAGGCGCTCCGGATGGTCCTTGGGGAGGGTCTCGACGGGGGCGTTCGTGCGAGCACGGAGGGACCTCAGCTTCGGCGTTACGATAGCGGCGCTGGCGAAGCACATGAGGAGGGCCACCAGGGCCGTGGCGCTCCAGAGCCGCAGGGGGCCGATACCGTCCTTCTCCTGGAACTCCGCCAGCCAGCGGGCACCCCAGCTCAGACCCAGGGGCAACGCGAAGGCCACCCAGGCGAGGTAGTCCAGACGGCGGAGGGTGGCGCCCACGACCTGCCCGGCGAGCTCACGACTGCTGAGTAGCTGGAAGGTCGTGGGAGCCTGCAAAAACGCGAATTCCAGGGCCATGCCCAGCCAGAGCAGCAGGACGCCCACGGAGACTGCATCCAGACGGCGCAGAGTCTTCTCGGACATGCGCTCAATAGCTCCATTCGTTGTAAGGCATTCCGTTGCTGCCGATATCCGTGGAGCCGCTGCGGATGCGGAAGATCCCCACCTCGGCCTCGGGATTATCGGGATCCTGGGCTTCCATCTCCGTGGTCCAGGTATCCCTGGAGCCGGTCATGGGATCCGCAGGGATATCGCGCAGATAGCCCAGTTCGCGCAGGCGGCCGATGCTGGTCGGATATTTTCCCCGATCGGCCCGATATTGCTCGAGCCCGTGGTTGAGCTGGAAGAGATCCTCCTTGAGCACGGCCTCACGCGCATTCTTGGTCGAATGTTTGTAGCCAACAATGCCTACGGAGGTCAGGAGGGCCAGGATCGTCATGGCCGTGACGAGTTCGAGGAGCGTGAAGCCACGCGAGCGTTTCCTGAATTTCATGGGCTCACCTTATCACGACTGAAGGCGGTCGGATCCGCGGGGTCCGATCCCCTGCAAGGGCGGCGTCGCTAGGAAAGGCTGGTGGCGGTGATTTTTTCCCGGGTGTAGAACTCCAGGATGTCGCCTTCCTTCAAGGCATCGAACCCATCGAGGCTGATGCCGCAGTCGAGGCCATTCTTGACCTCGTGGACATCCTCCTTGAAGCGTTTGAGGCTCTTCAGGCCACCTTCCCACAGGACATCTTCGCCGCGCTTCACCCGGGCCTTGTAACCCTTTTGGACCTTGCCCTCGGTGACAAAGGAACCGGCGATCATGTTCTTGTCGATCTTGAAGAGTTGGCGGACCTCCGCCTGACCCTGGATGGTTTCCTTGTCGATGGCTTCCAGCAGGCCCACCATGGCGGCCGTGATTTCCTCGGTCACCTTGTAGATGATCTCGTGGTACCGGATTTCAACGCCCTCTTCCTGGGCCATATCCGCGGTCTTGCGCTCGGCCTTGACCCCGAAGGCGATGATGGTGGCCTTGGAGGCCTCGGCCAGCAAAACATCGTTCTCGGTGACGGTGCCGGCGGCGGAATGAATGATCCGCACCCGCACCTTCTCGGTGCCGAGCCGTTCGAGACTGCCCACCAGGGATTCTACGGAACCCGAGGTATCGGCCTTGATGATCAGAGGAAGTTCCTTGATCTGGCCTTCCTTTAGGGTGCTGAACAGGTTTTCGAGCGTGACCCGCTGCTTGGCCTGAGCGGAGGCCTTGGCCTTCTCCTGGCGGAAGGCAACAATGGAGCGGCCCTTGGCCTCGTCCTCGACTACCTGGAAGTTGTCGCCCGACATCGGGACTGCCTCGAAGCCCAGGATCTGCACGGCGGTGGAGGGACCCGCTTCCATGATCTTGTTCCCGCGGTCATCAAACATGGCGCGGACACGGCCCATGGTGGCGCCGGCCACGAAGACATCGCCCGCCTTCAGCCCGCCCTGCTGCACCAGCACGGTAGCCACGGGACCGCGACCGCGATCCAGCTTGGCTTCCAGGATGCTGCCGGCGGCGCGACAGTCGTAGACGGCCTTGAGTTCTTTCATATCGGCCACGAGCAGGAGCGTCTCGAGCATCTCGTCGAGGCCTTCCTTGGTCTTGGCGGAGACGCCGATGCTCGGCACATCGCCGCCGTAGGTCTCGGTCTGGATGTTGTGCTGCAGGAGCATCTGCTGCACGCGATCGGCGTTGGCACCCGGCTTGTCGATCTTGTTGATGGCCACGACCATGGGCACATCGGCGGCCTTGGTGTGGTTGATGGCCTCGATGGTCTGGGGCATCACGCCGTCGTCGGCGGCTACCACCAGGATCACGATGTCCGTAACCTTGGCGCCCCGGGCACGCATCTTGGTGAAGGCTTCGTGACCCGGTGTATCGATGAAGACCACCTGGCGCATCAAGCCCGTGTTGGGATCCTTCACATCCACATGGTAGGCGCCGATGGCCTGGGTGATGCCACCCGCCTCGCCCGCCGCGACCTTGGTGGAGCGGATCGCATCCAGCAGCGAGGTCTTGCCGTGATCGACATGGCCCATGATGGTGACCACGGGCGGACGCGGCAACTTCTCGCCCAGGGCCTCGTTGGCCTCTTCCTGGGCCAGCTGGACATCCTCCTCGAAGGAAACGATGTCGGCCAGAAAGCCGAATTCTCGGGCCAATTCCTTGGCCAGTTCGGTATCGAGAGGCTGGTTGATGGTGACAAAGATGCCGCGGTGCAGCAGTTTGGCCATCACGTCCTTGGCCGCCCGGTTGCACTTCTCGGCCAGTTCCTTCACCGTCACGCCCTCGGAGAGCATGACGATGCCGATCTCCTCCTGGACATACTCCGTGGCGATCTGCTGGGCGCGGGAGCGTGGCTGGCGCAGCTTGAGATCCATCTCCTGCTGTTCTTTGGTGTAGCCCTTCTTCTTCTTGCCGTGGGCGGAGGCGCCGCGACCGGGCCCCTTCTGGGCGTTGGGGTCGATGGGGCCGGTATTGGGGATCGAAGGTCCGCGACCGGGGCCACCGGGACGAGCACCAGGTCCGCTGGGACGGTAGGGCCCGCTGGGACGGGCACCCGGTCCACTGGGACGCGCGCCGGGGCCTCCGGGACGGCTGCCAGGGCCACTCGGGCGGCTACCCGGACCACTGGGGCCGCTCGGGCGACTGCCGGGACTGCTGGGGCGACTGCTGGGGCCACCGCCCGCGGGACGGGGCTGGGGCAGCTGGATGTATCGAGCCGGTTGCTGGGACCGAGGTGCCGGTGCCGGGGTATCCGACATGGTGATCTTGGTGAAGCCACCCTCGGGCTGCAACTGACTGATGGAGGGCAGGGATGAGAAGCGCCGCGCCGCAGGGTTCGGCATGGGCTCGTGCTTCACTTCGCCCTTGCCCGTGTTCGTGGCCATGGGCAGAACGGCCCTTTCGGGCGGTGGCATTCCGGACCGTTGCACCTGCGCTGACTGGCCCGGTCGCTGGATGACGGCCTTGGCACCCGGCTCAGCCTTCGGTCGGGGCGCGGGCTGTTGGGGAAGCTGGATGTACCGGGCAGGTTCCTGAGGCTTGGGAGTCAGAGCCGGCGCCTGGGACACGCGCAGACGGGAGAAGGACTGTGAGTGGGAAGTTGGTTCCGAAGAGGGCTCAGCCATCCGGGGTTCGGGCGCAGGCATCATTTCGGCCTTGATCGGGTCGGCAGGCGCCGGAGCAGAGGCCTCGGGCGAGGTCACCGGAGCGGGAGGGAGCGCCGGTTCCGGCCGTTCGAGCTGGACTTCCGCCGTGGGAGCCGGAGGCGGCTCGGTCGTGGGGGCCTTCTTCACGAGCACGGCCGGAGTCGACGCAACGGGTGCGGCCAAGGGTGCAGGCGCCCCGGGCGTGGCCTTCACAATCCTCACGGGAGCCGTGACCCTGTGAAGCGCCAGGGGTGTGGACCCCTCGCCGCCCTTGTTCCTGGCGTCGAAGGTTCGGTGAAGGAGGGCGACCTGATCGTCCGTGAGGTTGGAGCTGTGGCTCTTTCCCGTGAGGCCCAGGCGCTTCTCAAGCACCTCGATGACATCGTGGTTACTTACACCTTGATCTTTGGCGAATTGATTGATGCGCAGCATGAAAGGGCTTACCTCGGTCGTTGGTGGGTCACGGAAGGGCAATAAACTACCAGCCTACTCTCCGAAGCGCTCGTGCACAGCATCGATCAGACGGAAAGCGAGATCCTGATTCATGCCTTCAACGCCGAGGAGTTGTTCCACGGTCACTGGGTATAGCGCCTTGGCGTCGGAGTAGCCTGCCGCGGCAAGTTTCTCGGCCATCGGCGCGTCCAGACCTTCGACCGCGCCGAGTTCCGCGAGCAGAACCGACCCGACAACCTCCGTCTCCAGGGCGCTCGATGCCTCAGGCATCGCGACTCCCATGGCGGCCTCAGCCGCTCGGCGTTTCTCGCCTTCGCTGCGGACATCGATATTCCAGCCCGTGAGCTTGGCCGCCAGGCGGACATTCTGGCCGCGCTTGCCGATGGCGATGGAGAGCTGCTCGTCGTCCACCACGACCTCGACGCGCCGCGTCTCGAGGTCCATGATATTGACCCGCAGAGCCTTGGCCGGATTCAGTGCATTGGCAATGAAGCGGGTGATCTCCTCGTCGAAACGGACGATATCGATTTTTTCATTCTTGAGTTCGCGGATGATGGCCTGCACGCGGCTACCCTTCAGGCCCACACAGGCGCCCACGGGATCCACATCGGGATCGATGCTCTGGACCGCCACCTTGGCGCGGTCGCCAGCCTCGCGGACGCAACTGCGGATGACCACGGTGCCATCGTGGATTTCAGGCACCTCTTGGTCAAACAGCTTCACCAGCAGCCTGGGATCCGTGCGGCTCACCTGCACCTGGGGATCCTTGGCGCTCTTGTCCACGCTCACGATAACGACCTTGATGCGCTGGCCCTTGTCGAAGCGATCACCCCGCAGGGCCTCACTGCGCCTCAGCATGGCCTCGACCCGGTCCACTTCCAGGATGATGGCGCTCTTTTCGAAGCGCTTCACCTCGCCCACGACCACTTCGCCCATGCGATCGGCGAAATCGATGAAGACCCGCTCACGCTCGGCCTCGCGCACCTTCTGGACCAGCACCTGCTTGGCGGCCTGGGCGGCGATGCGACCCAGCTGGCTGGTGTCCTGCGGCAGCCACAGGGTGTCGCCCTCGGCGGCGTCAGGATTAAGCCCCTGGGCCTCCTCGAGACTGATTTCCAGATCCTCTTCCTCGACTTCCTTCACGACCTGCTTGAGCGCGTAGACGTGGAATTCACCGGTCTCGCGATCCATCTGGGCCTGGAAGTTGCCGTAGAAATCCATGCTCTGGAAGTATTTCTCCGCCGCCTTGACGAGGGATTCCTCCACGGCCTTGAAGACATCCTCTTCCGGGATGCTCTTTTCGGCGGCGATCATCTTCACGCTGTCGAAGAAGCTGGTAGCTACAACTGCCATTTCTAGGTCTCCTCGCCGGTGCTTTTCTCTACAGCGGCTGATGCATCGGTCGCGGCCATGGCCACGATCCTGGGTTTAGGGGTCTTGCCTTCGTCAAAGGGCGCGAGACGCGCCTTCTGAATGGATTCGTAAGGGATGGTCTTCAGGGTGCCGTCTTCTTCCAGCGTGACGGCAGCGGGGCCGGCTTCGCCGATCCAGCCCTTGAAACGCTTCTGGCCATCGAGGGGCTGGGCGGTCTGGAGACGGCAGAGTCGCCCCGCGAAGCGCCGATAGTGCTCGGGCTTCGTGAGCGGCCGTTCCATTCCTGGGCTGGAGATTTCCAGCCCGATTTCTTCCCGCAGCGAGGGAAACTCCACATCCATCCAGGCCACCAGGCCATCATTGGCCGCCACGCAGTCGTCGAGGGTGACCGGACGCTGGGCATCGAGGTGGTCGATATAAAGGCGCAGGATCGAATCCCGGCCTTCCTTGACAGATTCCAGGGAGACCAACTCGAAGCCGAGGAGGCGGAGTTGGCGTTCGATGGGCGTGTGAACTTTCTGGAGATCCATGATGTATTCCCTGAAATCCTGGAGAGGCGGGCGAACCCACCCGACAAAGCCCGTTCGCATTCGAGGTGTCCGCTTTCCGGCGGTTTTCTCGAACCCGGCAGGCAAGGCCAGATTCAAGGGACCAGTGTATGGGAAAACGCCTTGAGCGACAAGGGCAAGATAATGGCTGGCCCGGCTCGGAGAGCGCGGCAGATTCTCAGGATACGCCAAGCCAGACGCAGCCACTATGCTGGACGGGACGCGTGTCGGGACAACCCGCAGCTTCGTCCGGAGGTTCTCATGGCCCAGATCCTGGATGGCAAGGCCCACGCCGACCGAATGCTTTCGGTGGTAAAGCAGGCCGTGGAGGCCCGCACCGGCGCCGGGCAGCGGCCACCCTGTCTCGCCGTGGTGCTGGTGGGCGAGGATCCCGCCAGCCAGGTCTATGTGCGCGGCAAGGTGAAGGCCTGTGCGGAAACCGGTGTCCGGTCCCTGGAACACCGCCTCGCCCCGGCGAGCACCCAGGAGCAGGTGGACGCCCTTATCGACCGCCTGAATGCCGATCCTAGCGTGGACGGCATCCTGGTGCAACTGCCCCTGCCCAGGGGCCTGGATTCCAAGCGGGCCCTGCACCGCATCGCGCCCGCCAAGGATGTGGACGGCTTCCATCCCATGAATCAGGGGCTGTTGCTGGGAGGCCTTCCCGGCTTGCGGCCCTGCACCCCCAGCGCCGTGATGAACATGCTCAAGGCCTATGGAGTGCCGATGAAGGGCATCCGGGCCGTGGTGCTGGGCCGCAGCGAAATCGTGGGCAAACCCATGGCGCTGATGCTGCTGGAGGAACACGCTACCGTCACCATCGCCCATAGCCGGACGGTGGATCTGCCCTCCGTGTGCCGCGAGGCGGACCTCCTGGTGGCAGCCGTGGGCCGTCCCGGGTTTATCGAGGGCTCCTGGATCAAGCCCGGCGCGGTGGTGGTGGATGTGGGCATCAACCGGGTGGAAGATCCGGCCCTGGCGGCTCGCATCTTCGAACATGAACCGAAAAAACTGGAAACCCTGAAAAACAAGGGCAGCGTGCTCTGTGGCGATGTGCGGTTCGGCGAGGCCATGGAGGTGGCAGGGGCCGTCACGCCAGTACCCGGCGGCGTGGGTCCGCTCACCATTGCCGGGCTGATGATGAATACCCTTCAGGCCTGCGAAGGGCGCGACTAATCAAGCTTCGAGTTCACTTGTACAGAACCTGCAGCGGGTGGCAGCCATGGGTACGCTTTCCAGGCACCGGGGGCAGGGCTTGGTAGTCGGTGCAACGACGGCCTCCTCCGCCTTCTTCGTCATGGCGGCCAAGCCTTTCACGAAGACCAGGAAAACCACCAAGGCGATCAGGAGAAAGTCGATGATCGCCCCCAGGAGCGTACCCACCTGGAATTTGCCGACCATGAAGGCCTGCCAGTCGCCCTTCGGGAGAACATAGCTCACCAGGGGCATGATCAGCCCGCCGACGAGGGCCGTCACGATCTTGCCAAAGGCCCCGCCCAGGACCACCGCCACCGCCAAATCCACCACATTGCCTTTGGCCACGAAGGCCTTGAATTCCTGCGCCAGGGACATCAGCACCTCCGGGATAACAACACCACCAGCTTATCGGCAGGGCTCCGCTGGAGGGAAAAGGACCACGCGACTGGCCTCCAACAATCGCCCAGGTTATTTTGGACAGCGCCACCTACCTATGGTGGCGTCTGAGTGGAAGCGACTTCATCACCCTCCAGAAGATCCGTGTACCCTGAGTGGCACCCAGGTTCCGGAACTGGCTTTCTACGGCGGCCGAGGTAATGAGACGGCTCTCCCGAACCCCCTACGGCATCTGACACGAACTGGCGGTGGCGGCGGGCAGGTAGCAGTTGCGGACGTAGTCCATCACCATGCGGTCGGCGTTGAAGCGCCAAGCCAGGGTGCGGATGCTGCGCTTCACCCGCTGCATCCAGGGGCGGGGCACACCCTGGGCATCCCGTTCGTAATACATGGGCACGATGGTCTCTTCCAGCAGCGCGAGGAGGGCTTCGAAGTCCCGTTCGTCCTGAATGTCCTGGTGGGCGTGGATCTCGCCGTTGCCGATGGCGAAGCCATTCTCGCCGTCGTAGGCCTCGGCCCACCAACCGTCGAGGACCGAGATGTGGAGGCCGCCGTTCGCGACCACCTTCATGCCGCTGGTGCCGCAGGCCTCCAGAGGGCGTTGCGGGTTGTTGAGCCAGGCATCCACGCCCTGGTAGAGGTTGCGTCCCACATGAATGTTGTAGTTTTCGACGAAGGCCACGCGGTTGCTGAACCGCGGATCCTCGGTCAACTGGCCCACGCGCTGGATGATGGACTTGCCAGGGCCGTCGGCGGGATGGGCCCGCCCCGCGAAGACCAGATTCACGGGCCGCTGCGGATTGTTGACCAGGGCCGCGATGCGGTCAAGGTTCCGGAAGAGGAGATCGGGCCGCTTGTAGGGCACGAAGCGCCGCGCGAAGCCGATGGTGAGGGCATCCGGATCCAGGGGTGGAGGCTCGATGAGAGCCTTGCCATTCCTCTCCCGGAGCCAGTTGCCCCGTTCCCGGATGAGGCGGATGAGGCGGGCTTTCAGGACCTGTTTGATCTCCCATAGTTCGGCGCTGTCCATGGCCTCGATCTTGGTCCACATGTCGGGGCGGACGATGCCGTCCAGCCAGTTGGCCCCCATGTGCGTCTGGAAGAGCTGGTTCAGTTCGGAGGACAGCCAGGTGTGCGTGTGGACGCCGTTGGTGACATGGCCGATGGGAACGTCCTCCTCCTTGTGATCCGGCCAGAGGCAGTTCCACATGGTGCGCGAGACATTGCCGTGGAGGGCGCTCACGGCGTTGGCCTTCCGGGAATGTTTCAGGGCCAGAACCGTGGGCATGAAGGGGGCGCTCTCCTCGGCGGGGTTCACGCGACCGAAACCCAGCACGTCGCGCAACGGCAAGTGGAGCCCTTCGGCGAGGCTGGCCAGGTGCTCAGCGGCGAGGTCCGCGGGGAAGCGATCATGACCCGCATCGACGGGCGTGTGCGTCGTGAAGACCGTGGCCTGGGAACTCTCCTTGAGGGCCAGCCAGGGATCCAGCCCGTCGTGCTGGACCCGGTGCCGAGCCCGCTCCAGGATGGCGAAGGCGCTATGGCCTTCGTTCAAATGGTAGACGCTGGCCGTGATGCCCAGAGCCCGCAGGGCGCGGCTGCCGCCCACGCCCAGCAGCAGCTCCTGCTGGATGCGCATGCGCTGGTCGCCGCCGTAGAGGCGGGCCGCGAGATTCTTGTCCTCTTCGCTGTTGGCGTCGTCGCGCGTGTCCAGCAGGATCAGACGGATGCGGCCAACCTTGGTTTCCCAAACCTTGGCCCAGACCACACGACCTGGCAGTTCCACACTCACGCGCACTGGGTTTCCCTGCGGGTCCCGGCCCACTTCCAGAGGAAGGTCCTGGATGTCGTAGGGTTCCGTTACATCGTGCTGCCAGAAACTGGCGTCCAGTTGCTGCGTAGTGTAGCCCTCGCGGTACAGCAGGCCCACGCCGACGAGGGGCACACCCAGGTTGGACGCGCCTTTCAGGTGATCCCCCGCGAGGATGCCCAGACCGCCCGAGTAGATGGGCAGGCATTCGTGGATGCCGAACTCCGCACAGAAATACGCCACGGGTCGACTCAGCAGGGTCCCTGCATGCACCAGGCCCCAGGTGGTCAGGGGGTTCAGGTACTCGTTCAGCTGACGCAGGGCACGGTCCGTGCGGGTGGTGATATCCACTTCCGAGGCCCGCTGTTCCAGGAAGGCCGGCGTGATCTCCCGCAGCACGCGCGTGGGATTGCGGTGCGCTTTGTGATAGAGGTTCAGATCGATATCGCGGAAGATGGAGCGGACTTCGGGGCGCCAGGTCCACCACAGGTTCTGGGTGAGCTTCTGGAGTTTCTGCTGCAGCGTTTCCATGTCCGGCTCCTTGGCATGTGCCCGTCGGGAATGGTGGGGAACCTGCTCCCGCCGGGGACGATCAATCGAATTCAGGTTTCAGGAAGACGGCTCCCAGCGGCGGCAGCGTGAGGGCCACCGAATAGGGGTGACCGTGCATGGGCACCGCTTCCGCCACGACTCGGCCGAGGTTGCCGATATTCTGGCCTCCGTAGAGCGCGGCATCGCTGTTGAGGACTTCGGTGTAGTGGCCGGGGCCGGGTACGCCGATGCGGAAACCAGCCCGAGGCAAGGCCGTGAGGTTGAGGACCACGAGCATGTGGTCGCCGGGGCCGAAACCCCACCGTAGCAGGGACAAAACGGCATTCTTGCGGTCGTTGGCGTCGATCCAGGTCAGACCGCCCGTTTCGCAGTCCTTCTCGTGCAGGGCGCGGTGCTCGCGGTACACATGATTCAGGTCCCGGACTAGGTTCTGCACCCCCTGGTGTTCCGCGAACTCAAGCTGGCGCCAGTCCAGGGCCTTGTTGTGGTCCCATTCATGGTCCTGGCCGAATTCGCAGCCCATGAAGAGCAGCTTCTTGCCGGGGTGCGCCCACTGGTAGGCGTAGAGCAGACGGAGATTGGCGAACTGCTCCCAACGCGATCCTGGCATGCGCCAGAGCAGCGATTTCTTGCCGTGCACCACTTCATCGTGGGAAAGGGGCAGCACATAGTTCTCGCTGTCCTGGTAGAGCATGGAGAAGGTGATTTCCTGCTGGTGATACTTGCGGTGGAGCATGTTGCGCCCCAGGAAACGCAGGTTGTCGTGCATCCAGCCCATGTTCCACTTGAAGCCGAAGCCAAGGCCGCCGCTGGAGGTGGGTCGGGAGACCTGAGGCCAGGCGGTGGATTCCTCGGCAATCATCAGCACGCCAGCAAATTGCTGATGCACGGTGGTGGTCAGTTCCTGGAGGAAACTCACCGCTTCCAGATTGGCATTGCCGCCCTGTTCGTTGGCGACCCATTCACCGGCACTGCGGTCGTAG
>CAIPUA010000087.1 GCA_903868115.1 uncultured Holophagaceae bacterium
CGAAAAGCTGCAACTGGCCGAACAGCAGGCCCTGGAGATCGCTCGGCGAGCCTACGAGGAGGGCTTCGCCTCCGGAGAATCCGAGGGCCGCAATTTCGGAGAGAGCCAGTTCAAGATCTACGCCCAGCGCCTGGATGGCCATCTTGCGGAGCTCTCACGGATCGGCTCCCTGCTGGGACAGGCCGCCAAGGACGAAGTGCTCGCCCTGGCATTGACCATCGGCGAGTACCTGGCCGGCCAGCAGATCGAGCGATCGCCGGAAGCCATCCAGCCCCTGCTGGATGCCGTGCTCGAGAGCCATCCCTTCCCCACGCCGGAGACCGGCGGGAGGGACGCTGCGGCTCTGGACATCTTTCTCAATCCACGCGATCTCGAACAACTCGGTGATCGCTACATCGGGTATCCGGGCATTCGGCTCCAGGAAGACCCCGATCTGAGTCGAGGCAGCCTGCGCGTGGCTTCGCCGGAAGGCGTGCTGGAAGCCACCCTGGAGCGCCGCCGGGAGCGCCTCATGGAAGTGCTGCACCGGTTCCGAGAGGAGGAGGCCCTCTGATGGACCTGACGGCGCTGGGCCAACGAGTCCGCAGGCTGCCTCCCGGCGAGGTCATGGGGCGGGTCTCGAAGGTCGTGGGCCTCATCGTGGAGTCCCGCGGGCCCGAAAGCAGCGTGGGTGAGCAGATGCTCATCCATCTCGGGAACGGCCGCCGTATCACGGCCGAAGTCGTAGGCTTCCACGGGGAGCAGGTGCTCCTGATGCCGGTGGAGAACATCGAGGGCATCCGGCCGGGCCTACTGGTGGAGGCCACGGGTCATCAGCCCGAGATTCCGGTGGCCGAGGCCCTGCTGGGCCGCGTAATTGATCCCCTGGGCAGGCCGCTGGACGGTGGGCCGGAGATCGAACCCGAGGCGCATCTGGCCATCCATTCCCAGCCGCCCAACCCCATGCAGCGGCGGCGCATCTCCGAGGTGCTCGCCACTGGCGTGCGTTCCATCGACGGCATGCTCACCCTTGGGAAAGGCCAGCGCATCGGAATCTTCTCAGGCTCCGGTGTGGGCAAGTCCGTACTGATGGGCATGGTGGCGCGGAACACTTCCGCCCAGGTCAATGTGATCGCCCTGGTGGGCGAACGTGGCCGTGAATTGCGGGAATTCATCGAGAACGATCTGGGCGAGGAGGGCCTCAAGCGCAGCGTGGTGGTGGTGGCCACCTCCGACCAAACACCCCTGCTGCGCATCCGGTGTGCCTTGGCGGGCACCGCAGTGGCGGAGTACTTCATGCGCCGGGGCAAGGATGTCCTGATGATGATGGACAGCGTGACGCGCTTCGCCATGGCCCAGCGGGAAGTGGGCCTATCAGCGGGTGAGCCGCCCAGTTCCCGGGGCTATACGCCCAGCGTCTTTGCCCTGCTGCCCCGGCTGATGGAGCGCGCAGGGACCTTCGAAGGCATGGGTTCCATCACGGGCCTCTACACGGTGCTCGTGGAAGGCGACGATATGAACGAGCCCATCAGCGATGCCGTGCGCGGCATCCTGGATGGCCATGTGCTGCTCTCTCGCCGACTGGCCACCAAGAATCACTTCCCGGCCATCGATGTGCTGGGTAGCATTTCCCGCCTTTTTTCGACGCTGGCGATTCCCGAGCAAAAGCAGCTCGTTGCCAAAATCCGCGACTTGATGGCCACCTACAACGATGCCGAAGACCTGATCCAGATTGGTGCCTACGTGCGTGGTTCCAGTCCGAATATCGATCAGGCCATCCACTTCCAGCCCGCCATCCAGGCCTTTCTGCGCCAGGCGGTGGCCGAAGAATCCGATCATCGGCAGACCCTGCTCGCCATGGGCGAGATCTTTGGCGTGGATCTGGCGCCCTTCCTGAAAGAAGGAGCCTAGACCATGGCCGCCCGTTTCCACTTCCGCCTGGAACCGCTCCTGAAGCTGAGAAAGAGCCTCGAACAGGAGGCGCAGCGCCAGCTTGCGAAGACCGTAGCGGTCCGGAACGAGGCCGAAGCCCATCTCAAGAATCTCGAACAACAGCATGGCGATGCCGTGGTCAGTCGCAGCAGCGGCCCTGGCCAGGAGATCAAGCTGACCTTCTGGGCGGACCTGGAACGCTTTCTGGTCGTCCTGGAAAAGCGCATGGTGCACGCTCGCATCGACCTGGAAGCGGCCGAACAAAAGGTGGTTCAGGCCCGGCTGTCGCTCACCAAGGCCCACCAGGAGTACCTGATGCTGCTGCGGTTGAAAGAACGGCGGCAGGAGCAGCACAACCTCGCAGCCTTCCATGAAGAGATCCGCGAGGCCGACGAGATCGCGGTCCTCCGTCACCGTTTCACCCGAGCCCGGCCTGTCCGGTCCTCGACCCCTTGAGGTGTCCCATGAATTCCCGCGCCTGGCTCTGGATTCTCGCTCCCCTCGCCCTTTCCGCGGGCGTGCTCTGGCTCTCCGCTCAGGAACCCAAGGCTCTGCCCCAGGGCATCAAGATCACCGAGCTGTCCGAAAGGCTCCAGACTCGCGAAAAAGTCGCCGTCCAGAAGGAGCGGGATCTGTTGCAACTCGAACAGCGTCTGGCCACCCTCCAGGGCACCCTGGACAAGGACCGCACGGAGCTCCAGAACCGTGAAAAAACACTCCAGGACACCATCGCCAAATTCGAAGCTGAACGCGCCCGCCCCACCCTGGACCCTCAACTCACCCGCACCTATGAAGCCATGGATCCCGTGCCCGGCGCCCGTGCGCTTAAGGAGCTTGCCCAGCGCAACCAGGAGGTGGCCGTGAGCCTGCTGGCCTCCATGCAGGCCAAGAAGGCGGCCAAGCTCATGGATCAGCTCGCCACCCTCGACGCGCCCCTGGCAGGCAAGCTCTCCGAACGCGTGGGACTGACCAAGCCGAAGGCGGCCTAAGGGTTCCGTGGGGAAACATCAGGCCCGAGGCGAATAGACGGACCGCGCAGGTTCCGCCCGCCTGTCGGGTGGAGGCGGAATGTGGCAAATTCCGCCCAGTTTCTCCGGCACGCCCCTGGCGAGGGGGAAGCACCCCCGGGTCTGTCGGGTGGGGAGGCTACTCATGCTGCAAGCCCTCAAGCGGGATCCCGCTATCCTCCCGGCTGCGACTCGGGAGCGGGAAGCAGGGGCCACTCGCCAGGGCCCGGCCTTCGCCAGTTGTATGGCCAGCGCCGCAGGCTGCGCAAAGCGGACCGACCCCACACCTACCGCACCCTCCGAACCGGCCCACCCCCAGGCCTCCCGGGTGCGCCGGGAAACCTCCCGCCCCGCCTCCGAGCGCCCCAATTCTCGCGATGCCGAAACCCGCGGGGAACGGTCCAAATTCGAGGACCGGGTGGAAGCTGCCGGGTCCAAGGACCCGCATCCGGAGCGAATTTCAGAGAACCTGGAAACTTCTAAGGATGCTGCGAGCCCTGAACAACCCGACGGCCGCCTACCCGCAAAGGCCCAGACTGAGTCCGCGCTATCGAAAATTGTCCCCCCGCCGGTCGCACCCATACCTGCCCTGCCCGCCATCCCTGAAAACCTAGCGCCTGCGACTCCTACACGCACTGACCTCCTTCCACCCGCTGTCGCCCCGACCACGCTCACGCCAACCACCACCGTGCCAACCACGCTCACATCTGCGACTCCCTCGCCTGCCGCCCTTGCGACCATCACTCCCACTCCTGCCGCTGCCGCTCCTACCACTCCCACGCTATTCACCCTCAAATCTGCGACTTCATCGCCCACCGTACCTGCACCGCCTACAACCCCTGCCTCTACGGCGCCGGCGCCTTCCGCCCTCCCGTCTATCACTCCCACACCTGCGGGCGAGGCACCTACCGCCCCAGTCGCAAGCACCTTCAGCACCCCCGTACCCGCACCTTCCGACCCCACACCTGCCGAACCGAATGCTTTGGAAAAGGGCACCCTGCCCCAGTACCCGTTCACTCAGGGCCTAGCCTCAGGCCCTGAAACGGAAGGCCTCAAGCTGGCCTCGCTGAACGCGCAGGAAACAACCGCCCCGAAGTCGCTCACAGCCTCCAAGGCCCAGACTCTCCTGGCGCAGGGCTTGCC
>CAIPUA010000088.1 GCA_903868115.1 uncultured Holophagaceae bacterium
CCAAGCAGCGCGAGACCCTCAGGTTCCTCGAGGGAACCCTCTTCTCGGACGCCATGTTCAAGGTGAAGCCCGAGCTCCTGCGCAAACTGACCCTCGACCGCACGAACTTCGGCCCCACCAACCAGGACTACGACCTGGGCGCCCGGGTGCTGGGGATCCAGCGCGGCGTCCTGAACCAACTCACGGATTCGTCCGTGGCCCGGCGCATCCTCAGTTCCGAGGCCAAGGCCACGGAACCCAAGCAGGCCTTCCGCCTCACCGAGCTCTACGACAGCCTGCAGAACGCCATCTGGAGCGAGCTGAAGGGCGCCAGGGACATCTCCGCCCTCCGGCGCAACCTTCAGCGGGAGCACCTGCGCATCATCGCAGGCCAGGTGGTGCGGCCCGCCCAGGACCTACCCGCCGATGCCCGTGCCTTGGCACGTGAGAGCCTGAAGGGCCTGCAGGCCCAGCTGAAGGCGACCGCCGCCAAACCCGGCTTCGGCAAGGAATCCAGAGCCCACGTCCAGGACAGCCTGTCCCTCATCGAAGAGACCCTCAAGGCCAGCCTCCAGAAGGCCGGCGTGTAGCGCGTCCCCACGGCGCGGGCTCGCCACTCGGCACATCGCCCCCCGGCCTCTACCCCGGGGGGCGTTTTCGCGCGTCTCCAGACGGAAGCGCCCCTGGGTCTACTCAGGATGAGTAAGCCGCTGGCCACGACTATCGTCGTGCATCCCGACCTTCAAGGAGTGCGCGGCTTCAACCTTGCGACCGACGAGTCACTACTTGCTTTTTCCCGCGTGGAGTCTCAAAAGCGATGCCACGGCGAGGCCCCCGAGGGGTTGCGCCTTCTTGGTGGCATCGTTCACCTGAACAATGACGGTGAGGGCGGTCGCAACGCACGTCCCCTTCTGGAACAAGCCCTGCTCGATGGTGACTGAACTCGACCCTATCCTACCGATCGGTATCGCAGTATCGGAGCTTGTCCGAGGTGATGACTGCGAAGTCCCCGATGTCTGGGTTTTCCTTCTGATCCATGGATGAGCCTCCTGCCCTTCCCCTTCGCCATCACGCCTGAAGTTGCACAAAGACTACTTCCAGTTGTAGGTCAGGCTCACGCCGAAGATGCGGCCGGGCTGGGAGTAGCGGGGGATGTAGGCATCGCCGGCAGAGGAGCCGCGGACATCCTCCCAACGCCAGTAGGTTTTGTTCAGCAGATTGAAGACGCCACCCTGAATGCGCCAGTCGCCCTTCCACTGGAAGGTAGCGAAGCTGATGAGGTCCAGCTTGGCGTAGCCGGGAGAAAGGAAGGGGTTGATGTAGTCGTTGGAGGGGTCCAGGGCCACATCGCCGGCCCGCTTGGCGGACACGACGGTCAGGGTGGCATCCGCACCCCAGCGCTCCCGCTGGTGGTAGCCGATGCCCAGCGAGGCCCGCAGGGGGGCGACACTGTTGATGGGGGCCTTGGTGCGTTGGTCCTCGCCCTTGGCGTAGGCCAGGGAGAGGTTCGAGCGCCAACCCTGGAAGAAGACGCAGCCCGCCCGCACCTCGGCTCCCTGGATCAGGACGTCCTGGATGTTCTGATACTGGAAGGTATAGTCGATGCCCGAGGCGGGGTCGGGGCCCAGGTTCACATCCGTCATGAAGTTGCTGTAGCGATTCTGGAACACGGCGAGACCCAGGTTCCAGGAGTCCCCCTCGCCGCGGAGGCCGCCCTCATAGCTGCGGCTGCGCTCGGGCTTCAGGTCGGGGTTGGGGATGATGCGGTAGCCCGAGGCGAAGGAGGTGAGGGTCATGTTCGTGTAGTCATAGGGGGGGTTGCGGAAGCCCTGGGCGTACTGGGCATAGGCCGTCCACGTGGCGTCCAGCTTGCCGATGATGCCCAGCTTGGGGGTGACGGCGGTGTTGGAGATCGAGGCCGCCTCGGCGCCCAGCACGTTCCCCAGTTCGTAGACCGCGTCTGGGTGGGGAGTCAGGGTGTATTTATCGACGCGCAGGCCCGGCACGAAGGACCAAGTGCCGCTGGGGCTGAGGATCTCACCCTGGAGGAACAGGCCCTGGGTGCTGGTGGTGGAGTCGGGGATGAGCTTGGTGGGGTAGGATTGGCCCGCCACGATGTGGGTCATGACGCCGGTGTTGAAGGTGTACTGGCTGCGGTCGTAGGGCTCGGAGGTCTCGGTGCGGTTCAAGTCCAGGCCGAAGAGCAGGCGGTGGAACCAGTCCCCCACGGTAAAGCGGCGCTCGACCTGGGAGCGCAGGCCCCAAATCTTCTGGTCGAAGGTGTAGTCCGTGAAGCGGACCGTCTCCAGCATGGGCGTGACGGTCCGCTTCTCGCGGAACTCGTCCGTGTGCTCCAGGCTGTTGGCGGTCTGGTAGAAGGCGCGCCATTCCACCCGCTGGAGGTAGGCTGAGTCGTCCTCGAAAATGTGCTCTACGCTGAACTGGTTGCGACGATTTCGGTCGCTGCCCTGGTCCTTGATGACGAAGGTGCCTGGCGTCATGAAGGCCGGGCCGACCAGGTTCAGCAGGTTGATCTCGTCCTTGCGCTCGAAGCCCTGGAAGCCTAGGCGCACCTGGTTGTGGCCGTTGGGTTTCCACCCCAGCTTGCCCAGCACGCTGGTGGAATTGACGGCCATGGGATTGGGTTGGCCGGCGGCAGGCGTGGTTTCATTTCCCACCCGGTAGGTGGTGGTGAGGATGCCGTCCCAGCTGCCCCGACGCCCGGCCACGATGGCCGTGGTGGACTTCTGGTTGTTGACGCTGGTGTAGCCAACCTTGAGGCGGCCCGCAAAACTGCCGCTGGCGCTGAGGATGTCTGCGGGGTCCAGGGTGGTGTAGGTCACCACCCCGGCCAGGGCGTCACTGCCATAGAGGGCGGAACCCGAACCGCGCAGGATCTCCACGCGCTTGAGGGTGTCCAGGTCCACGAAGTCCCGGCTGAGACCGCGGGAGGCCTCGGCGCCGTCCGGCAGGTTCACCCCGTCCACCAGGATCAGGACCCGGTTGCCGCCGATGCCGCGGATGCTGAAGCTGGAGGCGCCCTGGCGGTCCGGCTGGTTGCCCACCTCCACACCCGGCTCATTGCGGGTGAGATCGATGATGTTGGTTACCAGCTGTCGCTCGATCTCCTTGTCCGTGGTCACGGTGACGGTGGTGGTGGTGTCCTTCTCCGCGCGCTCCGTGCGGGTGGCGGAGACCATCACCACCGCCGAAGGGACATCCTCCTTCTTGGGCTTCTTGGCCTTCTCCTCGGCCTTCCTGGCTTTGTCATCAGCCTGCTTGGTGGCCGGAGCCACCTGCTGCGGAGGCTCTGCGGCTCGCAACCGGGTGCCGGTGAGCACCAGGGCCAAGCCAGAAAGCAGGATGGGGAGGGAGAAGGGTGGGCGCATGGATCTCTCGGAGCAGGATGTGGAAGGTCGGGGGCACGCTAAGGAAGATCTTACTGCCCTCCGTGTTCCCCGCACCCTTGCAACCCTCTCGGTATCGGCTGCGCCGATTGACGAGACAAACTGAAATTTCGCGTGCCCTGTATTTTTGAGAACGGGGTTGGAGTGGAATGGGCCTAGAAGAAATCACCCAGGCACGCGGCCATCTTGGCGGCCAGATCATCGGGCGCGAAGGGCTTGACTAGATAGTTGGCGGCCCCGTCGTGGATGAAGTCCAGGATGCGGGTGCGTTCGGATTCCGTGGTCAGCATCATGACGGGGATGGACTGGAAGCGCGGGTCCTTCTTCATGGCCAGCAGCGTTTCGCCGCCGTCCATCTCGGGCATGTTCACATCCAGCACCACCAGGGCGATATCCGCGTATTCCTTTTCCAACACCGCCAGAGCCTCCCGCCCATTGGCGGCCTCCAGGATCTCCATGCCGAGCGTGGCGACGACGCGCCCCACGATCCGGCGCATGGTGGCGGAATCATCGACGGACAGAATCTTGTTGGCCATGATGTCCCCCCTAGCCGATCCGGCTGCGATAGTAGGTTCCCGACCCGTGGGACCGAGGTTCGAAGAGGTCCGGGGCGTTCTGGAGATTCTCTACGGCGCTGGTGAAAAAGTAGCCGCCCTGAGTGGTCAACCGGGCGATGCCCTCGAAGATCTGGCGCTTGAAGGCATCCGAAAAATAGATCGTGACGTAGCGACAGAAGACGATATCGAAACGGCCCAGGGAATCAGGCGCGTCCTGGAGATTGAACTTGCGCAGGGTCACCATTTTTTTCACGGCATCATCTAGCACCCAGACCTGGCCATCCTGCCGGAAATAGCGGGCCCGAAAATCATCGGGCATGCCCCGACCCAGGGCAGAGGAATCGTAGCGGGCCGCACGCGCCAGGAACAGCGCGGAGGGGGAAATGTCCGAGGCCACGATCTCGAACTGATCCGGCCGCAGTCCCGGATGCTCCCGGCAGTATTCCTGGATGGTCATCGCAATGGAGTACGGCTCCTGGCCCGTGGAACTGGCCGCGGACCAGATGCGGATGCGGAAGCGAGCACCCGACAGCAGGTGGGCGCAGAACTCCGGCAGCATGACTTCCCGCAGGATCTGAAAGGGATGTCCATCACGGAACCAGAGCGTTTCATTCGTGGTCATGGCATCCACGATCTTGTCCCGCAGCGCTGTGCCCGTTTCTGCCGAAGCTAAACGGTAGAACGCCCCGTAGTCCGCGCTGCCCGTTTCCGCCAGCAGTCCGGCCAGCCGGGTTTCGATCAGATAGGCCTTTTCCTCGCCCAGCAGGATGCCGCAGTTCTTTTCGATGTAGTCCCGCATGAGTTTGAACTCATTCGGTTGGATGGTTTCATTCGCCATGTCGCCTTCCTCGTGAGGCCAGTTGGTTCACACGGTAGCCCAGGGCGGCCAGAGGCACCCGCTCATCAGAAAGGCCCGCCTCGTCCACCGCCAGTGGCATGCCATAGACCACACAACTGTCAGCGCCCTGAGAAAGGCAGTAGCAGCCACGCCGTTTCATGGCGCGCACCCCCTCACGGCCATCGTTCCCCATGCCCGTCATGATCACGGAGAGCATGCCACCGTCAAATTGGGCGGCGATGGAACGGAACAGGACATCCACCGAGGGGCGGCAACTGTTTTCCGGTGGGTTCTCATTGAGGCCCACGATCAGGGCCTCGGGTTCCGTATCGGTGGCCGGTCGCCGGCGGACAACCATGTGCCGACCCCCTGGCGCGATGTAGACCCTGCCGGAACGAATGGTTTCGCCTTCCGAGGCCTCGCAGACTTCGAGCTTGGAGCGCTTATCCAGGTGCTCCGCCAGGGAGGCCGTGAAGCCCGCCGGCATGTGCTGAACCAGCAGGATGGGCAAAGGGAAATCGGCTGGTAGCCCGGGGATGAATTCGCCCAGCGCATTCGGACCGCCGGTGGAAACCCCCACACCAAGGACTTCGAAGCGCAGGGGCAAGGGCGCGGTGTGGGCCGTCGCGGCGAGGCGCGGAGGCGCCGGTGCCGGCGGCGGGGTTGCCGTCACCTTGGGGGTGGAACTGGATGGGGCCGGAGCCTCGGCGCGAAGATTGTGGCGCATGCGGACATGGCGCAGGAGCGGCTTCAGGGTCTCCTTGAGTTCCCGGCGGCTGGCTTCGGGATCGTTGCCTTCGGGCTTGCGGACGAAATCCAGGGCGCCCTGCGCCAAGGCCTGGATGGTGGCTTCGGCAGCCCGGGCGTTCTGCCCACTGATCATCACCACCGAGATGTCCGGATAGAGTCTGCGGATGTGGCTCAGAGTCTCCAGACCATCCATCTCAGGCATTTCGAGATCCAAGAGCACCAGATCCACCGGCCCCTGCTCGAGGCGCGCCAAGGCCAGCCGTCCCTGAGGCGCCGTGGCCACCACCTCCGCATCGCCGAGGCCCTCGATGACATCCGAAAGGATGCGGCGGTAGGTCACGGTGTCATCCACCACCATGACGCGAAGGGGATCGAGACTCATCTTGAATTCCTTAGCGCATTCGTCGTTCGATATTCGTGATCGGCCTGAGATAAGTCTAACTCAAATATGAGAACACAATTCGACATTTCCACCTTCGTGTCTTTGATCTGGGCAGAATGGTATGGGGTCACTTGTTCCATTTCCCCCCACCGAAAGCAGAGCCGAAGCATGGCCTACACTTCCTTTTTCAGGGATACCGACGCCTTGAATGCCATTGGCGACATCGCCGTACCGGCCCTGGCTCATTGGCGGGCGATTCGCGTCTGGGATGCCGGGTGTGCCACCGGCGAAGAACCCTTCACCCTGGCCATTCTTTTTGCCTCCAAACTGCGACCTTTCCCCTTCCGCAATCTCGACATTCTGGCGACCGACTACGAAGAGAGTAGCTTCCCGCAATTCGCCGACCAGATCCGCCTCGGCCGTTACAGCCGCAAGGATATTTTCTGGGTGCCCCAGGAGCCACGGGACCTCTACTTCGAGCCCACCGAAGACCCGGAAGTGTTCCAGCTCACGCAGCACATCCGGGATCGCGTCCGCTACATCCAGCACGATCTCCTGACGCTGGTACCGCCGGAAACGGGGCAGTCACTCATCGTCTGCAAGAATGTGCTGATGCATTTCACGCCCGAATATCAGATCAAAGTTCTCGAAATGTTCCACCAGTCCCTCGCCCCTGGAGGCTTCCTGGCGCTGGATGGGAACCAGGCCATGCCCGAGGTGTTTGCAAGCCGTTTCGTGCGCCTGGAACCCGGCGCCCCGCTCTTCCAGAAGCCGACGGATTGAGCCATGCGTGTCATCCCACTGCATCGAGAGGACCCCTCCGACTATTCCTGCATTGCCTACTGGGTGCTGGGTGAGAACAACACGCCCTCGGATCGCAATACGCTCATCGATACGGCCAGCACCGATCCCGAAAATCTGGCCTTTTTCCTGCGAGAAATGGTCCTGCAGCCTAAAGGCATCGGGAAGAAGGCCGTGGAACAGGTCATCCTGACCCATAGTCATTTCGATCACTCGGGCGGCGTGCCAGGCATCGACGAGCACTTCCATCCGGCCACCTATTCCTGGCTTCCAGCGGGCAGATCTCATAAAAAAACCCGGGACGGCATGTCGCTGACCGTGGGCGACCAGAGCGCCACCCTGTTACACACGCCGGGTCATTCGGAAGATTCCATGTGCGTGTTTCTTCCCGAGACCGGCACCCTGTTTTCCGGCGATACCCTGTACCGCATCACGGACCATCTCGGGGCCTATCCCAAAGCCTATCTGGATACGCTGGAACGCTTGGCCCAACTCGATATCCGCACCATCTTGCCCGGCCATGGTCATGCCATCACGCAGGACGCTCTCGCGTTCATCCGTGTGTGTCTGGGCAATGTGCGCCAGTCCCTTCTGCACGATTGAACACTCGATGAAACTGGTCTACGACGAACGGTTCCGCGATTCCCGGTACGCCGAGGACAATGCCGCCATGCCGGGTCGGATCGAGGCCGCAATGAGCGGACTCATGCAGAGCCCGTGGGATCGCGTCGCACCGGTCCCGGCCACGGTGGAACAGCTGCTGCTCGCGCATGACGCAACGTATGTCGAGCGAGTCGCGGCAGACAAACCACGCTTCGCCATGGCAAGCCTAGCCGTCGGCGGTGCCATTCTGGCGGCCCGCCTGGCGCACGGCGGAGATCCCGCCTTCGCATGTGTCCGGCCTCCAGGACATCACGCCGCACGCGAGGAAGCCTGGGGGCATTGCACCTTCAACAATGTCGCCCTCGCGCTGCTCGTCATGCGCGCTGAGAAACGCATCGACCGCGCCTTCGTCATCGATATCGACGCCCACACCGGGGATGGCACGCGCAAGGTGCTCGCTCCCTGGCCCGAGGCTGAGGTCTTCAATCCCTTCGCGCCCGATGCCAGGGAATATCTGGAACTCGTTGAATCGAAGTTGTCCGCCATCCAGCGTACCGATATCGTGGCCGTCTCGGCCGGCTTCGACGCCTATCGGCTCGATGTTGGCCACAAGCTTGATACCCCCGATTTCGAGCGGATCGGCACGCTTGTTCGCGTGGCATCCAAGCGTCTGTGCCGCGGGCGGCGTTTCGCCGTGCTCGAAGGTGGCTACTACCTGCAAGACCTGGGGGCCAATGTGCTCGCCTTTTGCCGGGGGTTCGCGGGATGACGGTGCTCATCGGACTGGATCTAGCGTTGATTCAACAGCCGCGCGCCGCGGAACTCGGCGACTACGACTGGTTCGATATCGAACGGGCGGGCACCCAGGTGGGCAAGACGCGCTGCCGCATCGAGCCGGATCGGTTCACCGTCTTCTCGATCATGGTCTACCCCGAGTACGAGGGACACGGCTACGCGCGGGCCGTCATCGACCATTTCAAGCGTGAATACCCGCTGATCATCGCCGACCGCGTCCGGTTCACGGCGCGCGCCTTCTGGATCAAGGTCGGCTTTGCCCCGGAAACCATCGACAGATATGTCTGGCGCAGGGAAGAAGGCACGGTGGCACTTCGGCTAGATCCCGCCCCGTAGATTAGCTGCGGTCCGGAGCCGCCCGTTCTGCTCGTGCAGCAGAGCCACCAAGTGCTCCCCATGGATTCCCCGAAGCGGGGCACCGGGATCGGGGAAGCCCTCGGGCAGCAACACCGTCGCAGCCTGGAACTCGCCCAGGGGAATGGCCCGACCATGCGCCAGGTGATCGGCTTCTTCGTCCGAAAGGATCCGCGAGATGCACCAGGGAATCAGGGCCGCGCCCTGGAGAAGGAGTTTCTGGCCCGCCCCGGGATCCAGCCAGGGACCGATGGCCGTGCGCTGGAGCCGCCCCAGGTGGGCGCCGCAGCCGAGCCTTTGCCCCAGGTCCCGGGCCAGGCTGCGCACATAGAAACCGCCGCGACAGGTGATGCGGAGGGTGCTGGACCGCGGCAGATCGTGGGCGACCCACGAGGCCTCGTGCAGGTAGACCCGGCTGGGCGGCAGCACGACTTCCTCGCCTCGATGGGCCTTCTTGTAGGCGGCCTCGCCGCCGATCTTCTTGGCGCTGGTAGCTGGAGGAATCTGATCCCGCCAGCCGAGAAAGGCCGACAGCGCCGCATCCAGGACCTCTGGTGTGAGAACTGCCGGATCGCCTTCGCGCACCGGCTTCCCCAGGTGATCGCAGGTATCCGTTTCCACGCCCCAAACCACCTTGGCCTCGTAGGTCTTCGGCAGCGGGTGCATCAATTCCATCAGCCGCGTGGCCTGCCCGGAGAGCACCAGCAGCAGACCTTCCGCAAAGGGATCCAGGGTTCCACCGTGGCCCAGCGCCCACTTCCTCTGTCCGGCCTCATAGGCCGCATGTTTGAAGCGCCGCACCACATCGAAGCTGCTCTCGCCCACCAATTTATGGACGAGGAAAACGCCCGGCTCAACCGGCCCGTTCATCCCCGATTCAGTTCCCATTTTCCGATTCCGGCACGGCATCTGACTCTGGAGGTCGCGCCGCGCGTTCCTGCTCAAGCTCCGCGAACAGCGTTTCCATCTTGTTGCCCTGTTCCAGCGTGGTGTCGAGGAAGAAGCGCAACTCGGGCGCCTTCTTCAAGCGCAAACGCTGGGCCAGTTGGGTGCGAAGAAAGCCCGTGCCCCGGGCCAGGGCCTTGGCGCTCTTCTCCTGCTGCGCCTCCTCGCCCAGCACGGTGTAGTAGACCTTGGCGATGCCGCGGTCCCCGGTCATGCGCACGGCGGTGAGCGTGAGGAACCCGAGATCGGGGTCGCGGAGCTCGCGCTGAATCAAGGTGGAGAGAAGGAAATGGACCTGATCTTCGAGTTTTTCTGGGCGGAGCATGGCGGAATCCTTGAAGATTCCAGTGTAGCGGCAATGGCCCTGCCACACTTGCTTCATGGACGAATGGTTCAAGGATTGGTTCGACGCCGATTACGCCGCGCTCTACGGCCATCGCGACGATGAGGAAGCGGAACGCGCCGTGCGCACGGCCCTGGGTGCAGCGCCAGGGTTGGCTCAAGGCCCCGTCCTGGACCTGGCCTGCGGCATGGGCCGCCACCTGACGCCCCTGCGCCGCCGGAATCCCCTCGCCTTCGGGCTGGACCTTTCGGCGCATCTTCTGGGCGAAGCCGCTGCCGAACTCCGCCCCTGGCTGCTGCGGGGCGACATGCGGCACTTACCCCTGAAGCCCGCGTCGCTCTCGGGTATCACCCTCTGGTTCACGCCCTTTGGCTATTTTTCGGATGCAACCAACCGCACGCTCCTGGTCCGACTCACCGAATTATTGCGCCCCAGCGGCATCCTGCTCCTGGATTTCCTGAACGCCTCGCACATGGCGCGAACCCTCGTCACCGAGGATGTCCTGGAACGAGGTGGGGTGCGCGCTCACAGCCGCCGAGCCATCGAGGGCGACCGCATCGTGAAGCGCATCACGCTCACCCGCCTGGCTTCCGGAACCTCGCGTGAGGTAGTCGAATCGGTCCGCCTGTACACGCCGGAAGAACTGCGCGGCATGGCCTCCGGGGCGGGACTGGAGTGCTGCGCAGAGCTCGGCACGTACGGAGGAACCTCATTCCGATTGAACGATTCCCCTCGCTGGATCGGTATTTTTCGCAAAAATTTCAATCCCTGAATACGGGTGGACTTGGTGCGACAATGGGCCTCGTATTCACCGGAGGCCATATGGGATTCAGGACTCTCAAGGAGTTGGAGATCGGAGGACATCGCGTGTTCCTGCGCGCGGACCTCAATGTGCCCATCAAGGAAGGCGTGATCAAGGACGCCACCCGCATCCGCGAGACCCTACCCACGCTCAAGCATCTGCTGGAAGGCGGTGCCTCGGTGGTGATGTGCAGCCACATGGGCCGTCCCGAGGGAATCGGCTTCGAGCAGGCCTACAGCATGGCTCCCGTGGCGAAGTGGCTGCAGGAAAACGGTATCGATACCAAGCTGGCCAGCGGGATCATCGGCGAGGCCGTGGAAGCCGAGGCCAAGGCTCTGAAACCAGGTCAGGTGTTGCTTCTCGAGAACCTCCGCTTCGATAAGGGCGAAACCAAGAATAAGCCCGAATTCTGTGAGGCACTGGCCCGTCTCGCCGATACCTATGTGAACGACGCCTTCGGCAGCGCCCATCGCGCCCACGCCTCTGTTTCAGGCATGGTCCCTCATTTCCCCAAGGACCGCACGGCTGCGGGTTTCTTGATGGAAAAAGAGTTAAAGGCGCTGGGCAAAGTGCTCCATCACGCCGAGAAGCCCCTGGTCGCCGTCATGGGCGGCGCCAAGGTCTCCGACAAGATCGACCTCATCAAGCGGTTCCTCGGCATGGCCGACGCCATCCTCATCGGCGGCGCCATGAGCTACACGCTGCTGAAGGCCCAGGGCATCACCATCGGGAAGAGCCTCTGCGAAGAGGACAAGCTGGAAATGGCCAAGGCACTGCTGCTGGAAGCCAAGGCCAAGGGCACCCGCCTCGTGCTGCCCCTGGACCATGTGGTGGCCTCCGAGATCAAGCCCGAAGCCGAATGCGCCATCACCCAGGATCAGGCCATTCCCGACGACAAGATGGGCCTGGATATCGGACCCGAAGCCGTGGCCGCCTTCGCCCAGGAGATCCGCGCCGCCAAGACCATCGTCTGGAACGGCCCCATGGGCGTCTTCGAGATGGATTGCTTCGCGGCGGGGACACTCGCCATCGCCGACGAAATGGCCGACGCCGCGGACAAGGGCTGCTTCGTGGTGGTGGGCGGCGGCGATAGCGTGAGCGCCGCCAACAAAGCGGGCGTGACGGCCCGCATGAGCCATGTCTCCACGGGCGGCGGTGCCAGCCTGGAATTCCTAAGCGGCCTGGAACTGCCCGGCGTCGCGGCACTTTCGATTTGAAGCAGAGGCTCCCATGAAGATCGTCATCGCCAACTGGAAGATGAACATGCTGGGCCGGGAGGCGGCGGCCTTCTGCGAGGCCTTCAAGGCCGACTATACACCCAAGGCTGGCTGTGAAGCGGGCATCGCGCCGCCCTTCACGCTGCTGCGCGAGGTGGCAGTTCATGCGGCGGGCAGCGGGGTTAAGGTCTTCGCTCAGAACGCCTACTTCGAGCCCAAAGGCGCCTTCACGGGCGAGATTTCCATGGGCCAATTGAAGGATGCAGGCTGTCATGGCGTGCTGTTGGGCCATAGCGAGCGGCGCCATGTCTTCGGCGAGAGCGACGAGAACCTGGTCAAGAAACTGAAGGCCGCCTGGGAATACGAACTCCTGCCGGTGCTCTGCATCGGCGAAACCCTGACCCAGCGCGACGCGGGCTTCACCCTGGATGTGCTGCATAAGCAGCTTGAGGTGCTGAATGCGACCGGACCCGGGCCCCTGGTCCTGGCCTATGAACCCGTCTGGGCCATCGGCACCGGTCGGGTGGCCGAACCCATGCAGATCGAGGAGGTCCACGCCTTCATCCATGACGAACTCTGGCGCCTCTGGAGTGACCGCGGCCTCGAGGTTCCCATCCAGTACGGGGGCAGCGTGACGCCCGATAATTTCGAGGGAATCCTAAAGGTCCCCTTCGTTGCGGGTGGCCTCGTAGGCGGCGCCAGCCTGGATCCCGCGAAGTTCCTGAAACTTGTGGGACAGACCCAGGCCAGCCTCTGAATTATTTTCGCAATCCCGGCTTGTCTGTTTCTTTTCAGCCCCGTTCGTCCGAAGACGAACGGGCTGAAAAAAATGGAGCGCTTCGCGCCGGTTCAGCTATGTCCGCCCATCAATTTGTTGATGATGCGGCTCACGACGAACCAGAGCAGGAAGCTCATGCCCAGGGCTATGCAAGCGGCAATGAGGAACACCTGGTAGAGGGGCACGGAATCCATGAAACCCGCCGCCTTCCCGGCGAGGTACGCACCGATGCCGAGGCTGAAGAACCAGGCACCCATCATCTGACTGGTGAGGTGCTTGGGGGCCAGCCGGGACACGTAGCTCAGGCCTACGGGACTGATGCAGAGCTCGCCGATGGTGTGTAGAAGATAGACACCCATGAGCCAGCTCATATTCACCGTGGCGATGGGATCCGCAGGCGTGGGCCGCGCCATCTTCGCGGCGGGCACCAGGAGGAAGAAACCCAGGGCCGCGAAGAACAGGCCCAGGGCGAACTTCACGGGGCTGCTGGGGAACTTGCCCGCCCGCTTGGTCCAGATCCACACGAAGACCGGTCCCAGACCCACGATGAGGAAGGCGTTGACGGTCTGGAACCAACTGGCGGGGATTTCGAAGCCGAACATCACACGGTTGGTGTATTCCTTGGCAAATAGGGTCAGCGTCGAGCCCGCCTGCTGAAACACGAACCAGAAGGAGATGCTGAAGAGCAGCATCATGAACACCACCATCAGGCGATTCATCTCCTCCTTGGTGAGCGTGGGATGTTCTTCGGTAGCGCCTGATGCGGTGACGGCCTGGGCGCGAATCTTCACCATGCCCCGGTTCACCATCATCTGCACCACGGTCATGAGGGTGGCCGCAGCCCCGGCCCCGAAGAGCAGCTGGGTGGGCCAGTTCTTGCCCGAAACCACGATCCAGGCAAGCCCCACGAGGATGGCGAGCAGGGCGGCCACGAAGGGCAGGCTCACGGGCTTGGCTTCCACCGTGCCCTCGGGCTGGCTCACATCCTTGATGTGCTTCCGGCGCAGGATGAAGTTCAGGAGGCCCAGCAGCATGCCAAAGCCCGAGACCCCGAAGGCCCAGGACCACCCTGCGGAGGAATTGAGGCCAAGGGTGTTCAGGAAGCGATGAAAACTCGCGCCCTCCGCCATGAATCCGCAAATGAGCGGGGCCACCGTGGCGCCGATGTTGATGCCCATGTACTCGATGGTGAAGGCACCATCCCGCCGAGAATCTTCCTTGCTGTAGAGGCGCCCCACAGAGGCGCTGATGTTGGGCTTGAGCAGGCAGGTGCCGATGGCGATGAGCACCAGGCTGGCCACCAGACCGTTCATGCTCTTCACCTGAAGCAGCAACTGGCCCGTGGCGATGAAGAGGCCACCCAGCACGATGGTGCGCTTGGCCCCCAGGAAGCGATCCGCGATCTGGCCGCCGTTGATGCTGAACAGGTAGATCGAGAGCAGGTAGCCGCCCAGGAGACCGCCGGCGCGCATCTTGTCGAGGCCCATGCCGCCCATGGCGATCGGAGCCGTGAGGTAGAGGATCAGCAGGGCGCGCATGCCGTAGTGGCTGAACCGCTCCCAGGTTTCCGTAAAGATCAGCACCCAGAGTCCGGCCGGATGCCGGAGAGGGGCCGCGTTCGCGTCCACGGTCTGCGCTTGATTCATGTGGTTCTCCCAAAGGATGGATGCATCCATCCTGGGGCAATTGGGCCTGGGAGACAATGCAAGCGCGCCTCGGCATAGGAGAAAGCGAGCCGTCGATTGCCGATGCGATCGTTGTCGACGTATTCCAGCGCGGCTTACAGGAAAGTGGCAGGAGGCATGCAAGCAGGAGCCTTACCCTCCGCAGCGTCCCAAGTAGGGACCTTCCTCGAACTTCAGGAAACAAAAGCGCCCTGTTGGAAACCCGGATCGCAAGCGCATGAAATTATTTCATCGGAGAAGGTCCGTGGGTCAGGTCCCAAGAGTGGCCGGAGACAATCACCCGTTTCGTTTTCTCGTCAGGCCGCCCCTTCATCCCGGCCCTTCCAGAACGGCCTTGAGGGCGTCGAGGTCGGCGGGAAGGCGCCTGGAATGGAGAGGTTTCCTCAGGAGATCCGCCAGGGCCGGTGGCAGCTCCACGGTCCAGGAAAGCCGGGCTTCGAGTACCTCTCGGAACTTGGCGGGATGGGCCGTAGCCAGGAAGACCCCCGGCTGGTCCGCTTGCCGGTGCCGCCGGAGCCGACCGTAGGCCACCCCGCCATGGGGGTCCGCAGTGTAGCCTAGCTGGTGCAGCTCGCGCAGGGCTGCGAGGGTGGCCTGATCGTCCAGGCAACCCCACTGCAAGGCGCTGCGCAAGGCCTCCAGGTCGTGACTGAAAAAGTGCAGGATGCGCTCCCAGTTGCTGGGATCCCCCACATCCATGGCGTTGCTCAGGGTCGCCACGCTGGGGCGGGGAAGGTATTTCCCGGTATCGAGATGGTCGGGGACCGTGCGGTTGTCGTTCGTGGCGGCGAGGAAATCAGCCCTCATGCCCAGTCGTTTCGCCAGAAGCCCTGCACAGAGGTTGCCGAAGTTGCCACTGGGGACCGCGAACAGGGGCATTGCGTTCTCGCCAAAGGCCCGAAGCTGGGCGATAGCCTCGAAGTAGTACAGCACTTGGGCCACCAAGCGGGCGATGTTGATCGAATTCGCGGAGGTGAGGCCCAGCCTGGAAGCCAGGGCGGCATCCTGGAAACAGCTCTTGGCTAGGCGCTGACAATCGTCGAAGCTGCCCTGGACGGCCAGAGCCTCCACGTTATCCCCCATGCAAGCGATCTGGCGCTCCTGGAGAGGCGAGACGCGCCCCTCGGGGTAGAGAATCACGACGCGGAAACCCGGTCGCTGCCAGAAGGCGGAGGCCACTGCCGCGCCCGTGTCGCCACTGGTGGCGGTGAGCACGGTGCGGGGGCCACCGCCGATCCGAGCCAGCACGGCGGCCAGGAAGCGGGCCCCGAAATCCTTGAAGGCCAGGGTGGGGCCGTGGAAGAGTTCCAACGCGAAGACACTTTCCCCTACACACACCAGGGGGACCGGAAAGTCGAAGACCTCCTGTGCCATGGCCTCCAGATCGGGCCTGGAGAATTCGTCCCCCAGCATCCGTTCGAGCAGTACGGCGTTGCGTGCCTGCCACGGAAGCGCAAGCAACTCCTCCATATCCGGCAGGGGATCCCAGACCTCTGGCATGAAGAGTCCCCCATCTCCGGGGGTGTTGTGGAGCACAGCTTCGGAAAAAGAAATCGAGATTCCAGAGGTTCGGGTGCTGAGCAACCTCATGCGTTCTCCTCGATCCGGGCGCCCTGGTGATCCAGTTCGCAGCATCTGAATGCCGCTCCCACCCCCGCGTTGGCCCAGGCACTCACCATCGAAGCACCCACGGCCTGAGCGGCGTCCGCGGTCGCCACGGCGAACATGGCTGGCCCGGCGCCGGAGAAAGTGCAGCCCTCGGCCCCGGCCTCGATGGCGGCCGCCTGTACCTCCCGGAAGCCCGCCACCAGAGGAGCCCGATGGGGCTCCGCCAGCAGATCCCGGAGGCAGGCGCGCCGCAATTCTCCATCCCCGGCGTGGAGGGCATGCACGAGCCCGGCTAAATTTTGTGCGTGGGCCACAGCCAATCCCATGGAAACTTCAGGCGGCATGGCTCTGCGGGCCTCGCGGGTGGTGAGTTCCAGGCGCGGACTGACCACCACGAATCGGAGCGCTTCCGGGAAGGGTAAGGCATGAGCACGACCCGTTGCGTCCACCAGACGCAACCCCCCCAACAGGGCCGGGGCCACATTATCCAGGTGCGCGGCCCCGCAGCCGTGGCCTTCTGCCTCTCCTGCGGCTTCCAGGAGCTGGTCTTCACGGAAGGGGTTGTCAAGGAAGGCGTTCAGGGCCTTCAGGGCGGCCACCACTGTGGCGCTGCTGGACCCGAGACCACTCCCCACCGGTAGGCCCTTGTGAAGGCGGAGGGCCAGAGGCGGCAGGGAGCTTCCCAGAATTCGCTGAAAGGCCCCGCAAGCCTTGAGGGCCAAGTTGTCCTCGGGGGCGAGGGGCAGGCGATGGGCGAAGGGGCCCTCGCAGACGAAGGAGGATACCTCGGCTCCACCCACCTCGACCCAGTCCCCCCACGGGGCTCCCGTCAAGGGACGGATAGCGGCTCCCAGGACATCGAAGCCCGCGGCCACATTGCCGATGCTGGCGGGACCGAAGGCCCGCACGCGCCTCAAGGCCTCACCACCGAGGTGCCCGGAGCCCATTCTCGGGCACGCCTGCGCCAAAAGATCCAGAGAAGGCTGCTGCATTCCCCCTGAAGAACCTGAGGCAAGTGCCCGCAAACCCCGGAAAGAAGGGCGGGAGTGGGCAGTTTCCATTTCTTTCCTGCATGGAGGATCCTTGACAAGAAAAGGCCCCGCGGAAGAGCGGGGCCGTAGATGAGATGGTTGGCGTTCGTCTAGGACGGCCCCGCCCCGCAGACGCGGGTGCAAGTGGTGGTCCAAGTGGTCCGGATCATTGCGGCACCCAGCCCCTCATCCAAAGAACTCGGGACGATCACGAGGTGGAGGGGAGATGGCAGCATAGGCCCACAACTTAGCATGAGCAACGGATTCCGCAAGAGCGACTCGGTCCGAATCCGGCGCATCACAACATGAAACTTGGTGGCCCCACAGGGATTCGAACCCTCCGTCCCGCCGCGCGGATGGCTGCGCCCGGATCTGTGGCTTCGCCGCACCGCGCGGAACGCATGCGTCCCGCGCTGATCCTTGCGGCGCGCCCCCGCGATCCAGGGTCCGAATCCCGGCGCCGAAAGCTTCTTCTTTGGTGGCCCCACAGGGATTCGAACCCTGGACCAAGCGGTTATGAGCCGCCAGCTCTGACCGCTGAGCTATAGGGCCGTTTCCATTCTAGCCACAGGCCGCAGGGGTTTTGCTTGGGCTGGCGAGATGGCTCTGTTCTCGGGGATAATCGGGGTTCCCTTCCCGGAGTTTCCTGTGCGCCCAACCTTTGCTGCCCTGTTTCTCGCGCTGCCCCTCCTGGCGGCCGGCCCCAAGCCCAAGGTCCAATTCGTCACCTCGATGGGCGCCTTCACGGTCCAGTTGGAGCCCGAGGCCGCACCGAAAACCGTCGAGAACTTTCTGAAATATGTCCGCAAGGGCTTCTACAACGGCACCGTCTTCCACCGCGTCATGCCCTCCTTCATGGTGCAGGGCGGAGGTCACCTGCCCGACCTCACCAAGAAGCCCACCGAAGCGCCCGTTCCACCTGAAAGCGATCTGGCCAAGGCGAAGGGCATGACCAACAAGCGTGGCACCGTGGCCATGGCCCTGCCGGTGGGCAACCCTTTCGGCGCCACGGCCCAGTTCTTCGTGAATGTGAGGGACAATCCCAACCTCGATTTCAAGGCGAAGAACATGACCGAATACGGCTACACAGCCTTTGGCAAAGTGGTCCTGGGCATGGCGGTCATCGACAAGATCAAGGCCGTGAAGACCAGGACCGTGAAGGACATGAAGGATGTGCCGGTCACGCCGGTCCTCATCAAGGAAGCCAAGGAAGTGCAGTAAGGCACAGGGTGCGCGAGCTAGACTGTCCCTGGTGCAACTTTCTGGAGCGACGATGTCCACACCTCCCATCCGTGTGCTGATCGCCAAGCCCGGCCTGGACGGCCACGACCGCGGGGCCAAGGTGGTGGCTCGCGCACTGCGGGACGCGGGCATGGAGGTCATCTACACCGGCCTGCGCCAGACGCCCTCCCAGATCGTCGCCGCCGTCGTCCAGGAAGATGTGCGGGTGCTGGGCCTTTCCATCCTCAGCGGCGCCCACAACCAGCTCTTTCCCGAGATCCTGCGGCTGATGAAGGAACAGGGCGTGGACGATGTGCTGGTCTTCGCGGGGGGCATCATTCCCGACGAGGATCTGCCGGGGCTCAAGGCCATCGGCATCAGGGAGGTCTTTCAGCCCGGGGCCCGCACGGAAGATGTGGTGGCCATGATTCGCCGGGAAGTCGCCGTCAACGCCTGATACTCCGCTTCAGCGGAGTTCGAGCCACCGGGTTCCCGCGGGGACCCGCAGCTTGTAGGCCGAGTCGGGAATGGAGACCGGAACCCATGGATCTACCAGTTCCAGCACCTGCCGGGCCCCGGTGGCATCCACCCAGGCAAGCTTCTTCAGCAGACCGCCCTGCCCTTCCAGCTCGATCTTGGGCAGCCCCGGCTTCCTGGGTTCCAGGCGCACGCTGCCGGAGGGCTGCACCTCGGCCCGATAGACCGCATCGAGTGCGCGGGGATCGAGGAGCACATTCAGCAGCGGCATCTCCAGCGCCGCCGCGCGCAAATCCAGCTTCTGGGCGGTCCGGGCTCCCGGGTCGTACTGGAAGAGGGTCTTCCCGTCGGAGACGATCAGCAGTCCCCCTGTGTACGCCACCCGGATCCGACCGCCCTTCGTGAGCTGCAGACGCCCTTCCTTGCGCAGCTTTCCGAAGACGGCACTCTCGGATTCCTGGATGAATGCACACTCCAGGTGCGGATGGCTAGGCAGCATCTTCCACCAGGCGGGCAACTCCTGGGCCGCGAGAGCAGGGACACCAAGGGCCAGGATGATAGACCACCGCACGCGATCAACTCCGCTTGAGTTCGACACTGAATTTGGCAACAACGCCAGGACCCGGTGCCGATTTCTTGAGCATGCCTTCGACCACCGCGTGACCACTCTGCCGCACCTGGATGATGATCTCCAGGTCGTGGGCATCCAGATTGGCGGGCAGGTCAAGCTTCAACACTGAGGACGAGAGGCCCAACCCGCTGGCATGGGGCAGTTCGCCGAGCACGGCCGACAGGGGGGGCCTGGAGCCAGCGAATGGCAAGGGTTTGGGTTTCGGCAGAGCCGGGGGCGCCATGACCACCATCATGGGTGTGACGGGCCTCGGAAGGGCGAGGCCCCTGGCCGGTGCAGCAGAAGGCAGCATTGGCTTGAGGGCGGTCGGAACCCGCCGGAGAGACGACACCGACGCTGCGGGAGGCGGCACGGCGGAAGGCTGCGCCGGGTGGGGCGGGGCAGGCATGGCCGGAGACGCAGAGGGCTCATCATCGAGCAACTCACCCACCGAGGGGAGATCCGAAAGGGTGAGGGCTTCTGGCCGATTGGCCGCCGGAGGCGGCAGGGGACGGACAGCAGTGGGGACGGGCATGCCTGCCTCCGTACCCGCGTCGGCGAAGTGGTGAGCCTTGATGTGCCCCAGCGCAAGCTTGGTGATTCCCCTCAGCGTTTCGAAGACACCGGTCCCATCAGACGCGACGCTCTGGAAGGCCAGTTGCCTGCGGAGGTTCAGCTCGGCTTCCATCTGATCAATGGGAACGACATTTTTCAGATCCCGTTTGTTCCACTGAAAGACCATCGGAATCTGCCGGATGTCCAACCCCAGCTCGCGCAGATTGTGATCGAGGTTCTGCAGGCTCTCCCTGTTCGCATCCAGCATGGGTATCTGGCTATCGGCCACGAAGACGATCCCATCCACACCCTTGAGTACGAGTTTCCGGGTGGAATTGTAGAAGACCTGGCCGGGAACCGTGTAGAGCTGAAGCTTGGCCTTGAACCCCCCCACCACGCCGACCTCCATGGGAAGCAAATCGAAGAAGAGGGTGCGGTCCGTCTCGGTATTCAGGGAGACCATCTCACCTCGGGCCTTCTGGGAGGTACTGCCATAGATCGTGTTCAGATTGGTGGTCTTCCCGCAGAGTCCGGGGCCATAGTAGACGATCTTCGCCGTCATCTGCCGTGTGGCATGGTTGAAAAAGACCATCCTTGCGTTCCCCTGTTGTCTCTGGAGTCTATCTTGAAGCGCCTCGAGGCTCCAATGAGGATCTTAGGGGCTGTCCATAATTCAGGCCAGGGTCTTGAGGATCTCCAGCACCTGCTGATCGTGATGTTTCGTATCCACATCTCGGAGGATGCGTCGGACCAGACCCTGCTTGTCAATGATAAAGGTGACCCGCTTGGCGATCCCAAGGACCGGCATTTTGACGCCGTAGGCCTCGATGATGGCTCGCTTGGGGTCCGCGAGGAGAGAGAAGGGCAGCGAGTACTTCATGGAAAAGGCCTGATGGCTGCTCGCGTCATCGGCGCTGACACCCAGCACGATGGCGCCTGCGGCCTGGATGGCGCCAAGGCCATCCCGCAGGGAACAGGCCTGGGCCGTGCAACCCGGCGTGTCGTCCTTGGGGTAGAAGTAGAGCACGATGTTCGCCTTGCCGTTGAAATCCGAAAGGCGCACCGTCTTCCCATGCTGGTCTTGGGCTTCAAAATAGGGGGCCTTGGTGCCCTCCGAGAGATCCGTGGCATGGGCCAGACCCGCCACGGAGAGGAGCGCTGCGAAGAAGCTTCGTCGGATGGACATGGTTTTCTCCAAAGTCTGCTGAAATGACGAGGACGCGGCCCCATCCGGGGCGTGTCATTGGGATGACGCGGAGCGGAACATGTTACAGATCGCAGTGATTCCAGGCGATGGTATTGGGCCCGAAGTGATGGCTCAGGCCATCCCGTTCCTCGAATGGGCCCAGGCCCGGGGTCGAAGCCTGGCCTGGACGGTCTTTCCCTGTGGCGCTGAGCGCTTCCTGGCCACCGGTTGCGCGCTCTCGGAGGAAGAGTTCGTCCGCCTCCGGGATGACCATGACGCCCTTCTCTTTGGGGCCGTCGGGGATCCAAGAATCCCCGACGGGAGGCATGCCGAGGAGATTCTCCTCCGCTTGAGGCGCGACCTTCGCCTGCATGTGAACCACCGTCCCTGCTTCCCCCTGCTGGATCGACTGGTACCGCTAAAGGGAGTCGCAGCCAATGAGATCCGAATCGATGTGCTGCGCGAGAACACCGAGGGTCCCTATTGCCTACAGGGTGAGACCCAGCCCGGACAGGCCATGGACTTTTCCATTCACACCGAAGCAGCCGTGGAGATCCTCCTGCGTGAGGCCTTCCGGCTGGCCGCATCCCGGGGCTGTCGCCTGCATCTGGCCCACAAGGCGAATGTACTCAAGCATGGACATGGTCTCTGGATGCGAATCTTCGCGGGGTTGAAACTTCAGTTTCCCAGCGTGGAGGCCCTGCCTATTCATGCCGATGCCCTGCTCTGTGCCCTGGTCCAGGATCCACGACCCTTCGGTGTGATTGCCGCTGATAATTTCATCGGTGATCTCGTCAGCGACCTCCTGGCGGCCTTCCAGGGTGGGCTGGGGCTCGCGGCCTCGGTCTCCTTCAGCCCACAAGCCAATCACCGATGTGCGGCCCTCTTCGAGCCCGTCCACGGCTCCGCCCCCGACCTCGTGGGGCTGGATCTTGCCAATCCCTCCGGAATGATCCTCAGCGCCGCCTTGCTGTTCCGCCGAGCGGGCTGGGAAGATGAGGCCAAGGCTATCGAATCAGCTGTCCTGGCGGTCCTTGAAAGCGGTCTTGGCACGCGCGACCTGGGGGGCACCCTTGCTTGCGGACAGATGGGCCAGGCCATTCTGAACCACCTGCCCCGCTACATTGCAGGCATCTAGCAGCTTCGCATCACGCCCACGAGAAGGCCCTGCACCTGTACCCGGTCAGGGGCATAGCACTTCGGGCCGAAATTGGGATTATGGGGAATCAGCCAGACGCCTTCGGGATCTCGGCGGAATTCCTTCAGCGTGACATCCTCACCATCAATGAGCACCACGACCCGGTCCCCGTTGCGGTAGTCACCTCGCCGTTGGAGCACGACCAGGTCGCCATCCAGGATGGAATCCTCCATCATCGAATCGCCCCGAACCCTGAGCACGAAGAGTTCATCCCGATTCCGGTGGATGGCATCAGGCACTTCGATGGGAATGGCGCGGGTCTCGGGGATGAGAGGCGCCCCGGCCGCCACATCGCCACAGAAGGGGAGCATGCGCCCCAGGCCCTGGGACCGGGCAGGGGGAAGCGGAACTCCGTCCTCCTCGGTCACCACGATGTTGTTGCCGGCTCCGTGGCTCCGATCCAGAAAGCCTTTCCCCATCAGGTGCTGAACATGCTTGTGGATGGTGCTCACGGCGCTGGAACCCACACCTTCGGCGATTTCTTTCAGGGTAGGACTGCGCCCCTCGTCCTGAAGAAAGGCGCGGATGAACTGCAGGACAGCCAATTGGCGTTTGGTAAGATTCGAGGGCTTCATGCATCCAAAGTTAGACAGCGAAGGGGGTCCGGTCAATCCTTTTTTTTCGCTTTTTTTTGCCAACAATCATCAACCTGTTGCCACGATCAAAAACTTGACCAAATTGGTATAGTTTAATTCCCTGACGCTGACCGCGTGCCCTTGTCGATCCCAACCCACAGATGCACGCTTCGAGAGGAGAATCATGCCTTCCACCCAAGAGGTTCCAGTCGTGGCCCAAAACGCGAAATCCCTGATCAATGATTTTTCCATCGAGATCGCCACGGTCAACGGCTCGGGCAGCCAGACAGCCAACAATGTGCTGATGCGCTCCATCTTTCAGATGGGTGTGCCCGTGAGCGGCAAGAACCTCTTCCCCTCGAATATCGCGGGCTTGCCCACCTGGTTTCAGATCCGCGCCAACCCCAGGGGCTACGCGGCCCGCAAGCAGAGCGTGGACCTGATGATCTGCATGAACGCGGAGACTGCTCGCGAGGATGTGACCAAGTTGGAACCCCAGGCGCTGTGTCTCTACGACGAACCCTTGAAGCTGGACACGCTCCGCACGGATCTGGCCTTCTTCCCCGTGCCCTTCCAACAGCTCGTCGCCGCCTCCTGCCCGGAGCCCAAGCTCCACAAGCTCGTGAAGAACATGATCTATGTGGGCGTGACGGCACGCATGCTCGGCCTCGATATGGAGGAGGTCCGCAAGGCCATTGCCCGGCAGCTCAAGGGCAAGCAGAAGGCCGTCGAACTCAACAGTGGCGCCGCCCAGGTCGGCTACGACTGGGCCGCCCAGAGCCTCATGGAACAGGACCGATTGAAGATCGTCCGCGACAACAAAACGGAAGGCCAACTCATCATCGATGGCAATTCCGCCTGTGCCTTGGGTGCCATGTTGGCGGGTGTCACCGTGGTGGCCTGGTATCCCATCACCCCCAGTTCCAGCGTGGTAGAGACGCTCGCAGCTTACGCGAAGGAACACCGCGTCGATCCCGGCACCGGCAAGACGAATGTCGCGATCGTGCAGATGGAGGATGAACTCGCCAGTGCCGGGGTGGTCATCGGCGCGGGTTGGGCAGGCGCCCGTTCCATGACCGCCACGTCCGGGCCCGGAATCTCGCTGATGTCCGAATTCATCGGCCTGGGCTACTTTGCCGAATGCCCCAGCGTGTTCATCGATGTGACCCGCATGGGCCCCTCCACAGGTCTGCCCACCCGCACCAGTCAGGGTGATATCGAAATGTGCGCCAAGTGCAGTCACGGCGATACCTACCACATCTGTCTCTACCCGGGAAACATGGAAGAGTGCTTCCGTTTTACCTACGAAGCCTTCGACCTTGCCGAGCGTTTCCAGACGCCCGTCTTCGTGGTCACGGATCTCGACTTGGGGATGCAGAACTGGGTGACGAAACCCTTCACCTACCCCGACGGAAAATTTGATCGCGGGAAGGTGCTGGGCGAAGCTCAGCTCAAGGAGGTCCAGGACTGGGGCCGCTACAAGGATGTCGACGGAGATGGCATCTGTTGGCGCACCCTTCCAGGAACGCCCGGTGGCAAGGGCGCCTACTTCACCCGTGGCACGGGCCATAGCATCCACGCGCTCTACTCCGAAAAGCCCGTGGATTGGCAGTCCAACCTCGATCGTCTTCGCCGAAAATTCGATACCGCTCGCGTTTTCGTACCGGCGCCCGTCCTTCGCAGCACCCAGTCCACCTGCGGCGTCCTGGCGTATGGCTCAAGCGATTCCGCGGTTGTAGAAGCCCTGGATATTCTCGAGGAAGTCCACGGCAAGCGGGTGGACTATCTGCGGGTTCGCGCCCTTCCCTTCACCCTGGAAGTCGAAGCGTTCCTGGAACGGATGGAAGTCGTTTATGTGGTGGACCAGAATCGCGACGGCCAGATGGCCAATCTCCTTCGTGAATTTTTCCCTGGGTTCTCACAGAAGATCCAGAAGATCCGGCACTACGACAGCACGGCCATCAACGCCCAGACCCTCGTCGACCAGATCAACGCTTTCGAGAAGTGAGTCCGACCATGTCCCCGACACCGACCGTCCCCACCAACCAACTCGGCCTCACCAAGCAAGACTATGTGGGCGCCAAGTCCACTCTCTGTCCAGGCTGCGGCCACGATGCCATCACCGCCCAGATCATCCAGTCGGCCTTCGAAATGAATATCGAGCCGCACCGGGTGGCCAAGCTCTCGGGAATCGGCTGTTCCAGCAAGACCCCCACCTATTTCATGAACCAGGCCTGGGGCTTCAACTCGGTGCATGGGCGCGCGGCCGCGGTCTGCACGGGCGTCACGCTGGCGAACCGGCAGCTCATCAATATCATCGCCAGCGGCGATGGGGATTCGATGTCCATCGGCATGGGCCAGTTCGTGCATATGATCCGTCGGAACGTGCCCGTCGTCTACATCCTGGAGGACAACGGCGTCTACGGCCTGACTAAGGGGCAGTTCTCCGCCACGGCCGACATCGGTTCCGTACTCAAGAAGGGGGATGTGAATGAACTCCCTCCCATCGATCCCTGCACCCTCGCCATGGAAGTCGGCTGCGGCTTCGTGGCTCGCAGTTTCAGCGGCAATCCTAAGCAGCTGAACACCATCCTCAAGGCCGCCTTCGCGCATCGCGGCACCGCCCTCATCGATGTGATCAGCCCCTGTGTCACCTTCAACAATCACGAGGGCAGCACGCGGTCCTACAAGGTGGCCAAGGACAAGGAAATTCCTCTCCAGGAGTTGGGCTTCGTGCCCTACTACGAACTCGATCAGGTGGACATCCCCGCTGGGGAATCCCGCGAGGTGGCCTTCCCCGATGGCAGCCGCCTGACATTGCGCACGCTGCGCGCGGACTACGACCCCATGGACCGCTTCGGTGCCATGCGGGCCATCCACGAAGCCCGCCAGGCTGACGAATTCCTTACCGGCATCCTCTACCTGCAGCCCGATCGTCCCACCCTGCACGACTACCTCCACGTGGTGGATGAGCCCCTAGCGCACCTGGCCCAGGATGTCGTCAAACCGGGCCCTGAGGTGCTTCAGGCCTGCATGGAAGAGCTCCGGTAGAAGCCGTCGCTGGGGGGCCTCAGCGCTTGCCCGGGTAAAGGATCATCGGTCGATCGGAGGGCGTGTTGGAAATGACCACCCTGCCTGTCGAGGATCCGGCCCAGAAGCCCGGTGAGGATCCTGCCGTAGCTCCTGCCGGGGATTCCCACCCCTGCAGCACCCAGTAGGGGATGAGGCCGTTGTAGAAGACGGACGGGACCGAAGGAGGACGCAGGTTCGCCGCTGTCATGCCCATGAATTCTGAGAGGATCTGGGCGGTGTAGGAACTCCGCCAGCCAAGCTGGAAGGAACGAGCGAGCGCCGGCGCCCAGGTGGTGTTGAGTTCGAGGATCCGTTCCCGCCGCTCATCGAGGAAACGATCGACCACCTCCACCGTGGCTCCCGGAACCCCCCGAACCCGACCCGCCCTGCGTGGCGCCTGCTCCGAGGCAACCCAGGCCCGCCAGTCGCCACCACCCCACTCGCGCATCGGAAGCACGATGGACCACTCCCAGGCGAATCCCTGCGGCTGGACCGAAGCAACCAGGGGTTCGGCAGCTCTCATTACTCCACCAGACAGGAAACAAAGAACCACTGCCACGGAACGCATCTTGCTCATGACATAAAGATCGGTTCCTGCTCCCGGGAAAACAAGAGGGTTGCTGGGCCTCGAGGATGCACCGTTGACGCCACACCACGCCCCGCTAGACTGAAAGTTCCCATTGGGGCTGTAGCTCAGTTGGGAGAGCGCTGCAATCGCACTGCAGAGGTCGTCAGTTCGATCCTGATCAGCTCCACCAAGGCAGAATAAGCAGGACCAAGGCTTTACCGCCTTGGTCCTGAGTTTTCATGGAGTCAAAATTGTCCCTCTGTGGTAACAGGGTGGTAAAAGGCATCCATGGAAATCCATGGACAGTCATGGACTCGGCTGGACAGCTTCCTGGTAGGGAGGCAATGTTTTAAGGCCCCACCACCCAAGTAGGGTTGCAGCCTTTCCAGCACAGGAACGGGGGACCAGGACTACGCTGAGGCGTATATTTGGCTGAGCTTAGCGGCCACCACATCCCCAGACCCTAGCAAAGGCCCAAGCCCGGGCGCGGAAGCGCCATCCGTGGATCCAAATATTCCATTCGTGGATGCACACATTCAGTTCATGGAAGGCACCTCGGTTCCTGACGCGCCCAACGTAGCCTTGGAACCCAAGGAGCTTCCATGTCATTGAATCCCTTCTGCGCCGTGTGGCCCTTTCCTTGACCCGCATGATCGCCAAACCCAACGACTTCCGGGAGTGCGGCTGAAATACCGGATTCCAAGAGCGAGTTTCTATCCTCGTCGCACTACGACTCCTTACAAAGCCAGCCACTGACAGCTCAATCCCCTCCCGGATCCTTCCCAACCGCGCAATCCAACGGAGCCCTCGATGATCAGACCAAAATCTCTGCTGACCCTGCTGGTTCTTGCCTTTTCTCTGACCCTGGTCGGGCAAGGGGCGCCCAAGGTGGAAGCCCGGGCTTTGGACAAGGATTCCAAAACGAAGGTCGTGGAAGAAATTTCCAAGGCGCTCATCGATCAATACGTCTTCCTTGACGTGGCGCAGAAGTGCGCCGCGCGGATCCGCTCCAAGCTCGGCGCTGGAGCATTTGACGGGATTACGGATTCGACCGCCTTTGCCACGGCCCTGACGGAAGAGTTGCAAGGCATCAGCAAGGATAAGCACATGCGGGTCAGGGTCATTCGAGACCGTCGAGACTAAGGAGAAGAGAATGCGCAAAAGGTTTACGTCAATCCTCATCATGATGATGTCCGTGATCTCATCGCGCGAAGGGAATGGTCAGCCGCCGCCTCCCCCGCCGCCGACTGGACATGCCCAATCGACACTGATTCCCACCTCCAGATTGGCCGCGGGTGGCCCAGTCTCAGTTCCAGATGGCAGCGGTGTCCCGGTTATTACCGACGGCCTGTTCACTCCTGGAGAGTGGGATGACGCCCTCCGGGTCTCCCTGAGCGAGACCGTCGAGCTTCGCCTCAAACATTTTCGTGGCGTGGTCTTTATCGGTATTCGCGGTCTTGGCAACACAACCATCGGCCCGTCCGAATTGTTCCTGGCCGTTCCAGGTGGCCCGGTCCATAAGCTTCACGTGTCGGCGCAGCTGGGCGAGATCGTCGTCCCTCCAAGCGGTGCAGAGCCTCCATACCGGTTTGGCCTCACGACCGACTGGTACGCGAACGAACAGCGCAGGGATATGAAGGAAGCCGGACGTCTCGAAAAGGAGGGCAAGGATCCTCTCTCCATCATTCGTGCCACGTCGTATCCATCGGAAGGCATAGAGTTCGCCATCCGTCGATCGAAGTTCCCGGGCCAGCGTTGGTTGATGCGCATCGGAGCCTCTGTCCTTACCGGCGACAAGCCCGGATGGATTGACCATCCGAAAGATGGATGGCTGGAACTGCATTTCCATTAGGCGAGTGCATATAGGCCATCCAATCCACGGAGTCCGGTATGTATCCAATACCGCGAAGTCTTATCAAGTCTCAGTTTCCATGCCTTACGATCCCCGCCCTACCTTCACATCGATTTGGCATTCCTCCCCGAACATTTCCCGTCTCTTTGCCTTGCCACCTGCCAAGCCCAAGAAGCAGGAAATGACTGCAACTTAATCGGCCAATTCCCAGGCCTTGGAAGGAGAATACATGTCCCGATCTACCTGCTTGACCCTGGTGGCCGCGATGCTTTGCGCCCCGGCACTCCATCCCCAGGCCGCCCCTCCCCTCGTGGCCGCTGCACCCTCCTCCGCCGCCCTCCCGGCGCTGGTGACGACCCTGACTGCCGCCATCCGCACCGAGCTCATCCAGACGGCCACCACCCAGTTGGCTCAGAGTTATGTGGATGAGAAGGTGGGGCGGGACATAGGGGAGCTGCTGAAGCAGCAGCTCCAGGCGGGTGCCTACGATCGCCTGGACAATCCCGCCCAGTTCGCCGAAGCCGTCACAAGGGACCTGCAGAAGACCAACGGGGACCTGCATCTGACACTGCGCTACTCCCCCGCTCCGGCGGCCCCAGGGGGTCAGGCTGGCTTCGATCCCTTCGCCGGGGCCCGGCAACAGAATTTCGGCATCACCCGTGCGGAGATCCTGGAGGGCAACATCGGCTACCTGGAGTTCACCGGCTTCCTGCAGGCCAGCGGCTGGGAAGAGGCTCTGGTGGACGCCCTCCGCTTCCTCGGCCGCACGGATGCCGTGATCATCGACCTGCGCAGGAACGGGGGCGGCAGCGGCCATATGGGGGATTTCCTGTTGAGCCACTTCCTGGGAGCCAAGCCGGTACCCACCGTCAAGATCAAGTCCCGACAATCGCCCGAGCCCTTCGTCGTGCAGAGCATGGCCGAAGTGCCGGGTCCGCGACGTCCTGAGGTGCCGCTCTACATCCTGGCCAGCCAGGGCACGGGCTCCGCGGCCGAGGCTTTCGCCTTCGTCCTGAAGAATCTGCGCCGGGCTACTGTGGTGGGCACGAGGACCGCGGGCGCGGGCCACATGGTCGGCTTCCTCCCAGCGGGACATGGCTTCACCCTTGGTTTCTCTATCACGAATGTTTCAGATCCCAGAACCGGGCTGCAATGGGAGCAGGTCGGCGTGCAGCCCGATATCACCGTCCCAGCGGAACGGGCCCTGAAGGAGGCCCATGTCACCGCCCTCCGGCGCCTCCTCGACACCACACCGGATCCCAACAGGAACCGGACCCTGAAACGCGTGCTGGCGATGGCCGAAGCGCGCCGCCAACCCCAGCCCATCGATGAAGGGAAAACGGCCCGGTGCGCGGGAACCTACGAGGGACGCGTGGTGACGGTCAGCGAGGGCCATGTGACCTATGCCCGCATCGCGGGAGCCATGCCGGAGGAGTTGATCCATCTAGGCTCGGGCCAATTCGCGCTGGGATCCACCCTGCTTCGTTTCGAGGAACGGGAAGGCAAAGCTACGCTCCTCCTTGAACGTGCGGACGGAACCTCCGTGAGTTTTCCGCGCAGTGCCCCGCAACCCTCCCACTAAGTTCCGAAAGGCAGGTCCCTGAAGGAACCGTGAAGACGGATTCCCGTTCATCTCAATCCACATCAAAAGGAGCCCCAATGCGCCGTGCCGCTTCGCTCGCCACCTTCATCACTCTGCTGGGTCCCGCCATCCCCTCGTTGATGGCCCAGGAACTGGACGCGAACCGGAACCCTAAGCTTCGCGAATGAGGCGGTGGACTATGTCGATACGTGGGAGTTGACGCCCGAAGGCAAGCTCCTCCAACGCTATGTCCCGACCAAGGGGAACGGCCACGTGTTGGAGATGGAGAAGGCGTCCCCCGTCGCCAAGTAGATCTCCGGTGACTGTTCCGCGAAGCCTTCCGAGGCAAAGTTGGAATCCGAACAATCGTAAGAGACCTCTTCAAATTGGGTAGCCCATGAACCGAATTCCCATCACCCCAACAGAGCTGATCCTGCCGGCCATTCTCCAATGGGCCAGTGACCGGTTCCTGCTTACTGCCGGCGACTATGGGGCCGAGGATTTCAACACCATGACGGTCGGGTGGGGCAGCCTCGGCGTGATGTGGAACAAGCCCATCGCCATGGTTCTGGCACGCCCCAGCCGGTACACCTACGAATTCCTGGAGCGGCACGATTCGTTCACCCTTTCCTTCCTTCCCGAAGCGCAGCGCGACGCCCTGCAGATCTGTGGAACGATCTCGGGCCGCGATACGGACAAGATCCAGCTAGCCGGTTTGACCCCCATCGCGTCTACAGGCGTCAGCGCACCTGGCTTCGACGAGGCGGAACTGATCATCGAATGCAGGAAGATCTACGTGGACTCGCTCGCACCCAGCAAGTTCCTCCAACGCGGTCTCCATGGGCGGCGCCCTCGTCAATATCGACGGCGATGGGAACCGCGTTTCAGCCCTCGGCTTCGGCCCTCGACGTGTCTTCCTGTTCATCGGTAGAAACAAGCTCGCCGAGGATCTGGAGGGCGCCATCCACAGAGCCAGGAACGTCGCCTCGGTGGCCCTCGCGACTCAACTGGGGAAGAACACACCCTGCGTCAAGACCGGCAAATGTCAGGACTGCGATTCGCCCGAGCGGATCTGCAGCAACCTCTCGATCATCGAGCGCAGTAACCCGCAGGGGCGAATCAACCTGCTCTTCATCAACGAGGATCTGGGGTTATAGGCAGTGTACGGGACGTCGAGAATGCAGGATGCTCTTCCACGCTAGGCCGCATGAGAACAACACCTACTTGTTGGAGACAGGCACGGAGGGGCGAATCCGACTGGCCCGTCCGGAGAACTCGCCCACCGCCTTCGAGGCACCACGGCACCCTTGAGACTCTGCGGCCATTCCCATGTCTCCAGGCTGGTGCGATACGGCGAGTCGCTCATCGGGACTCAAGGCATCGTTGGCCTTCCTTTAGCCGCCAGACGCAGGGCGTATTCACGCTGAGTGTCGATGCCTGCGGCGAGATCCTCCGGGCGCTGATTAACGATTGCGTCGGGCTGGATCCCTTGTCCCTTGGGCAAACGCTCCACGGCCACGGCAAAGGAACGGCGGGGCACGGAAAGGCGGTACCCACTGGCTGGCAGGGTATAGGTTTGGCTGCCATCGTTGCAGACGTACGTCCCACCCGCGTCGGTGCCGACGAGGGTGCCGATCCGATGGTGCTTCATGAGGGCCAGGAGATGGGTGGTGGAAGAGAAACATCCCCCGTCCATCAGCACGAAAAGGTGGCCCTGGAAGGCATCCTTGGCCCTTGGGATGGGCTTTGCCATGGGCGCGTAGCGGGTACCGTACTCCCGGGCGAAATAGGGAATCGGTGTGCGTTCCAGATACGAGAGCAGGTGGGTGGAACAAAAGGGGTCGCCACCGCTGTTATCCCGCAGGTCCAGGATCAGGCTTCCGAGCCCGGCCTCCCGGACCTTTCGGAAGGCATCGTCGACGAAGACCTTGAACACTTCCGGATTGCGATAGTAGCCGAATGAGCGGATGGTCAGGATTCCGGTACGGAGGTCGGGCCTAGCCTCGAAGCCCAGCCTACGGTCGGGCGAGGATCCATAGCGCAAGGCCACATCCTCCTGGGCCTTCGTCACAGTGGTCCGCGCCACGCCGGCCACGGTCGTGGTTTCGTCCTCCTTCGCACCCGGCCGACGGAAGGTGACCTGGAACATGGGACGGGTCCCGTAGCGGAGGGCATACAGACTGGGGAACCGCGTGTTCAGTTGACTGTCCTGGGCCGAGATGTTCTCGCCGTCCGTGGACAAGCCACCCCGCAGGTCGGCGATCACGTCCTTGAGCGAAGCCCCATCCAAAGCGAGCAGTTCTGATCCGGCCGGGAAGGTCTTGGACCCAGCCTGCGCGATCCACGCCCGATCCCCCGCGATCTGCAGGCGAAGGGGGAAGAAGCCATCCTTGAAGTGCTCCCAGTAGCCCGCCGGCGTGGCAAGCCGCGTATGGCCGCAGTGGACCCGCGCCATCGCCGGAGCGAGGATGGCCCCGAAGGCCTGGACACTCATGGGCGCCTTGATGCGCTGGCCCTGTGCGTTCAGGAAGGTTTCCAGAGCCCGCCTGGGGATGAAGGCGACCGGATCGGGATGAACATGCAGCAGAAGCCGACGCAGTCGACGGAAGTCCTCCTGCATCTCTGCCACGCTCAGAACAGCCGTCACGGCGCGCGGAGCCTGGGTCTCGGTCAACACGGGGGTAACCCGACTCCCCGCCCACCGGATCTCACGGGCACAGACTTCCAGGCGAGGTGGGCCGCTGGGATCGTTCTTGAAGCTGAGCGCCACGGGCGTCCCCGCTGCCTCGGTGAATCCCCCGGGATCCGCCGTCCTGAACGATCCCGGTTTCGACTCGGGTTCCAGACGCTGCGCGGTCTTGCCCTGGAGTTGCAGCCACAGCCCATTCTCACGGGGGAACACCGAAACCCAGACCACCTCCTTCACGGGGGTTTCCAGGACCAGTTCGTAGGTACCTTCGAAGCGGGCAGCGGCAAGGGGCATGGCCGCCTTGCCTGCGGGCTCCCGGGTCCGGAGGTGTGGATTACCGTAGGTGTCCGACTGCGCGGTGACCGGGCTGCCGAGCACTAGCGTCGACAAGAGCAGGATGGTCATTTTTCTGAAGTTCACAGGTGCCCCCTTTTTCAACGTCCGCGCAACTGTTTCAGCATAGCCGTGGCGTGGACGTGGCCAGGCTCCAGCTCCAGGCAGCGTTCAATGCTCTTGAGGGCCGCAACGGTGTTTCCTTCAGCCATATAAGCCTCGCCCAAGCTGTCGTAGGCATTGGCGGAGCGGGGATAGCATTCCACCTCCAGGCGGAACATCTCGACGCCCTCGGCCATGCGTTGCTGGCGCAGGAAGCCATAACCGATCTGGTTGAGCTTCGCCTCCAACGGAAGCACAGGATAGCCCATGCGCTTCGAGAGACCAGCAAAGTGGGCCTTATACTCGGCGGGCGTGCCCGTGTACTGCTGGGTGAAGCGGTCCTGAGGCGGCCGCCATCCTGCGAAAATGTGCTTCAGCCCCCAGTAATTGGAGAGAAGCATCACGGTGGCATGTTCCTCCCCGGCCAAATGCATGGAGCCCCAGGTGAAGCCCCTTGCCTGAATGCCCGAAAGGGCGGTGCACAACGTGTCGAAGCGATTGGGCCGGGCATCACCCTCCTCCTCGTTCCCCATGGTCACAAAGAGGCTGTGGGGAAGACGTCCCTCGGCCTTGAAATATGCCTCGATGCGGGTCTTCAGGACTTGGTTGTCCCAGCCCGGTGTGGGGGAGGCAGCGATGAAGGCCTGGAACTGTTCAGGCCGCTGCACCAGGAGCTGGAGGGCCAGCAAGCCTCCGAAGGAGGTCCCCGAGAAGATCCGGTAAGGCGCGGTGCGGTAGCGGGACTCCACGAACGGGATCACCTCCTGTTCCAGGAAATCCACGAAGCGGTCCGATCCCTTTTTCTCGGTTGCCACACTTCCGAATGGGCCACCGGGGGCGAGGTCTCGATTCCGGTTGGGAGTGGCGATGGCCACGATGATGAGATCGGGCATGAGGCCGTTGCGGACGAGGAAATCCACTGTCCCCCGCGTGTGGGCTAGATGGGCCGGCCCGTCGGTCAGGTAGAGCACGGGGTAGCGCCCCTGGTCTTGGGCATAGCTGGCAGGTGGGGAGACCTGGAGCAGCCGTTGCTCGCCGTACACCTTGGACGTGATGGTTAGGGCCGTTCCCAAGGTGATAGGTGTTCCCTCCGCGGGCGCTGTGGATTGTGCGAACAAAGGCAGGCAGATGTTCAGCAGAAGGATGGCCAGGCTGAAGGCTCGGACGGAGATGTGCTTCATGGGGGGTCCTCGACGGAACGGGGCTACTGGAAGGCTTGGCAGCCCCTAGGCAAGTCGGTTTTGCGGCTGGGACGTCCCATTTCAGGGCGCCTTCACGAACCTCGCGATCGCCGTCAACACGGGGTCCTGGGGCTTTGGGATCTCCGTGATCAGGCTGATGTGGTTGCGGTCCTGGATCTCCAGGTAGCGGTGGGCCGAGTGCCCCTTGGTCTGTAGCAGGGCCATCAGATACTGGTTTTCCAGCCTGCGGTCCGCGTGGTCACCGTCGGCGCAGATGGCCAGGATGGGCGGGACCTTGGCGTGGGCGTGATAGCAGGGTGCGCCGTGGTCAAGGATGGGGGTGCCTTCCGGGTCGGGAATGCCCCGCTCCTGGCGGAGGGTGTAGTGGGTGAAGGTTTGCCCTGAGACGGGAATGTAGCCCTTCAGTTGCTCGGGAACGGCCCCGTGAGCCTTCAGCCACTTGGCTTCCGTGGCCAGCATCAGGGCCAGGTAGCCTCCCGCAGAGTGGCCCGCGACGAAGACCCGCTTGGGATCCCCGCCGTGCTCGCCGACGTGGGCGAGCACCCAGGCGGTGGCGGCGGCGATCCCCTGGGCGGCGAAGGCCGCCGCCAGATTCCGGGTGGCTAAGTTCTCCTTGCTCTGCGAGTTCAAGCTGCCCCCGTGAAACCAGACCAGGACGGGAAAGCCCCGGGCGCCTTCCGGGAGCACCAGGTCGAGCCTGCATCGCTCCTGTTCGTACACCG
>CAIPUA010000089.1 GCA_903868115.1 uncultured Holophagaceae bacterium
CCCCAAGGAGGCCTTCGTGAAGGAGATCTGCACCCCGACCGGCAAGTTCAATGTCAAGACCACCAACCGACTCTATCACACCGTCTATGACACCGACGGCAAGGTGGTTGCGCACGGGAAGAAGGTCGCCGAGGTCGGCTCGGCCCAGATCGATGCCAAGGATGTGAACGGAAAATTCTATGTCAAGGCGCGCATCGAGGCCGCGCAGAAGAAACCGACCGGCGTCTGGACCGAGGAAGAAAAGAAGAATCCGAAGACCATGCAGGTCAGCACGAAACGCACCTTCGTCGGTTTCCAGAACGGCATGGTGATCTGCTGCGGGATGTACGAGCAGTAGTACCGGGCGGCATCCTGGCAGCGTCCATGGATGCCCCAGGGAAATGTTTGCCGCCGCCGAGTGAGCCCTCCCGTTCTCCCCTTCGAGCTGGATGCCTTGCTTGGCGGCGCGCCTTTCGGATGTCAGAGGTTCGATCATGATTCGTTCGAATGTCTTCCAGCCTTCCAGTCTCCGCGGCAAGTTCCTGCTGCTCTTCTGGAGCCAGATGCTCCTGTTGGGATTGGTCTTCGCCCTGGGCTACACCGCCCTCAATCGGCTCCGGAGTGGGCAGATCGAGTTGGGCGGCAATCTGCCGAAAGCGGCCGTGGCGGCTCAGGTGCTGCACGACTCGGATGTGCTGAGGGTGATCCATGTCTCCCTGATCGGGGGCGGGCGCAATGCCGAGTATGTCGACAAGCGGCTCAAGCGCCTGAAGGAAGTGGAGGGCCAACTGGTCACCTCCCTGGCGGAGATGGACAAGCTCCCCTGGGCAGGGGCCGAAAGACCGAATGTCGATCTCATTCTTGCGGGGATGCGCCGCTACCAGGAGGCCTTCGCGCCGGTGCTGGAAAAGGCTCGGCGGGCCTCCGTGGACGAACTTCCGGAACTGATCGAAGCCAATACCGCCCACCGGCGGGAGGCCTACAACCTCCTCCTTAAATTGCTGCCAGAAATCCAGGCCAAGGGTGAACTGCAAGTGGTCAAGGATCTCAGCGCCAGTCGGCTCAGCCAGACCTGGATGCTGGCGGGCCTTGTGGCTGCCGTGATCCTTGGGCTTGGCATCACGCGAGTGGTGAGCAGTCAGGTGCGCCGGCAGGCCCAGGATCTGAAGGGCAGCATGACGGCCCTGGCTAATGGAGATCTGACTCAGTCCTGCCTGATCACGACCCAGGATGAACTCGGGGAGGCTGGAGAGAGCCTCAATCGCGTGCTGCATCAGTTGGCCGACAATATCCGGGCCATCGCGGAGGCCACGGAACAGACGGCTTCCTCCGCAGCGGAACTCGCCGCGACCTCCAGCGAGATGAATCGCGCCTCCGAGGACATCAGCCAGGCGGCACAGGAGCAGCGTCAGATCATGGCGCAGAGCTCCCAGATCCTGAGTGGGATCTCCCGGATCGTAGGCACGGTGCAGGCGGATACGAAACGCCTCGACGAGCTTGCGGGGGCAACACAGAAGGCCAGCGGCGCCGGGCGCGAGAGCGCCGGGGAGCTGAATCAGGCCATGACCGCCATTCTCGAGAGCTCTCAGAAGGTGGAGCGCATCACCGGTGTCATTGCCGATATCGCCCGGCAGACCAACCTCCTTTCGCTCAATGCCGCCATCGAAGCCGCCAAGGCGGGTGCCCAGGGCAAGGGCTTCGCCGTGGTGGCCGAGGAGATCCGGAAACTCGCGGAGCGTTCGGCGCAGGCTGCCAAGGAAATCGCAGGGCTCATCCAGGAGAGTTCGGAAAGAGTTCGGATGGGCTCGGCCGCGGTGGGGCGCGTGGGGGGCAGCCTCACGGACATCGTGGGCTTCGTGGATGAGAATGGGCGCCGGGTGCGAGAAATCACCTCCGCCATGGACGACCAGGCCAACCACAGCCAGGAACTGGTGGGCCGCATGAATTCAGCCACGGGCCTCACGGAGCGCAATGCCTCCGCCACGGCCCAGTTGGCAGCCGCGATGCACGAGACCACCTTGACGGTGGAACACTTGGCCCAACTGGCCTCGCGCCTGCGCAGTCAGATCGAGCGTTTCAAGACGGGCAACTGAAGGCCTCGATGAATTCTGCCACGCCCTGCCGCTCCGTGTTCCGCACCCTTTGCCTCCTCTTCTGGATGCTTGGGTGCGGACTCCTGGGACAGGCTCCCAACCCGGTTCCGCCCAGCGCACAAACCGAGCTCGATGATGGCCCCCATGTGCTCTGGAAGGGATCCAAGGCCCGCGTCTATTGGGTTCGCGGGGGACGACTGGAGCTGGAGGAGGTCACGGGGCGCGTGGCGCTGGCCTTACCCGGGTTGGCCGCCAAGCCCCTTATGCTGCTTCCCAAGAATCCGGTCCCGGCCCAAGCGGTTTTTCCCGCCCCCAAGAAAATTCTGGCGATCAGCGATGTCCACGGGCGCTTCGATACGCTGCTGCGCCTGCTCAAGGCTCACAAGGTCGTGGATGATCGACTCCGGTGGATTTTCGGCACGGGTCATTTGGTGATTCTCGGAGACCTCATGGACCGAGGGCCGGGTGTTACGGAGGCCTTCTGGTTTTTGAGAGCCCTTGAGGGAGCTGCCCGCGCGAAGGGAGGCTGGGTCCATGTCCTGCCCGGCAATCACGAAGCCATGGTGGCCTCGGGTGATCTCCGCTATCTCCATCCGAAGTACGCCAAGACCCTCGAGGGTCTGCCCTCGCAACCTGACCTCATCGGCCCCGATTCCGACCTGGGACGCTGGTTGCGAAGCAGGCCTCTTTTGCTCAAGCTGGGGGACTTTCTCTTTGTCCATGGGGGGATCTCTCCGGAGCTGGTGGCGCAGGGCTGGGACCTGAAGCAGATCAACACCCGTTTCCGCGCCGCCCTGGGTCAGCGTGGCCGCTCGGCCGAAGGCGAGACTGCGCTGCTGCTTCGCTCCAAGGGACCCCTCTGGTATCGGGGCCTGCTTCCGCCCGGCGGCAAGCCTGCCTCTACCGAGGAAGAGATCACCCAGGTCCTGAAACATTTCCGGGTCAAGGCCATTATCGTGGGCCACACCACCCTGGATCGCGTGATGGTGTTCCATGCCGGGCAGGTATTCGCAATCGATGCGGGCATTCTCGAAGGTCGCCCGGGCGAGGCTTGGCTCTGGGAAGGGGGGCGTGCCTGGCGCGTGACTGCGGACGGCGCCCGCGAGCCCTTGTAGCACCAAGCTCAACGGCACCCTGCGGCAGGTTGATCTGGGTCTTCACCGTTTCGCAGCAGACCTGCCCGGTGTCGTAATAGTGCAGCCTGACAGCCTTCTCCAAGTCCTGAAAACGAGGGCCGATGCCCGGGGGAGGCATCGGCCCTCGTGGTGCTGCTCGGTCTCCGGCTATTCCCGCCGAGTGGGTCGGCCTATTTCGTCTTTACGGGATCCCCAGGCCGCTTAGGCAGGGTCATCGGTTTCTCTGCCATGCGCTTCAACACTTCCTGAACGCCGCGTTCGAGCTGAAGGTCGTGGCCCGCGAGCATGGAGGCGGGGTCGTTCTCCACCTCGATGTCAGGGGTCACGCCCTCGCCCTCGATGATCCACTCCCCGGTGGGCGCATTGGTACTGGCCCGGGGAACGAAGACGCTGCTGCCGTCGATGAGGCCCGTATTGCCACCACCCACGACGCCGCCCCAGGTGCGCTTGCCGATCAGGGGGCCAAGGCCCGCGAACCGGAAGCGGTAGGGGAAGATGTCGCCATCGCTGGCGCTGGTCTCGCTCGTGAGCGCCACCATGTGGCCGTGAAAGACCGTGCTCGGGTAGGTGCCCGGGTGGTCGCTGCCGTTGCCGAAACGCGTGCCCAGGAGCTTCTTGCCCAGGCGCTCCAGGATCATCTCGCTGATGTTGCCGCCGCCGTTGGCGCGAACATCGACTACCAGCCCCTCCTTGCGGATCTGCGGGTAGTACCACTTGATGAACTCGTAGAGCCCGGGAGCGCCCATGTCGGGAATGTGGAGGTAACCCACCTTTCCGCCGCTGAGCTTGTCCACGGTTTCCTTGGAGCGCAGCGCGAAGTCTAGGTAGCGAAGGCTGGCGTCGCTGTCAATGGGCCGATAGGTCACCTGCCGCGCGCCCTCCAGGCTGGGTTTGGCATTCAGCGTCAGTGTCACCGTGAAGGTCTTGTTGCGTAGCAGGCGGTAGGGGTTCTCGTCGGCCTTCAGGTCCACGCCGTCGATGGCCAGAATGTAGTCGCCTTCACGGGCGTCCACACCGACCTCCGTCAGCGGACTGCGGTACTTGGGCTCCTCATTGTGGCCCCGGTAGATGTGGGCGAGCCGGTAGCGGCCAGCGGACGGATCCAGTTCGATGCGGGCGCCGGGCAGGCCCACCTTGGCGCGCTCGGGGAGGAACGCGTCTCCACCTTCCGCATACGTATGGCCGATGTTCAGTTCGGAAATGAGCTCGGTGATGACATAGGTCAGGTCCGAGCGGTGCGTGACGTGCTGGAGCCAGGGGCGGTACTGCTCGCGCAGGGCCTTCCAGTCGTAGCCGTGCATGTTCTTGACATAGAAGAAGTCCCGGAACCGACGCCAGGCCTCGTCGTAGACCTCCCGCCATTCCTCGGCGGGGATGCGATCCACGTAGAGTTCCTTCGTGGACACGGTCTTCTTTTCGGTTCCCTTGGGTTTCGCTTCGATCAGCTGGTACGAGGCCGCGGGCCCCTGCCCGGCGCGGGCCAGGATCTTGGTCCCGTCCCCACTGAGGGTCCAGCCCTGGACCTCTGGAAGCAGTTCGCTTTCCTGACGCTTCTTCAGGTCGAAGGCCCAGAGGCTGCTGCCCCCATTGCGCCGGCCGGTGGTTTCGCCGTACACGAAGGGCGAGAGTTTGTTGTAGATCAGGAGGCCACGGACCGCCTCGAGTGCCGCCAAATTGTCAGATGGAAGGGGCACGCGGGTGCCACGCTGTTCGAAGCCGTCCCAATCGATGCGCACCGCGGCGGGGGCTTTCGGAGCATCAGCCTTCTTGTCGCCGTCCTCCTTCTTCTAGGGAGCGGCACCCACTTCGTCGCTTTCCGGCGGAAAGGGATGGGCCACGTCCTTGCGCAAAGCATAGGCGATCACATCCATGTTGCGGTTTCCCGCGTAATCGAATTCCAGGTTGCTGATCTGCGGCGCGTAGTCGCGGCGGCTGAGGGCGTAGAGGTACTTGCCGTCCGGATCCCAGGCGGGCTCGGTCACGGAAAAGAGGTCCCCCGTGAGGCGGTGCAGTTGCTGATCCGCGAGACCCCACACATGGAGACTGCGCGTGCCGTTCAGGTTCCCCAGTGAGAATGACAGGAACTGCCCATCCGCCGACCAGGCCAGATCGCCCCCTCTGCCAAATTCGTCCTTGGCCGCCTTGACCAGCTTCCGATCCGTCACACTCATCACGAAGACGATGCCGTCCTTGTCGGTGAAGGCGATGTGCTTCCCATCCGGCGCCCAGTTGGGCGGATTGATCTGGGCTGCCAGGCCGGAGGTCAGCGCCTCGGGCCTGCCCTTGCCGTCCTGGGCCACAAGGAAGAGCTGGTCCTCGCCACTCAGGTCAGAAATGTAGGCGATCCGCTTGCCATCCGGCGACCAGCGGGCGTGCTTGTCATGAGCCCCAGAGCTGTTGGTGAGGTTGCGCACCGCACCCTTCTCGATGGGCACGGTGAACACATCGCCCCGGGCCACAAACAAGGCGCGCTCGCCCTTGGGCGACAGCGAGAACCCTTCGATGTTCCGTTCGACGCTGATGCGGGAGGGCCTCGACGCGCCGCCATCCGTGGGCACCAGGATGGAAAGGCCGCGGTAGCTACCGTCCTGAACGTTGAACACATGCAACTCGCCGTTCAGTTCGTAGACGATGCGCGACTGGTGATCGCTGGAGGGCCAGCGCACGTCCCAGGCCTTCTGAGAGGTCAACTGTTTCACCGCGTCCGTGGCAGGATCCACGGAATAGAGGTTCAGGGTTCCATCTCGATCCGAAGCGAAGTACACCTTGTCGCCGATCCACATGGGATCGCGCTCGGTGCGCTTGCTGGTGGCGATCTTCTTTTGCTGGTTGGTGGTCAGGTCGAACACGTAGAGGTCCTGCGCCCACCCGCCCTCGTAGCGCTTCCAGTGCCGGAAGTCGCGGAACATGGGGGCGTAGGCGATGCGCTTGCCATCCGGTGAATAGGAACCGGGTCCTGCCGTGGGCATGGGCAGCTTCTTGGGAAGGCCACCGCTGAGGCTCGCGGTGTAGAGCGCGGTGCGGCTGAGAACACCATCCGCATCGGTGGCGGCGCGGAAGAGAACGCTGCTGCCATCCGGCGTCCAGCCCACCACCTGGTGGTCGTAGCCGCCCCGCGGGGGCAGGGGTCCGGCGGCGGGATCGAAGGTCAGCTGGCGCGGAACGCCGCCCGAGCTGGGGATGACATAGACCTGCTCATCACCGTCGTACTGGCCGGTGAAGGCAATCCACTTCCCATCCGGGCTGAACTTCGCGAACAACTCAAGGCCGGGATGAGCGGTCAACCGCGCGGCGGTGCCACCCGTTGAGGAGGCAGTCCAGAGGTCACCGCCGTAGGTGAAGACCACCTTGTCCCCTTGGATATCGGGGAAGCGGAGCAGCTTGGTCTGGGCCTGCGCAGCGCCACCCAGGGCAAGCGCGAGGACCAGACGGCGGATGAAGAGGGAGCGTCCAGGCATGGGATCACCTTATGGTTGGGGAAGTCGGGTTCCATTGTATTACGAGGTAAGCCCTGACACCAGGAAATCCCTGGGCACAGGGATAGACTCGGTCCGCCTTCGGGGCACCACATGGGCTGAAAATTCGCGTGGGTAGCCAGGGCGCGGTATGAGTTGCGGATTGATAGGTGTGCAGGTGGAGCTGGGTCAGTTGGGATGCCCGCTCCCTGTAGCCCGCGCCAGGGCTTGGGCCACGGCATCCCGGAGCTGCTGGAGGCGGAACGGCTTCTCCAGAAAGACCTGGGGGAGATCGGCGTGGGTGCCTGCCATGACCTGGGTCCTGTCGTAGCCGCTGGCCAGAATCACGGGCAGGTTGGGGTCGAGCTGACGCAGCGCCGTCAGGGTTTCCCAGCCGTCCCTGCGGGGCATGGTCAGATCGGTGAGCACGAGACGAATTTCGGTCTGGTGCCGCCGCCCTCAGGCTTGGCGGCCTGGACCGCAGGCTCCGGTCGGCCGGGTACCGCTTCCGTTGAGACTGGCCAATAGACCCGGAAGACACTGCCCTGGCCCGGCTGGCTCTCCACTGTGATGACCCCGTGGTGGGCCTGCACCATCCCCAGCACCACGGAAAGGCCCAGTCCGCGCCCGATGAACTTGGTGGAGAAGAACGGGTCGAACAACTTTTCCAGATCCGCCTCCGCGATCCCGCAACCGGTGTCCATCACGGCTAGGCAGGCGTAGTCTGACCCCTGCGGCTGCCAACCGACGGGGAAGCGGTGCACGGTGGGAATGGCCGCGGCCGGGCACGGTCGGACGCTGAGGCGGAGGCACCCTCCGGCGTCGCCCAGAGCCTCCCAGGCATTGGTGATGAGGTTGGTTAGAACCTGCTGAATCTGCTCCGCATTCGCGTGGATGACGGGGCCGGGCAAGGGGCAATCCGTCTCCAGGGTGACGGTTCCGGGCAGGGCCATCTGGAGCCGGGGCAGGCTGTCCCGGCAGAGTTCGGCGAGGAAGTGCGGTTCCTCCTTGCCTGGATTTTGCCCCAGGTAGACCAGCAAGAGCCGACTCACCTCCGCCGCCTGTTCCGTGGCCTGCCGGGCCGTGGCCAAGTATTTGGCCGGGTCCGCGCCCTTGGGAAGTATGGTCAGCAGGTCCAGGCTGCCCATCACGGCTTGCAGCTTGTTGTTGAAGTGATGGGCAACGGAGCCGGCCATGCGGGCCAGGCTTTCGGCCTTCTGGAGTTGAAGGTTCTGGGCCTCGAGTTTCTCCTTTTCTGCTTCTATGTGTTTCCGGTCGGTGATGTCGATGACGAAAACGGTGACGCCGGATACCCTGCCTGCCTCATCCATGACGGGGCTGTAGCGGTCCTCGTAGAAGGTCCGGTGTGCAGGGTTGCCGTACTCCTCGACCCGGATCAGATGCTCCCCCGCAAGGGCCTGGTCGAAATTGCGTTTTGCTTTTGCGCGATCACTGGGGTCCTGGATGGCTTCTAGCATGTTCATGCCAGGCACAATTTCAACATCCCAGATGGCCTTCATCACCTCCTTGTGGGTAGAGGTGAATACCGTGTAGCAGTAGTTCACATCGAGCGCGAAGACGACCACGCCATGGGGGCTTTCCAGGATCGAATTCAGCAGAGAGCTCAATTCCTTGGCTCGGGTGCGACTGGCCCGCAGGCTTTCCTCTGCCAGTTTGCGTTCGGTGATGTCCTGCACCACGCCGTCGTAGGACAGCAGCCGGCCCGTGGCGTCCTTGAACAGGATGCTCGTATCGATGACCCAGCGCAGCGCGCCATCCTTGCGGAGGATGCGATGTTCGAAGGGCGGGATCTGCTGGCCTTCCAGAATCTGTTCCACGCGAGTCCTGGCCGTTTCGTGGTCTTCCGGCGCGATCATCGTGAACCAGAGAAAGGGATCGGCGGCGAAGTCCTCCACCGTGTAGCCCGTGACCGTTTCACACCCAAGGCCGTGCGTCGTCGCCACGGCGCGGCCCTGCTCGACCCGCACCCGATACTGATAATCCATCAGCCCTTCAGTGATGCGCCGGTAGCGGTCCTCACTCTTGCGCAGGGCATGCTCGGCCCGCGTGCGCTCGGTTACATCGCGCACGATGGTGATGACCATGTCTTCGTCACAGGGGGCCACGCGGGCCTCGAAGTGCCTCTCCTCGCCCTCCACGGGGAGCGCGTAGTTCAACTCCTGCACCCTGCCCAGATCCAGGGCGTCCGCGTAGGCTTGCATGAATTTATCCGCGAAGGGCATGGGCAGGACTTCCTCGACTCTGCGAGCGTGGAGGACCTCCGGGGGCACCCATAGCCCTGGGTCGGAGGTGTGGACGGCCAGGTATTCACCATCCCGGCGGTTCGAGAAAATCAGGTCTGGAATGGCGCTGAAGAGCGCCCGTTTCTGGCTCTCGCTCGCCCGCAGTGCCCGCTCGGCAAGCTCATGGTTCTTGCGGCGGATCTCGTTGCTGAGGATCAGCGACATGTGATTGAAGAAGACGGGCAGATAGCTCCCGAGGGATCGGCTGCTGATGTGCAGGTTCTCGAGGGTGAGGACTCCAATGAGCTCACCCCTTACCTGCAGGGGGAAACCCCAGGAACAGGCACCCGGCACCACGCCATCCCGCAACAGCGCCGCCTGGGCGTCGGACGCCTGCTCGATGAACTTCCGTTGCTCGACGACCTGCCGGGCCAGGGGGTCTTCGATCTGCGCGACGATCCGATTCTCGCCCAGGAAATCGACATAGTGGAGTTCCCTGGCGTCCCAGTAGTAGAGCTTGATGTTGGTCCCACCGATGGTGTCCATGATGCTGCCGAGCAGGTCGCGGACCAAGTCGTCGAGGCCCGCCAGCGGATTGAGCCGCTCGATCATGCGGAGGACGAGCTGGAGCGTGGCCTTCTCCGCCGCAAGTTGCTGAAGGCGCGATTGAAGCTGCTGCGTCTCTGCCTTGGTGGCGTCGCCCGCCATGCTCACGCTCCGATCTGTTGCTGCTTCTGGGCCAAGGCGTCGGCCAGGACCGATTCCAGAAGGTCGAGGTCCGCGTCCATCCATCGTAACGGCAAGTCCACAAAGCGGGCGGCCGCCTGGGCGGCGGCGGTGAAATCCCCGGAACAGGGCGTGCGGATGGCGAGCAGGAACTTGTGGCTGCTGTGGAAGATCTCTCGAATAACTGCGGGGTGGGGGCCGAAGGCGGCCGTGATCATGGGCTCCCAGGTGAGCGCCCATTCCTCCAGCAGGAAATACGCCCCCTTGGCCAGTTCTTCCATGAAGCGGTCGTAGCCGATCAATTGCACGATGCAGTTCTGGCCCTGGGTGCGCAGGGTGTGGTGTTGTTCGAGGATGGGGTCCATTCGTGGATGACACGCGCCGTAGAGGACAAGGGTGTCCCGGCCCAGGCGCTGTTCGGCTTCCAGGGCCGCGTGCAGTTGGGCGGACAGGCGGTCCAGGTAGTTATGCAGCGCCGAGGGCAGGTAGTGCGTCTCCAGGTTCCACGCGTGCTTGGCGATCAGCGCGTCCACCTCCTTGTGGAGAATGCCGCAGCCCAGGAGGACGCAGGGCTTCGCGCAAGGCGGGGGGGCATGTTCCGACGCGTTCACGGGTAGCTCCCAAACTCGAAGGCCGCTTCGATCATGGCGCGAATGTTCGCCTCGGGCACCGCCTGGGGCATGACGCCGGTCCCCAGGAGAAAGTGTCCGCCGGGCTTACCGATTTCACAGAGCCGCTGCACTTCGGCGCGGGTCTGCCCGGGGGTCCAGCCGATCAGCTTGATGTCGTCGACGACTCCGCAGGTGAGCCCTCTCGCACCCAGGATGGCCTTGGCCTCGCCCAGGTCCGCCAGAGGACTGATGTAGTAGGCTCCGATCTGTAGTTCCTCGAGGACCTGCTCGATCACCGAGTTGAAGGGTGCCATGCCGCAGTAGTAGACGATGCCGCCGATGCCGCCGGGTTCGAGATCGCGCTTCATCCAGGGGAGCGCGAACGCCTTGAAGCCCTTCATGCCAAGAAAGGAAGGGGCGCCGAAGGGCGTCGAGTAGATGAGGACATTGGCACCGGCGGCGCGATACGCGGCCACTTCCTTCTGGAAGAACAGCGAGCACTTGCCCAGCAGTTCGTCCCGCACTTCGGCGGGGCCGCTGAGCAGCAGTTCCAGCCAGGCGTCCATCCCCATCAGGATCGCGGGCAGCGTCGTCGAGGCGGTGAGGTAGGCGCAGATGGGGTGCGTCGCGCCAACCTCCTGACGGAGGATGCGCAGGCATTTGGCCGTCTCCTGCCAGGCCGGATGGGCAGTGAGATCCTCGGGGATTTCCAGCCTGGCGATATCGTCGTAGGTCTTGATGACGAAGTCGGCGACATTCGGGGCGCCATCCTCGCAGCACAGGATCTCCCGGCACCCAAGCAGTTCCGCTTCCTTCCCCACATAGAACAGGCTCCAAACGTTGTCGTAGCCGTGGCGGGCGCGCATGCGCAACTGGCCCTCGGCGACGTTTTCGCCGCTGGCGTAGTAGTCCCGCTGAGACATGCCCAGTTCGCGGGCGCCCTGATCGAGCAGGTTGCAGAAGATGGGGATGCGCGGGGCCGTCTGGCCGGTGACTGCCGCGGCAAGAATTTCCAGAGGTGTCATGCCTTCACCTCCCGTATCAGTTGCGCGATCAGCTTGGCCCCGGCGACGCCATCCGCCGCCCAATTATCGGCGCCCACCGTCCGGTAGAGTCCCTCATCGAAGCGGTACGGAGCCCCGCCCACCACGATCTTGAACCGCCCTTCCAGGCCCGCCTCCCGCAGCAGCGCGCGCACCTTGGCACAGCCGCGCTCGCCGGTGGCGGTGTGGACCATCATCGACGAGATGGCGATGACTTGTGCCTCGTGCTTGAGGGCCTCCTCCACGAAGCGCTCCGCTGGTACATTCACGCCGAGATCGATGACCTCGACCATCAGTGCCTTCAGGCACCCCGCGACAATGCGCTTGCCCAGGGAGTGCAGATCGCCAAAGGCGGTGCCGAGGACCACCCGCCCGATGACCTCCGGCGGATGGTTGAAGCGGGTCAGCATTTTTTCGGTGACTTCCGCCGCGATCTGGGCGGTCATGAAGTGCTGAGCCAGGTTGGCGTCTGGATCCTTGGTGATGGCGGACATCATCGCCTCGGTCCCCGGGATGACCACCTCGAAGACGATTTCCTCGGCGGTCATGCCATGCGACAGGGCGGCATTCACCACCTCGAAGGCCGCCTCCTTGTCCGTATCGAAGACGGCCTCGTTGTAGGCTCGGATAATGGCATCACGGCTCACGGGGCGTCCCTCGGGTTGGAGAAGAGAGGAATCGGCTCCAGGCGCAGATGCGAGATGTAGCGGTCCTCCCATCCCTGGATGAAGGAAAGATTGATCATTTTTATTTTTCCCGCAACCGTAAAAAACATCGCCTCGGCATCAGCCGCGAGCAAGGCTCGCTCACATCCCGTAAGCGCCGCATTCGCATGCAGTTCGATCCGGCCCGTGGCCAGCCTTGGCAGCAGTCCCACCGCCTGGGCGTGGCCCAGGTCCAGGTGCCTCCCGAAGGCGCCGCAGACGCAGAGTCGGCCGAGGTCCCTCCAGCGCATACCGGCGAGTTCCAGGAGTGCGGCCATGGCCGCCGCCGTCGCCGCCTTGGCCCGCTGCACGGCATCCACATCCGCCGCGGAGAGGGCACTGCGAGGACTGGCCGGATCAAGGGCAAAACCCTCTGCCCCCGGTGGCGTTGTGAAACGCCCGGAAGGTTTGAGGTGGCCCGCCTCGAGCAGGACTGCCACCGCATCGATGAGTCCGGAGCCGCAGTAGCCCCGGATCGGCAGGCCCCCGAGGGTCTCACAAACGAAGCCACCGCCTCCGGGCTGTGCGCTGACTCGGCTGATCGCCCCTGGCTCGGCCGCCATGCCGAAGCGAAGGCCCACGCCTTCAAAGGCGGGACCACCGGGGACCGAGGTGACATGGAGGGCCTGGCCATCCCATAGCGCGATCTCCGTGTTGGTCCCCACATCCAGCAGAAGCGACCCCGCAGGCCCTTCGAGCAGGCGGGTGGCCAGCACCGAGGCCAGCAGATCGGACCCCACGAAGCCCGCCACAGGCCCGGGCAGCAGTGGTTCCAGGTGCGGCAGGTGCCACTGCGCGCGCCACGCCGCCGGATCGCGAGGCTGGTAGTCGATCGGCTGCTGCCAGTTGGCTGGGTCCAGAAGGGCCTTCCCTCCCTGTTCGGTCAGCAGGGCCAGCATCGCGGGGTTGCCCACCACCACGAGTCTCCCGATCTCCGCCCATCGCGCATTCCCTGGCCCTGCATCCAGTTCGAAGAGGTCGTGGACCGCGCTCAGGACCGCGGCCCGTACGCATTCCGCCATCTCCCGGCCACGCTGCGGGTGCGTCTGCGCGAGACTCAGGCGGTTCAGCACATCGGCGCCCCAGACCCCTTGGGGATTCATTCCCCAGCAGGCGCCGATTCTGCGCCCTTGCTGGCGATCCCAGAGCGCCACCCGCAGATGGGTGGTCCCGAGATCCACCGCCACGCCATAGGGGGCACCCTGCAATTCCGGCAGCCGACCCGGACAGGGAGCCAGATCCTCCTCGGGAAGGGTCTGCCAGCGGGAGGGCACCGGGGTGTCCAGTTCGATGACCGCATTCCCTTCCAGGCGTAGCTGGCAGGCCAGCCGCAGCCCACGAGCCCGCTCCTCGGCGGTGAGTTTCCGGTGCTCCGCAGTTGTCAGGGGATTCGTCGGCCCGCTCACCACGCGCACCGTGCAGGTGCCACAGGCGCCAACGCCACCGCACGCCGAAGGCACGCGCCACTCGGTGGCCTCCAGCGCCGCGCGGACCGTATACGCCCCCGCACCGGCCAGCCGATGCTCGCCGGTGGCCGTGCGAACGAGAAGGCTGGCCATCGCGCTGTTTCCTCCCGCCGGTTTCAGCCGTGAAATCTCATGCCGTCCACTCCTTCGCTCCAGAGGATCGCGGAAATCCCCTCATTCCGAACATGGGAATCCCGCGTCCATCGCCTCCTTCAACCGTGCGAACTGCGCCTGCAATTCAGGCATCCGGGCCCGGACCGCCTCCAGTTCGCCCGCCTGCCCGGCCTTCTCCATTGCGGCGGCCACGGCGCGGAGTCTCTCACCGCCCATGCTGGCGGAGGCACCCTTGATGGTGTGGGCCTGACGCTCCACACCCAAGGCATCGCCGGCTTCCAGCCGCGCTCTCAACGCCTCAATCTGCCTGGGCAGGTCCTCCAGAAATCCCGGCACCACACTGCGCGCCAGGTCTTCGTCATCCATCAGGCGGGCCATCATGCCGACCCGATCGAACACCGGCGTGTCAGGTTCCTCCTGGGCAGCCGAGGTGACCGCCGGGGGCTTGCCAAGAATGTGCTCCGTGGTCTGTCGCGGCAGCCATCTTTCCAACGCTTCCATGAGGGCCTGGGGGGCAACCGGCTTGGAAACATAGTCGTTCATGCCCGCTTCAAGGCACTTATCCCGGTCACTCTGCATGGCGTGGGCGGTCATGGCGATGATGGGAACCTGGTGATTGCGAACGGTGGAGAGGGGGTCACGGATGAGGCGCGTGGCCTCAAGGCCATCCATTTCAGGCATCTGCACATCCATGAGCACCAGGTCGTAGGGCAGCGTTTCGAGGGCCTTGATGGCCTCCAAGCCATTGGCCACGGCATCCGCCCGTAGGCCGAATTTGTGGAGGATGCCCAGGGCCACCTGCTGGTTGGTGATGTTGTCTTCGGCCAGCAGGATGCGCACCGCCCCCCGATGCATTTCCCGGATCGAATGGCGCGTGACGAGGGGGCGATCCGGCTGGGCCGCGATGGTACCGGTTAGCACGGTCGACAGGATGTCGAAGAGCTCCAACTGGCGGGCCGGTTTGGGAAGGTAGGCCGCGAAGCCGATCGCCTCCATGCGCTTGCCGTCGCCCCGTTGGCTTAGGGAGGTCATCAGCACCAGGGGGATTGCCTTCAGGGTTGCGTCGGCCTTGATGGTTCTGGCCAAATCCACACCATCCATGCCGGGCATCTGCATATCCACGATGGCTGCCTGGAAGGGGTCGGCCCCATCCCGGGCGATCTGGAGCAACGACAGGGCCGTGACGCCATCCGGGGCCTCCGCCGCCCGTACGCCCCAGGCTCGAAGCTGGCCCATGAGGACCTCGCGATTGGTGGCATTGTCGTCCACGATCAGGACATGCGACCCGCGCAGATCGGCCAAGGGTGCCAGGGTGCGGTCCCGGTCGGCCTGCTTGGCGAAGCGCGCCGTGAACCAGAACTCCGAACCCTGACCGGCTTCGCTTTCGACGCCGATCTGCCCGCCCATCATTTCGGCCAGTTGCTTCGAGATGGCCAACCCCAGGCCGGTACCGCCGTATTGCCGGGTGGTCGAGGCATCCACCTGAGTGAACTTCTGGAACAGCATCTGCTGCTTGTCCGCCGGAATGCCGATGCCAGTGTCCTTGAGCGAAAAACGGAGCAGGACCTCGTGGTCCGTTTCCGCCACCAGCCTCGCCCGCATCGCGATTTCGCCCTCCTTGGTGAACTTGATCGCGTTGCCCGCGAGGTTGAGAAGCACCTGGCGCAAGCGGCCGGGGTCTCCGCAGAGATGATTCGGAATGTTCGCGGCGGCGGCACAGATGAATTCAAGCCCCTTTTCGTCGGCGCGCAGGGCCAGCGTTGCCGCGAGATCGTCCAGTAGTGCCCGCAAATCGAAGTCCAGCGTTTCCATCGCCAGCTTGCCGGCCTCGATCTTGGAGAAATCCAGGATGTCGTTCAGGAGGGCCAGCAGGGATTCACCACTGCGGCGCACGGTCTCGGCATAGCGCCGCTGGTCCTTGTCCAGCTCGGTATCCAACAGCAGGCCCGTCATCCCGATGACCCCGTTCATGGGCGTGCGGATTTCATGGCTCATGTTGGCCAGGAAATCGCTCTTGGCGATGTTGGCGGCCTCGGCATGCTCCCGCGAGACGGTGGAGATTTTCAGATTTTCCACCATCCGGCTGAAAGCTTCCGCCAGGGTTTGCAGTTCACCGGAGGTATTGATGTCGATTGTAGTATTAAGTTTACCTTCGGCAAACAGTACCGTCGCATTAACCAATTTGGTGATCGGCTGAAAAATTATCCGCCTAGCAACAAAAAACAGTACGCTTATCAAAATAAGAACAATTATTGTGTTTAATATATAGATATACAAAATTGTCTCGGCAATTTGCCTGTTGATACCTCTCTGAGAGAGACAGATTGTGACTTTGCCTATATTATAATCACCAGATATTATTGGAATTGACAATTCAATGATGGGTTCAGTATTACGAAGAATGTCAATGATACCTATCAATTCAGTGTTTTTTTGCGAAGTCGTAAGAATTTTCTTTAAAATAGGAGATTGGTAGTTGATGCTTGCGAATTGTGATGTAATTATAGTTCCATCAACATTACTAATATAACTGAACAAAATATCATTATCTTTATTAATTTCACTTACAATTGAATCAAGTTGAATAAAATCCTTCGTGACGACTGGATCCTGGC
>CAIPUA010000090.1 GCA_903868115.1 uncultured Holophagaceae bacterium
ACGCTTTACTGCGGCATCGCCCTGGACGTCCAGGCCCGGCTCCAGGCCCATCAGGCAGGCACGGGCGCCAAATACACGCGGGGGCGCGGCCCCCTGGAGCTGGTGTATTTCGAAGCGTGCAGCTCCAAAGGTGCGGCCTTGGTGCGGGAGCGGGCCATCAAGGCAATGCCGAGGGTCAGGAAGGCGACCTTGGGGGTGGCGAGCGATCCAGCCTCGCAGGCGATTTAGGGAAACAGCGAAGAACTATTTTTTCGCTATCCGGTAGGAGATCCTAGAAGACCGCCGTGGCGCCGCCGTCGATGGGGATGACGGTGCCGGTGGTCCAGGCGCTTTCGGCCGAGAGCAAGTGCACGGCGAGGGCGGCCACTTCGGTTTCGAGGCCCAGGCGCTGGAGAGGGTTCACGGCGGCAAGGCGTTCGATTTCGCCTTTCGGGTCCGGGCTTTCGCGCAGACGCGCCTCCACCATGGCCGTGTGGATGGGACCGGGAGCGATGGCGTTGCAGCGGATCGCCCGGGGCGCCCATTCCAGGGCCAGCACCTGGGCCAGCATGTGCAGGCCCGCCTTGGCCACGGAGTAGGCGGCTGAATCGGGAATGGCGCGCAGGCCGATGTTGGAGCCCACCAGCACCACGCTGGCGCCCTTCTGCAGCTTCGGCCCCAGGTGATGGCAGAGCAGCCATGGGCCGCGCAGATTGGCAGCGATCATGCGATCGAAATCCCCCGCGGAAGATGATTGGACACTGCCTGTCAATAACTGTCCGGCCGCCAGAAATATGCCGTCCAGAGTCGGGCATTCGGCGGCGAAGGCGGCCACGGCGGCATCGTCCGCATGATCCAGGGCCTGGTGGCGGGCCTGGGGCAGGGCCTCCTGGAGCGCTGCGAGGCGTCTGCCCAGGAGGATCAGTTCCGCGCCCTCCGAAGCGAGGCGGCGGGCTGTGCAGCGCCCGAGGCCGCTACCCGCGCCGCTGACCAGGATCACCTTGCCCTTCAGGTCCCGCACGGTTATTCGGCGCCCTTGGGCGTCGGCGCCACCACCCCGCCGCTGACGGCCCAGGTGAAGGCCTGCTCGGGGCCGATGTCCACGGGGCGGACCTTGGACTCCTCCAGCATCACCACATAGCCCGAAGTGGGATTGGGGGCAGTGGGAACATAGACGGCCACCATGGATTCGCCGCCCTTCACGGCCCAACTGCAGTCCCGGCGGGCGAGGAAGCCCAGGGTGAAGGCGCCAGGATGGGGCCATTCCACCAGCACGACTTCCTTGAAACTGCCGCCCTGTCCACTCTGGATGGCGCCGATGACCTGCTTGGTGGCGCCGTAGATGCCCTTGACGCCGGGGATGAGCAGCATGAGCTCGTCCAGCCAGGCCAAGAGTTGGCGGCCCAGGAAGTTCCCCACCAGCAGGCCCACCGCGAAGAGCAGTACCAGCGTGGCCACCGCGGAAATGATGGCCAGCATCCAGGTGGGCGCCAGGGGCAGGCCCATGCTGGTCGCGAGCCAGCCGAGAGGGCCGCGGAAGATATTAATCAAGGCGAAGAGAATGGCCTTCAGCAGCCAGATCGTTACCACCAATGGCAGCAGGGTGAGGAGGCCTGTGAGGAGATATTTTCGAATCATGGAATTTCCTCTTCAGGTTTCTCGCCTTCAGTGAGACGGCTGGTGCCAGCCAGGATGCGATCGCCGATCTTCAACCAGAAGGCACGGAAGTACATTACGGCGCTCCAGACGGCC
>CAIPUA010000091.1 GCA_903868115.1 uncultured Holophagaceae bacterium
CGATCTCATTCACCGGGACCTCAAGCCCGAAAACGTCTACGTCACCAAGCAGGGACCCCTGAAGATCCTGGATTTTGGATTGGCGAAGCTGGCCGTCCGGCAGCTGCCCGAAGCGTCCGAGGATGCGACACAGGCCCTGCGTACGCAGGCAGGGATGGTGCTCGGCACCATCGGCTACATGGCTCCGGAACAGGTGCAGGGCCTCGCCGTGGACGGTCGAACGGATATTTTCGCCCTAGGCGTCGTGATGTGGGAAATGTCGTCGGGCAGTCGTCCCTTCCGCAGGGATTCTGCCATTGACACCATGCATGCGATTCTCCGGGAGGATCCTCCCGAGATTTCACCTGAGCTTGGATTGCCCCCCGCCATGGAGCGGATCCTCCGCCGCTGTTTGGAAAAGGATCCCGACGCCCGTTTCCAGAGTGCTCAGGACTTGTCTTTCCAGCTGGAGAACATCTCGGAAGCCAGCGGTATAGCTAAAACGCAGCAGTTGCAGTCCATCGAAGGCGACAAACTGACCCAGCAGCCCTGGTACCGCTCCCTGTACAAATACTTATATCCTCTCCCCATCCAGCTCCCTCCTCGGTTGCAGGTCTGCTTCTGGGACAGGGTGCAGCTGAGTCTAGCCTACCTCGCCCTAGCTGCAGCCCTTGTTGCATCTGCCTTGGCCTTCGGAGATGTGATATCACTGGGACGCTTTGGGCATTCAGAACTCGCCATGAAATTCGAGCTGGTGGCGGAATTGACAGGAAGCATTCAATCCGCCGCAATTTCGCGCGACGGAAAGTTCGCGGTCTTCGCGGCGAGCGATGATAACGGATCCGTGAAGCTGCTCTACCGGGAAGGCAGCGATATCCGGTCGGTTCAGGTCGTAGAAAAACCACCGGCCATGGAGGTTCTGGCCGTTTCCAATTCGGGCTCGGCCCTGCTCCGGAATGGGGAGGGTGCCCTATACCAGATGGAGATGAGCAAGGATGCCTCGGCCATGAAGATCGCGACGAGTGTGCTGGAAGCAGACATCAACACCGATGGAACCAAGGTGGCCTTACTGCGAAAAAATCCAAAAGGTTTTAGCATTGAGTATCCCGTGGGTCGGGTCTGCTACCAATCGCCTTGGAAGATTCGCGATCTCAAAATTTCCCCAAAAGGCGATGCCTTGGCCTTCCTTGAGCGGGAAACGGAACGGAACCTATTCCAGGTGAAATGCTGGATGTCGAATGGCCGGGTGGAGATCTGGAAGGGCGAAGGCCCTTTGAGTCCAAGAGGCGGATTTAACGAACGGGACCTACGGGGCATCGCCTGGAACTCGCAAGGAGACGGCCTCTACATCGCGACTCAGGGAAATCTGATCGGTCTCTTGAAGAAGCATCGCGAGCAGGTCCTGCATCGGAACGCCGGCAACCTTCGAATCTACGGAGCCACGGAGGGAGGTCCTCTGTTTGATGTCGGCATCGAAGTGGTGGCCAGCCGAGGGCGTCTGAAGGGGCATGACAAGGAGCAGGATCTCTCCTGGGCCGGAGGCGTTGTGAATGCAATCTCAGGGGACGGTGCTCGCCTGATGGTTTCGCGCGACAACGAGATCTGGATCCTTCCTGCTGATCGCTCCAAGGGGCGTAAGGTTGGGAGTGGCACAGCAGAAGCCCTGTCGGCCGATGGGTTGACCGTCCTTTACACGGATTCCGAACGCGTGATCGCCGCACCTTCCGAAGGGGGTGATTCGCGAGTCATCGCCACCCGCGAAGAATTGAAAGCCCTCGGCATCCTCTGGACGGAAGACCGCGCGGCCTCCACCCGTTTTGTCCTCTCCGAGGATGGGCGCTGGGTGCTGATCTTCAGCGGTCAATCCATGGTCCGCCGGCGCGCGGATGGCTCGGGGGAACTGGAGCCTGTGAAGGTGATCGCAGATCGAATGGGGTCGGACTGGAAGCTTAATTCCGTTGCATCCCCCGATGGAAATCAGGTCGCCATGCAGATCCAGGAGGGGGGCGAGCGGCGCTGGTTCGTGGTTGTGGAACTGGCATCCAAAAAGGAGCTGGGCCGCATTCAGGCGGAAGATGGCGAGCGGCTGGCTGGCTGGCGTGGGAATACCTTCCTGACCTTTCTGGCAAAAAAGGGCAGAGGCGAATTCCGCCTCCTGGGTGCCAAGGGGCAACGGCAGACCCTCCGGGCATTGGAGCCTCCCTTCTCCAGCGCTTCGGGTCGTTTCCGGAACTACAAGATTTCGGGAGATGGGGATTTCTACGCCTACCGTTACACCACCACGGGAATATCCCAGCTCATGGTGGGGATGGGGCTGTAAGGGGCCGATCAAAAAAATCTCTAGCAATCGTCGAGGTTATTTTTGAGCGGCCCATGACTCGACAGGCCCGATCAAATCTTCGGTGCCCAGTACGATGGCAAAGGCGCCGTGGAGCTCCGTGAGGCCGACGCGGTGGAGGAGTTCCGCGCTCACCATCTCACCAAAGGGATCCTCGAAGGCAAAGGTGGCGCAAGCGTCGTGAACCACCACGACCTTGAAGCCCAGGTTGTTGGCCATGCGCGCGGTGCTGGATACGCACCAGTTGGTGATGAAGCCCGCGATCACCAGACGATCGATTTCTTGCGCTCGCAGGTAGGCCTCCAGGTCCGTGCCGAGGAAGGCGATATGGACATTCTTTTCGAAGATGGGTTCGCCGCGAAGGGGCGTGGCCTCGGGCTTGAAGGCGTTGCCGGGCTCGGCTGGATGCAGGGGAGAATTGGGGTCCTTGGAATTGTGCTTCACATGGATGACCTGTCGCCCAGCCTGCCGGAAGGCCGCAATGAGTTTCGCGATCTGTGCTTCCGCGCCGGGGTTGTTCCGCTGCCCCCAATAGGGATCGTCCCAGGCCTTCTGGCAATCGATGAGCAGGAGGGCAGTGGTGGCGGGCAGCACGGGATCTCCCGGGGGATGTCGATGGTTTACCACGGCCCAGCGGAAATGGTGGCTGGAAATGCAGCATGCTAGTTTCGGTCAGAGGGTTCCCCAATGAACCACCTTCCATGTTTCGCCGCACTGCTGCTCGCCTCCGGCCTCGCTTTCGCGCAGGCGGCACCCCAGGAAGCGGGGCGGATTCCGACCCTGGAGGAAGTTCGCAAGGCCATGGGCATTCCCTCCACGGATGCATTGCGCGGCCAGCAGGATGCCCTGGGCTTCGCCTCCACTGCCGAGCAGATGGCCAAGGTCTGGAGCCTCTCCGAGAAGCCGACCCCACCGGAGAGCTTCGGCCCACTGCCTGCCCAGGGCGTGTACGGTGCCACCCTGCCCCACGACGACTACCTGTTCGCGGGTCGGGTCTACCGGCGGCTGATTCCGCTGGTGACGGCCAAGACGGTGGTGCTGGTGGGGGTCTTCCACAAGGATGTGGCCATCGTGATGTCCTCCGATGGCGTCCCCTACGGCAGCGATTTGAAATACACGCCCGCCCTTCGGTGAGGGCGGTGTCGAGGCATATCAGAAGGCCGTGGCCCAGGATCGTGCGCTCCTGGGCGGGCCACTCTCCGGGGCCATTTCGGCTGATAAGGCCCGAGCCTTCTTCGCCGCCTGCGCGAACCCAGAAAAGCCTGACGATTACCGGATGACCTGGTGCGGACGCTTCTCCGTTCCCTTCGGGATGCTGCTCCTGGAGGCCACGGCCAAGGGGCTCGGACAGCCTGCGCCCATGGGTGTCCCTGTGGCCTACGGAAGCTCCGTCGGCACGCCCGAACTGCCCGTGAAGGGTTTGGGAATGGGCGCCACGGCCCCGGCCAACCTTTTCCACTTCGTCAGCTATCCTGGGGTCGCATTTGCCCCAGGGAAACCCTGAGGTTCAGCGCCGCCAGCGGGGTGCCAGCGTTTGATTGCGCTTCACCGACATCGCGAGAAAGAGGACGGCCAAGCCCACGGAGAAGGCCAGCGTCAGGATCGAGGCCTCGATGCCGAAGGCGCCGCCCGTGAGCCACGTGGGACCTGAAATCGCAGGCTTCAAGAATCCCTTGAAGACGATTCCGGAGTTGGGCATTCCGAAGACACCGGCCTGGAAGAAATTCCAGGAGAAGTGAAGGCCCCACACCAGCCACATGCGTCGGGAATACATGAAGGCCGCGTAGTAGGATGCCCCACCCACCAGGAGATCCAGGAGGGAGAGAGCCGAGGCCCCGGGATTGAAGGCATGGGCGACCGTGAATACGAGGGATGTGAGGACCAGCGCCCTCCAGCTCCCGAGCCAATCCTCCATCAATCGAAACAGCACCAGCGAGAAGAGCAGTTCCTGAGCGAAGGAACCGAGCCCGAAGAGGAAGAAGGAATTGAAAAGCGCGAACGCGCCGTTCGTACCGACCACCCGGTAGCACCCCGCGAGGGCCAGGACGCCGACGAGTGAGCCGATCCAGAGGGCCGAAATGGCCGCTCCCGTCAGGAATTCCCGCAGGGCACCCCGGAAGGAAAATTCCCACGCCTTGCGGCCTTCCACCTTCCGGCAGAACCAGGAATAGACCCAGACCAGCAGCGGCAGCA
>CAIPUA010000092.1 GCA_903868115.1 uncultured Holophagaceae bacterium
GTCCCCCGTTCGCTCGAGATTCAGGACATCCCGCTCCAACTGGTCCAACAGATCTTCGAAATAACCGTGATCCAGCATGCCTGACCTACCCGTTCAGCTTGGCGAAAAGATCGTCCATCTTCTTGGTGTTGAAGGGCTTCACGATGTAGGAGAAGGCTCCGAGCGAGGCGGCCTTCTGCTTCATGGCCTCGTCATCCAAGGTGGAGATCAGGATTACCGGCGTAGACGCGTAGGCAGAAAGGCGCTTGATGGACCGCAGCAGTTCGATGCCGTTCATGTTCGGCATTTCGATATCGGAGAACACGATATCGTAGGCCTCCTGCTTGCACGCTGCGAGTCCTTCCACCCCGTCGGTGGCCACGGTCACATCGTAGTGCTTCATTCCGAGGAACATTTTCAGGAAATTGCTGTGGAAGGCCGTGTCATCGACGACCAAGGCCTTCTGCTTTTCGGACATGGTCGACTCCTCAGCGGTGGATATCCCAGTTCGAGACGGTGACGGCCACTTCATGACCGCCGAAGACGACGATGAAGGCGTGCTCCTCGGGGTGTTCCACCAGGTAGCCACCGGACTCCTTCAGGGCCTGGGAGCAGATGCCCAGCACCTGCTCGATCAGGGGCGGTATGTCGCCAGTGGGCTTGACGAGCTTGGGCATCTCAGACATGGCGACCTCCAGGATTCATGGGTAGCTTAACGGCGCAAATTGACCCGGGGTTGAAAATTCCATGCTTCAGTTGTGCACGCCCGGCGCTTCCCGACCCATCTTCTCGACATATTCGAGATAGGAACCGCCAAAGAGCAGGGGGCCTGCGTGCTCCTCGCCCCCGAGTTCGAGCACCCGGCTCGCCAAGCCGCGCAGGAAGGTGCGGTCGTGGGAGACGAAAAGCATGGTGCCCTCGAAATCCTTCAGAGCCTCGATGAGCATTTCCTTCGTGGCGAGGTCCAGGTGGTTGGTGGGCTCGTCGAGCACCAGGAAATTGGGAGGATCGAAGAGCAGACGCGCCATGGCGAGGCGGGATTTTTCGCCTCCCGAAAGGGCGCGAATCCGCTTGTCCACATCGTCGCCAGAGAACTGGAAGGCCCCCAACAGATTCCGAATGACACCGAGCCCTTCCATGGGAAAGTCCGTCTGCATCTGCTCCAGCACTGTGAGTTCGGGATCGAGCAGATCCAGGGACTGCTGAGCGAAATAGCCGAGCTTGAGGCTGGCCCCCAGGCGCACGCTGCCCCCGTCAGGCTCGAGCACCCCGGCGATCATCTTGAGCAGGGTCGATTTCCCGGCGCCATTTTTCCCCATCACGCACCAGCGCTCCCCCCGGCGAACGTGGAAGTCGAAATCGGCGTAGATGCTGCGCTTCCCGTAGGCCTTGGAGACCCCTTCCAGCATCGCCACATCGTCTCCCGACCGCCCCGGGATTCGGAAATCCCACTTCACCACGCGGCGCTTCTTGGGCAGCTCGATGCGTTCGATCTTGTCGAGGGCCTTCACGCGGCTCTGCACTTGAGCTGCCTTGGCGGCATGAGCGGAAAAGCGCTCGATGAAGCGCTGCTCCTTGGCGAGCTTGGCCTGTTGGCGCGCGTAGGCCGCTTCCTGGTTGGTTTCGCGGGTCTCCCGTTCCCGCACATAGAAATCGTAGTCTCCCGAATAGGTCACGATGTCGCCCGCATCGATTTCGATGACCTTCGAGACGATGCGGTTCATGAAGTCGCGATCGTGCGAGGTCATCAGCAGGGTGGACGGCACGCTCTTGAGGAAGCTCTCCAGCCAAAGGATCGACTCGATATCCAGGTGGTTGGTGGGCTCATCCAGCAGCAGCACATCGAAGGTGCCGAGCAGGACCTTCGCCATGGAAACGCGCATCTTCCACCCGCCGGAGAGCGCGCCCACATCGCCGTCGATCTGGTCATCCTCGAAGCCAAGGCCGTGGAGACAGGCCCGGGCCTTGGCCTCCAACTCGTAGCCCCCCAGGTGCTGGTATTCCTCCTGCACATGGCCGAAGCGCTCCAGGGCCGCCTCGAAGTCCGGAGACTCGTGGTCGGCCATGGCCTTCTCCAGGTCCACCAACTCGTGGTGGAGATCCCCCAGGCGTCCGCTGCCCGCGATGGCCTCGTCGAGCACGGGACGCCCCGCCATCTCGTCCACCTCCTGACGGAAGTAGCCAACGGTGAATTTTTTGGGGAGGCTCACCGTGCCGTCGTCCGGATTTTCCTCGCCCATGATCATCCGGAAGAGGGTCGATTTACCCGCGCCGTTGGGACCGACCAACCCTGCCTTCTCCCCCGGATTAAGCTGAAGGCTCGCATCGATGAAGAGAACCTGCTTGCCGTATTGCTTGCTGACATTCGAGAACGAGATCATGGTGCTCCTTACCTAGAGCCTAAACCTATACTCTGTTCTCTGACCCCGGGAGATGTCATGGATGAGCACGGTTCCCCCTCCATCCGGATCGTCACCGCGACTGCGCTGTTCGATGGCCACGACGCCGCCATCAACATGGTCCGCCGTCTCCTGGTGGCCCAGGGCGCCCAGGTCATCCATCTGGGCCACAACCGCAGTGTGGCGGAAATCGCCAAGGCTGCCGTGGAGGAGGATGCCCAGGCCGTCTGCGTGTCCTCGTACCAGGGCGGGCACATGGAATTCTTCGGCTATCTGGTGGAGTGCCTGCGTGGCATGGGTGCCGGACACATCCAGGTCTTCGGCGGCGGCGGCGGCGTGATTCTGCCCGAGGAGGCCGAGGCCTTGCATCGCCTGGGTGTCGCGAAGATCTACACCCCGGACGACGGCATGCGGCTGGGTGTGGAGGGCATGATCGCGGACCTGCTGACAAGAGTGCAGAGCACTCTTGTAAATCGGAACTGCCTGCCGATTGATAGTCTCCCTCGCTGGGGGGACCGAGGCGCACTAGCTCGCCAGCTGACGCACGTGATGGCAGGGGAGGCCGCCCTCGAAGGCGGGAGCCGGACGGTTCCCGTCATCGGTTTCACGGGGACCGGCGGCGCCGGCAA
>CAIPUA010000093.1 GCA_903868115.1 uncultured Holophagaceae bacterium
CTCGTTCTAGCGGGTGGGGGCACAGAAAGCTCCGAATGAACTCAGCGCGGCGTCAGCCGCAAGCAAATCGGAAGGTATCGAGAGTCGCGCTGACAGGAGAAAGTTGGGTGCCTCGCGAGTTTCTGTGGGTCGCGGATGGCAGGGGAGCGAGATTGAGGGTCGATTTGCCTGCGATGAGGTAGGCGATGGTGAAGAGATTGCGGATGCCTTGAAGTCTGAACATCCCTCACCCCTTGCCACACCCACAACCCCATCCCAATCCAGCAGATGTTCAACGTGGTTGCGAATCCCCTGCAAAAATGGGAACCACGGAACACACGGACACGCGCAGGATTATGGCGAAGTTGGGGCCGGGGCCAGCAACTCGGGCGGATTCCCTTGAGGCCCTCTTGAGGCCATCCGCATGGCTTCTGTGGCTATTTCCGTGTGATCCGTGTGATCCGTGGTTGAAAGCAACCGTGACTCAGGATTCACCACGGAAGGAATCCATCTGCCTCCGCGAGCCTCCGCATCTCTCTGCTTTTCTCCGCGTCCGCGTGAAACAGTTCTTTCTCACGCGAAGACGCGGGCGCGGGGAAAGAACCTCGATGATCGTTTCTCCTTCGACGAACCCAGGAAAAGCAAACGGCCACCGATGAACACTGATGAACACCGATGAAGGAAGATGGAAATACCCGCGACCTCACCGCCGTGCCACTGCACCCCTCAACCCCTGGCTACCCTGCCTGCACTCGTTCTATTCATGTCCATTCGCGTGTATCAGGGGTTTCCAAAGAGCTGGAACCGCACGCGAATAGAGAAACCGCACTCGCTTGCCATTCACGCGCGGCTGAGTGCCACCACGGCCTTCAGGATGTCCCCCACGGACATGATGCCCACCAGCTCACCCTGAGAGTCCAGCACACAAAGGCCGTAGAGCTTGTGGTCCAGGAACATCTGGGCGGCCGTGGCGAGGGGTGTTTCGGGGCTCACGGTGTAGGGCTTGGGGTTCATGACTTCCTGCACCAAGGTCTTGGCCAGGAGGTAATGCACCTCCCAGGAATCCAGGCTGGTGGCCTTGCCCGGGACGTATTCCCTGATCATCCGGTCGGTCACCAGACCCACGAAGTGCCCCTTCTTCATCACGGGCAGGCGCCGGATGTTTTTCTCCTTCATGAGGTGGATGGCCTCGATGATCGAGGTGCTCTCGTCAATGGTGATGGGGTTGGGCGTCATCCAGGTCTGAACGATGTTATGGGAATTCATGGGTCTACCTCACATGCCAAGGAAGGCTTTTTTCACATGCTCATCGTTCAGGAGTTCCTCGCCGCTTCCGCTGAGGACCACCCTGCCGGTCTCCATCACATAGGCGCGGTTGGAGATGCGCAGGGACTGATAGACGTTCTGCTCCACCAAAAGGATGGTCACGCCTTCCTTGTTGATGTCGGTGAGGATCTGGAAGATGTTCTTCACGAAGAGGGGTGAGAGGCCCAGTGAGGGCTCGTCCAGCAGGAGTAATTTCGGATTGGCCATGAGGCCCCGGGCAATGGCCAGCATCTGCTGCTCGCCGCCCGACATCGTGCCACCCAGCTGTTTTTCCCGCTCCTTGAGCCTTGGGAAGAGATGAAAGACCCACTCGAAGTTGCTCTCCCGAAACTTGCGGGTGGCCTTCAGGTAGGAACCCATCCGCAGGTTCTCGGTGACGGTCATCTCCGGGAAGATGCGGCGCCCTTCGGGAACCTGGACGATGCCCAGGCCGACCACTTCGTGCGGCTGGAGGCGGTTCAGGTTCACGCCCTCGAAGGTGATGCCGCCCGAATCGGGCTTCACTAGGCGGGAGATGTTCTTGAGGGTGGTCGATTTCCCCGCGCCGTTGGCGCCCACCACCGTGACGATCTCTCCGGGATGGACCTCCAGGTCCACATCCCAGAGGACCTTCATGTCGCCATAGCTGAAGTTGAGCTTGTCGATCCTAAGCATGGCTCTCCCCCAGGTAGGCGTCGACGACATCCTGGTTGGAAACGACTTCCTCGGGTGTGCCTTCGGCCAGTTTTTCGCCGGAGTTGAGCACCACGATGCGGTCGGAGATCCGCATGATGGCCTTCATGTCGTGTTCGATGACCATCTGCGTGAGTCCCTGCTGCTTGATGGCGAGAATGAGCTGGATGATCTCCTCGCTCTCGGCCGGATTCAGCCCGCCCATCACCTCGTCGAGCAGCAGCAGCTTGGGCTGAGTGGCCAGAGCCCGCGCCACCTCAAGCTTCTTGCGCTCCCCGATGGGGAGGCCGCCCGCGAGGAAATCCGCTCGCCGTTCCAGGCCCACCACCGTGAGCTGCACCATGGCGAGTTCCCGGGCCTTGTTCAGGGAATGGGTGCGCGCCAGGGCCCCGATCATCACGTTGTCCAGCACGCTCAGCTTGGCGAGGGGGCGCACCTTCTGCCAGGTCCGGACCATGCCGAGCTTGCAGATGCGGTCGGGTTGGAGCCCGTTCAGGGACCGCCCATCGAAACGGATCTCGCCCCGGGAAGGCGGGTAGTAGCCCGTGATGCAGTTGAAGAGCGTCGTCTTGCCGGCACCGTTGGGACCGATGAGGCCCATGATGCGGCCTTCCTCTACGGAGAAGGAGACATCGGCGTTGGCAGCGAGACCCCCGAAGAAACGGCTGACATGGGAAATCTCCAGGATGGCCATCAGGCGACCTCCCTTCTGCGGCGGGCGGTGAGCTTACGCAAGGCGCCCACGATGCCCTCGGGCATGAAGAGGATCACCAGCACCACGAGGATTCCGTAGATCAGGACATGGGCGTGGGAAAGGTTCTCCTTCAGGAAGAGGCCCACCTTGGATTCCGGCGACACTGCGCCCACCTTCACGAGCAGATCGGTGACGGCGTTGCTGCGGAGCGCCTCGGCGAGGGGCACCAGCACCACGGCCCCCAGTACCGGCCCGTAGAGGGTACCCATGCCTCCGATAATGCAGATCAGCATGATCTGCACGCTGACATCGAGGCCCAGCACCGTGGGGGGATCCACGAAGCCCACGAAGACACCGAAGAAGCTGCCGGTCATGGAGGTCAGGGCGGCGGAGATCATCAGGCCGTAGTTCTTGTAGCGGGCGATGGGGATGCCCAGGGAATGGGCGGCGTCCTGGTCTTCCCGGATGGCCTGAAGGTAATAGCCCAGCTTGCTGTGAGCTACGCCCCAGGCCACCCCCAGGGTGAGCAGCGCCAAGCCGAGCCCGATGTAATAAAAGGGCACCTTGCTGATGGAGAAATCGGCCACCACGCGCTCGCCCCAGCGCAAGGACGGGATGTCCGTGGCGAGAATGCCCTCGGCGCCGTTGGTGAGGCCCTTCAGGTTCGTGGCGGAAAGCCGCATGATCTCGGCCACCGCGATGGAGGCCAGCACGAAGTAGGGTCCCCGCAGGCGGAAACAGATGGCGCCGATGATCAGCGCCACGATCACCGCCACCACCACCCCCGCCCAGATTCCCCACCAGGGTGGAATCTGCCGGGACTGTAGCAGGATCAAGGTGACGTAGGCCCCCACGCCGAAGTAGGCAGCGTGCCCCACGGAGTGCTGGCCCGCATAACCCCCCAGGATGTTCCAGCTCTGACCTTGGGCCACGGCCAGAAAGACCAGGATCATCAGCTGAAGAAAGTAGGGACTTTGCACCATTCGGGGGAAGGCTACTAGGCCTCCGAGAACGATGAGGAAGAGCGTGAGCTTCAGGGCGGCGCGCATGTTCCCTCCTCAGGTCCGGGACTTGCCGAGCAGGCCCGAGGGCTTGAAGAGCAGCACGAGCAGGAAGAGCACGAAGACGGCCACATCCTTCCAGCCTGAGGAGATATAGACGGCGGAGAGGCTCTCCGCGATGCCGATCAGAATGCCGCCCAGGGTTGCCCCCACCACGCTGCCCATGCCGCCCAGCACGGTGATGACGAAGGCCTTCAGGGTGAAGACGCTCCCGATCTGGGGAAAGGTATAGGTGGTGGGCATGAGCAGTGCCCCGGCGGTCCCCGCGAGGGCAGAGCCCAGACCGAAGGCCAGGATCGACATGCGGCTCACATTGATGCCCATCAGCCGGGCGGCGTCACGATCCTGGGCGGTGGCGCGGATGGCCTGGCCGGTGTCGGTCTTCTGCAGGAACCAGTACAGCCCCGCGGTAATGGCTGCGGTGATGGAGAAGGCGACCAGCAGGGGTGCGGAAACCGAAACATTTTCGGAGAGCTTGAGAGTCGAGGACGCATAGGACGTGGTGACCGTCTTGTAGTCGGAGGTGAAGATCAGCATGACCGTGTTGCTGAGGATGAGCCCCAATCCGATGGTGAGCAGGATCTGGTTCTGGGCCACGGAGGTGAGCATCCGGTTGATCAGGGCCTTCTGGAGCAGTCCGCCGAACAAGAACATGGCCGGAAAGACCAGCAGCACCGAAACGAAGGGATCGACGCCCAGGAAGGTGGATAACAGGTAGGTGCCGTACATGCCCAGCATCATCAGGTCGCCGTGGGCGAAGTTGATGATGCGCATCACCCCGAAAATGAGGGTGAGACCGATGCCGATGAGGGCATAGACCCCGCCCGTGAGGATGCCGCTGATCAGGGAATAGAGAAAAATACTCATGCCCGGATGCCTCCTGCTGATTCAGATGGCGGACGCGGTGTGCCGGGTCACTTCCACTTGGGGAAGGGATACACCGAAGGCTTCGTGGCGAACTGTTTGGGGAAGACTGTCTCGTAGGCTCCCCCCTGCAACTGCTGAACCAGCATTTGGTGGGCGTTCTGGTTGGTGAAGCCGTCGAAGTCGGCGAATTTCACATCGCCCATGATGCCGCTCCACTTCCCGTTCTTCAGCCCCTCTCGCAACTTGTCGCGGTTGCCGCCCGCGTCCCTGGCCACGCCGGCCATGATCATCATGGACTCGTAGGCACAGGCCGCATGGTAGGTGGGCTCCTTGCCGAACTTGGCCCTGTAGCGCTTCCCGAAGTCCTTCGCCCCGGGCCAACTCACATCGTCGGTCCACTGCGTGCAGGAAAACACACTGCTCGAGGCGGTCTCCCGGGCGAACTCGACCGTGGTGAAGCCCGCGCCTCCCCCCAGGAAGGCCTGGGGTTGGAGCCCCACTTCCTTGGCCTGGCGCATGATCAGAATCGCATCCGCGACATAGGAGACCATGAAGACGAGATCGGGATTCTTCGACTTGATCTTGGCCAGCGTGGACCGGTAGTCGGCGTTCATCTTGGGGTAGGGCTCGTCGGCCACCACCTGGATGCCTTTGGACGCCACATAGGTCTTGGCCGTAGCAGTGGTGGAGGTGCCGAAATCGGAGTTCTCGTAGATGAAGGCAATGCTCCTGGGCTTGCCCAGCGCCAGCGCGGCGTCGATGAGGGAGCTGGCGTACTTGTCGGCGGGGGCATTCATGCGGAACACGTATTTCAAGCCCTGGCGGGTGATTTCTTCCTTGGCGGCGGCGGGCACCAGCAAGGGCACCTTGTACTGTTCCGCTCGCTTGGCCACGGCGTTGGCGCATGCGGAGGTGTAAGGCCCCACCACGCCGATGACCTGGTCTCGGGAGGCCAATTTTTCCATGGCGCTCATGGAAATCTGAGCCTTGCCGGTGTCATCTTCCCAGACGAGGGTGAGGGGAAATCCCCTTTTCTTGAGATCCTCCTCGGCCAGCTTGATGCCGTTGGTGATGTTCTCCCCGATGGGAGCCTCACCCCCGGTCATGGTGTTGATCACGCCGATTTTTTGTGCCGCCAGCGTGGAGGACAGAGCAAAGGTGAATCCCAGGACCAGCAAACGCTTCCACATGGCGGTCTCCTTGGAAGGGTGGATCAGGTTGGCGAGATGGACGGGATCTTACACCTTTCCCCGATCTTGGAAACAGAAATCGTGTGCGGCCTTCAGCAGTTCATGGGTGTTATCTTCGTGGCCTCGACGAGGAGCACCCATGAATCCGCGCCACCTTGCGATCCTCCTGCCCAGCTTGCTCCTGGCCTGTGCTTCCACCAGTCCCGAGGTTCGCGTGATGCGCGCCTTCGAGGCCTGCGTGAAGGGTGTCGAGTCAGGCGACGCGGGCGCCGTGGCCGAGCGCCTGGATCCGAACTTCACGGGCCCCGAAGGCATGGACCGGGACGCCGCGCGACTTTACCTCTTGGGCGTGCTTCGCCGGGAAAAGATCGGTGTCACGATCTTCTCCAGCCGCATCGAGATTAAGGGCCGGGAGGCCTTCCAGACCGTGGAACTGCTGCTCACCAGTCGCAGCGGCGGGCTCCTGCCCCAGGACGCCTCTCGCCGCACCTTCCTGCTGCGGTGGGTGGAAAGGGACAGAACGTGGCGCCTCAGGGAACTGGTCGACGCCTCCAGCGGCTCCGAAACGCCAAGATAGCAGCACTGACAAAATGCCTGCGACCCTGGGGTTGCGGGTCGGAGCGCTCGAAAAAATCTCCACGGATGTGGACGGTCCTGCTCACCGGCCCAGCAGCCACGCCTCATCCTGCACGGCTATGCCAAGTTCCTGCGCCTTCGCCAGCTTCGAGCCCGCCTTCTCGCCTGCGATGAGCAGGGTTGTCTTGTTCGAAACGGCGCTGGTGACCTTCGCGCCGAGCCGCTTCAACAGCCCTTCCGCGTCCTCACGGGAAAGGGTCGGCAAGGTGCCGGTGACAACGGCCACTTCGCCGGAGAGTGGCAAGGTACCAGGCTCTCGAGCCTCGGGCGCAGTCGGCTGGATACCCATCGAAGCGAGTTGCACAGGCAATACGGCATGCACCGCAACGAAGGCGCGGATGGAACCCGCCACTTTCGGACCCACTTCTTCCACCGCCTGCAGATCCTCTTCCGGCACCGCCCAGAGTTCTCCCAGACTCGGGAAGGCCTCGGCCAGCAGTTCCGCGGTCTTGGCGCCCACCATGGGAATACCCAGGGCATGAAGCCAGCGTCCGAGCGGCTTGGTGCGCGCCCCATCCAAGGCGACCAGAATGTTCTCCGCACTCTTTTCCGCCATGCGTTCGATGCCGGACAGGAAGGCCAAACCCTGCCCCCGGTCCTTCAGCAGCGTGAAAATCTCCCAGGGTTGTTCGAAGCGCCGCGAGGCGATGAGCTGTTCGACCAAGGCATCACCCAGGCCTTCGACATCCAGTGCCACGCGGCTGCCCAGGTGCAGGAGGCGCGCCTCCAGCTTGGCGGGGCATTCCGGCTGGAGGCAGCGGATGGCCACCTCGTCCTCGCTGTCCTTGCCCACGGCACTGCCACAAACAGGACACGCGGTCGGAATCCCGGCTTCAGGTGCGTCTTCCGGGAGGGAATCCGGCACCACGGCCACGACCTTGGGGATCACATCTCCGCCCTTCTCGATGAAGACTCGGCAGCCTACACGCACCCCGAGGCGGGCGAGTTCGTCCGCGTTGTGCAGGGTCGCGCGGCGCACGGTGGAGCCCGCCACCTCGACGGCCTCGAGTTCCGCCACGGGAGTGAGTTTACCCGTGCGGCCCACCTGCCAGGTGATGCCCAGCACGAGGGTGGTGGCCTGCACGGCTGGGTACTTGAAGGCGATGGCCCACCGGGGCACGCGATCGGTGGTACCGAGCCGTTCCTGCTGGCTGAGTTCCCTCACCTTGATCACCACACCATCGGTATCGAAAGGCAGCTTGAGTCGGGCCTCCCGCTGGCTTTCGATAAAGGCCAGCACGGCTTCCAGATCGCCCTCTACCTTGGCGGGCATGGCGGTGAAGCCCCATGTCGCGAGGCGCTCCATGGCGGCCGAGTGATCGGCCGCACCCAGCATCTGCCAAGGCAGGAACTGCAAGCGCCGCTCCGCCACGACCCGGCTGTCCAAGAGCTTCAGGCTACCGCTGGCCGCGTTGCGGGGATTGGCGAAACGAGCCTCGCCATGGCCGTCGCGCTCGGCGTTCAGTTCCTCCCAGCGACGCCGGGAAAGGAAGACTTCGCCGCGGACTTCCACGATTTCCGGAGCGTCTTCGGGCAGGGTGAGCGGAATATCCGCGATGGTGCGGGCGTTCTCGGTGACGACTTCACCGGTCTCGCCATCGCCCCGGGTGAGGGCCGCCATCAGTGTCCTGTGCTCGTACCGAAGGGCAAGTGAGAGACCATCCACCTTCAGTTCGGCCGCATACAGGGGCCGCACGTCGGTCAGTCCCTTCAGCACGCGGCCTTCCCATTCCCGCAACTCTCCTTGGGAATAGGCGTTGTCCAGACTGAGCATGGCGACCCGGTGCTGCGCCTTGGGAAAGGCGTCCACCGGCGGTGCGCCCACCCGCTGGGTGGGGCTGTTGGGATCCGCCAGCAGCGGATAGCGCGCCTCCAGATCGCGCAACTCCCGCTCCAGCGCGTCGTATTCTGCGTCCGAGACGACCGGTGCATCCAGCACATAGTACCGCCGCCGATGCTCCAGCACCTGCGAAGCCAGTTCCTTCATGCGCGCTACCGGGTCCATATGTACCTCCTTGCTTACCCCAGATATCTCGTCTGCACTCGCATCCCAACAAAACTGAACCACAGAGGACGCAGAGAAGGATCACGAGAGCGCAGAGAAAAGAGAGAATAGAGAGACAAACGAGAAAATGAAAACAGGACCAACTCTTTCATTTCTCTGTGCCCTCCTTCTTTTTCCTCTGTGGCCTCTGCGGTTCTTCCTTTATTCGTCGGTGAAGCGCGATATCCGCGGTCACTTCAGCTTCGCGCGGTAGGCCACGGCCATGACGACGCCCAGTCCCATGAAATAGCTCAGCGTGCTGCTGCCCCCGGCGCTGAAGAAGGGCAGCACCATGCCCTTGTTGGGCAGGACACCCACCACCATGCCGACGTTCACCAGGAGATGCAGCCCCAGAATGCAGGCGGCTCCGACGCAGAAATTCGTCTCGGCGATGGTCCGGGCCGATCGCGCGATCTCCAGGATCCGTGTAAGCAGCAGGCCAAAGAGGCCCAGGGCCAGCAGAACGCCGATGAAACCGCGCTCCTCGGCCCACACGCTGAAGACGAAATCCGTGGTCTTCACCGGCAGGAAGTTCAACTGGGTCTGGCTTCCCGCCGTGAAACCCTGGCCGAAAAACCCCCCGGCACCAATGGCGATGCGGCTCTGGTTGATCTGGTAGCCCGTGCCCTGAAGATCGGCGTTTGGATCCAAGAGGGTGAGAACCCGCTGCTTCTGGTAGGGCTTGAGTAACTTGTTCCAAGCCACAAAGCCCCCCGCGCAGGTCAATACCAACCCCAGCGCCACCCATTTCGTCCGCATGCCCTTCAGCAGTGGGATCAGCACCAGAATGGGCAGGAAGCTGATGGCCATGCCGAGATCCGGCTGTTTGAGCACCAGCAGCATGGGGAAGAGCACCAGGGCCGAGGTCTTCACCAGTTCAAAGCCGCCCAGTTGCTCCGGAGGATGCAGGCCGAGGCGGTGCGAAACAAACAGCAGCGCCATCCACTTCATGAGTTCACTGGGCTGAAAGGTTTGTCCCGCGACGGCGATCCAGCGCTGGGCGCCGCCGATCTTCTTGCCGATGACGAAGACCGCCACGAGCCCAAGAATGCCGAGGCCGTAGAAAAGCAGACTTAGTCGGAAAATGCGGCGCGGGCTCTGGGTGGCGATGTAGACCATGGCCACGAAGCCCAGGGAATACCACAGGCTCTGTTTGAGCCACAGGTTCGCCTGACTGGTCCCTCGCCCGGCCGAGTAGAGGGTGAGCGTTCCCATCAGCACCAGGAGAAGCACGGGCAGCAGCAGGGGCGCATCCAGGGCACGCAGACGGTTTTTCAAGGGGCGACCCCTTCCCCTTCCTCTTTCCGGGCTTCCAACTTGAAGGCGTCGGGCAGTTTGCCTCCTGGCGGCGGTAGCGGGTTCTTCAGACGGTTGACGAACCAGTACTCGCAGAGTTTCTTGGCAATGGGAGCCGCAGAGGAAGCACCGAAACCAGCATTCTCGGCCACCACGGCGAAGACGATCTGCGGGTTCTCCCGGGGCGCGTAGCCCGCGAAGAGGGCATTGTCCTTGAACTTTTTTTCCAGTTTGGCGTAGTGAGCCTTGTCCACAAAGGTTGTCACCTGACTGGTCCCCGTCTTGCCCGCCATGGCGAGACCTGGGATCTTACTGGCCTTGGCCGTGCCGATCTCCACCACCTGCGCCAGGCCTTCATCCAGGACGGACCAGATTTTTGGATCCAGACCCGTCTCTCTCGGGGCTGGCGACTGGAAGAGGTCCATCTGGCCGCTCTGTTCGTTGCGAAAGCCATAGAGCAGATGCGGTGTGATGAGTTTCCCCCGGGTGGCGAACATCCCGTAGAAGCGCGCCAGGGCGATGGGAGTGAGGGCGTTCTGGGCCTGCCCGATCACGACACTGATGGTTTCCCCCGCATACCACTTGGGTTCCTTGGGTCGGAATATCTTCGCCCAGGCGCGGCTTGGAACCCTCGAAACGGCCTCGTGAGGAAGATCCACACCGGTCTTCTCCAGGATTCCGTACTTCTTCGCCGCGGCATTGATATCGTCCACATCGAGCCGCATGCCCAATTCGTAGAAGTAGATATCGCAGCTATGCGCAATGGCCTGGATGAGATTCACGGAACCATGCGCCCCATCGCAGCGGTAGTCGCGGTTGTAAAACATCTTGTGCCCACCGCAGTAGAAGACGGTCTCGGGCTTGAGGATCCCCTTCTCCATTGCCGCAAGCGCCGTAAGCAGCTTGAAGGTGGAACCCGGGGCATAGAGGCCCTGCGTGACACGGTTCAGCATGGGATTGACAGGGTTGCGCAGATAGCGCTGCACCATTTCCTGACTGAGGCGGTTCAGGAAAATGTTCGGATCGTAGGACGGGCTGGAATACAGCGCCAGGATGCCGCCATCCCGCAGATCGATGACCACGCCCGCACCGTTCTCGGGGCCGAAGGCCTCCTTCAGGACCTGCTGCAGGCCCGCGTCCAGCGTGAGGTACACGCTGCGGCCGGGGACGGGGTCCTTCACGCCGTAGAGCGCCATCTCGCGCCCGAGATGATCGACGAGGATGCGGCGTTGCCCGTCCACGCCCCGGATATCGTTGTTGCGGCTCGCTTCGAAACCGCCCTTGCCCACAATTTCGCCCAGGTGGTAGCGGGCCGGTTCCTTTTCCAGGAGTTTTTCGTCCACTTCCCCCACATAGCCCAGCGCATGCCCCGCGAGGTCCTCGCCCAGGTAAGAGCGCCGCGGAGCCACCTGGACGCTGAGGAAGGGGAAGCGGGCCCGCAGCAATTCCGCCTGGGCCAGACCGGCGTCATCCAGGTTCTCCTGGAGCACCACCAGGTGATTGCCACCCACCTGGCGGCTGAGCGCGATGCGCCGTTTGAGATCGTCGGGATCCCGCTGGATCATGCGGGCCAGGTCCTGCACCTGGCGGGAGTCACCGGGCAGTTCCTCGGCCTGAATGACGAGGTGCAAGGCCCGCCGGTTGTCCACCAGTTTCTGGCCGCTGCGGTCGAAGATGATGCCCCGTGACGCGGGTGTGGTGCGGTTCTTGACTGCCTGGCGCAGGGCCAGTTCCTGCATCTCGCGGCGCTTGACCAGCTGCACCCATCCGTAGGCCACGAGCAGTCCCACGATGCCAATCCAAACGAAGAACTTGAGCGCCTCGATGCGCTTCTGGATGAGAGTGCGGGTCCGCCCGTCCAGCACGGCCTACCTCCGGTAGAGGGGCTGGTGGAGTTTGAAGGCCACGGTGCCCCAAAGGGGGACCGTAAGCAGCGTCCAGAGCCAGCCCGAGCCCCAGGAATGGGGTCCGCAGGCAAGGCGGACGGCGAGATGGACCAGCAGCGCGTGCACCACCGCCAGCGCCGCGAGCCGGGCCCAGAAGGCCTTGCGCTGACTCGGAGGCCACTGCGCCAGCACCCAGACTGCCAGCAGCGTGACCGTCAGGTTGCCCAAGGCCGTCCCCCCAAGGTGCGGATAGGCACGCATGGTGCCTTCCAGCACCCAGCCCGCAGCGGCGGACCAGAAGGCGCCCACCAGCGGAGACCGGAATTCCGGCGCGAGCCCCAACACGAGGAAGGCATTGAGCACGGCCTGAACGGTCGGCCAAGGCGCCGCATGATAGATGCCTCCAAGGGTCAGCAGCACGAAAAGCAGATGGCGAAAGGTGGGTGAGGTGGAGGATGCGCTCACTTCTCGCTCCGCTTTCGGAGGGTAGCCACCGGTTCCGACGGCGGTTGCACCTGCATGGGGGGATTGGGCGACAGTAGCAGAACCAGATGGAGCCGATCGAGGGGGGCTGCCAGCGTCACTTCCAGGCCCAGTTCCACATCCCGCGGCTTCACGGCGCTGACATAGCCCACCAGAAGACCGCGAGGAAAGACTCGATCCAACCCCGAGGTGTAGACGGGCTCGCCCACCTGGACGACTTCCTGGCTGCTGACATAGCGAATCTCAGCCCTTCCGGGCCCCACGCCCTGGAGCACGCCCGTGGCACGGCTCCGGGCCAGCATCACCGCTGTAGAGGCGTTGAAGGAGTCCAACGGCAGCACACTGGCCTGTTTGTGAACCACGGACCAGACGCGGCCCACTACGCCCTCGGGAGAGATGATGCCCTGGTCTGGCACGATGCCCGCGTCCTCTCCGTGGTCAAGCACCATGCCGCCGAAGGGCGCCCGCCGAAGGTTCGCGATGATCCGTGCGCCGCGGGTCTCCAGGGGCAGCAGTTGTTTGAGACCCAGCAGGCGAACAGCCTCATCGGCCTCGACCCGCCTCTGGGCATCCTGGATGGCTGCGCTCTGCAAATATTCCACCCGCTGCCGGAGCACCTGAATCTCTGCCCAGGCCCGTGCATGGTCGCCGATCCGCTGGCCCCTGGCATGCTTCCAGCCCTCGATCCGCGCGCTGACCGCCTGGGAAGGTCTGGAGAGAATTCCGAGCAGGTTCTGCCAGCGCACGGCAGAGCCCTGGCCCAGGAAGACCCAACCAACATGCCCTACGAAGAGCACTGTGATGCCCCAGCGCCGGCGACCGGAAGGGTTCCAGCCCCAGGGGCGTTCACGCATCTAATCGAGAATCTGGATGCGCCGCAGGAACGGGATGTCATCCAGCAGCATGGCCGTGCCGCGAACCACGGCCGTTTCGGGATTCTCAGCGCGGTAGCAGGGCAGGTGCGTCTCCTTGGAGAGACGGATATCCAGGCCCTGGATCTTGGAACCACCGCCCGTGAGGCAGATGCCGCGGTCGATCAGATCCGCTGCCAACTGGGGCGGCGTCTCGTTGAGGGCCTTGCGGACGAGGCTGATGATGGCGCTGATGGGCTCGGAGAGCGACTCACGGATCTCCGTATCATTAAGTACCAGGGTCTTGGGCAGGCCTTCGAACTGATCCCGCCCCGAGATGTTCATGGTGCGCGGCCGGTCGGAGGGATAGGCCGAACCCAGGTTCCACTTCACCTCCTCGGCCGCCGATTCAGAGATGAGGACGTTGTACTTTTCGCGGATGTAATTGATGATCGCCTCGTCCATCTCATCGCCGGCCACCAGGATGGAATCGGAAAAGACCTTGCCGTTGTACGAGATCACCGCCACATCGGTGGTGCCGCCGCCCACGTCCACGATCATGCAGCCGCGCTTCTCGTTGATGGCAAGCCCCGCGCCGATGGCGGCGACCATGGCCTGGTCCACCAGGAATACCTCACCGGCCTTGGCGTCGTAGCAAACCTGTTTCACGGCGCGGCGCGCAACCTGGTGGGCCCGGGGTGGAACACTCACCACGATGCGGGTGCGCGCGATCCCCCGATTGGGGCGAGCCCGCTTGATGAAGGCGGCCAGCATCTTCTCGGCGGCGTCCACTTCGTAGATCATGCCGTCCTTCATGGGGCGGATGGTCTGGACGCCTTGCGGGGCCCGGCCTAGTAGTTGTTTGGCCTCGTCGCCCACGGCCTCGACTTCATGGGTCTGGGTGTTCAGGGCGACGATGGATGGCTCGTAGACCACGATGCGCCCCGCCTGCTTGGTGTAGATCAGGACCGAAGCCGTGCCAAGGTCAATGGCGAGGTCGGTGGTGAAGATGTTGGACCAGAAATGGGACGAAAAGGGATGGGACAAGGCAGGCTCCGAGGGGAATCCCTAGTTTTCCACGGATCCGGCTGCTTGGACAGGCTTCGCGGCACTTCGTGCCGTGAAAGGGGGCTCCTGCGGAGCCGGGAAATAACGGAGGCAGCGGTGGGTCACTCGGGAAGGCACACCGGTGAGCATCGGGCGCGTGTTCGGGGCTCAGGGCCTTCCGGCGTCCAGCAACTCCCGGATCAGCAGTTCGGCGTCGAAGCGGCTGGGGAGTTCGCGGTGGTAGCCACGGACCCAGCGCCCCCCGTTTACCAGGATGAACGGAATCGCCCGCTTGCCCGTCTCGGACTCCAGCTTGTCAGCGGCACCCGGTTCCTGCTCGATATCCACCTTGGTGTGGACCACGGCGTTCTCTGCGAGCCAGCGTTCCAGACGGCGGCAGTCCCCGCACCAGGGCGCCGAATAGACCTGGAGCTCGAATCCGTGGAGAAGGCTGAGGTCAGGCATGTTCCCTCCGGTTAGGATGAGATGTGGAGCCCAGTCATTCTGGGACGATGAGACGGAGGAGAACAACATGAAGCTACGCCACGCGCACGGGATCGGGATCGCGGGATTGGCCCTTGTGGCCGCCCTGGGCTGCCACAAGGGTTCCAAGGACACCAGCAAGGTTCTCGCCAATGTGGCGGGCGAAAAGATCACGGAGAAGGCCTTCGCGGAGACCATCAAGGCCATGCTGCCTGACGAGGCCAAGGCCAAGGAAGTGCTCACGAGTGATGCCCTGCGTGACAAGCGCAACGAGTTCCTGGGACAGTTGGCCAAGGCGAAGGCCCTGATTTTACTTGGCAAAGCGCAGGGCTTGGACAAGGACCCGGGCGTCCAGCTTCGCCTGGAACAGATGACGGCCCAGGCCTATGTCCAGACCTTCATGGAGCGCCGCTTGGGCAAGGCCCAGCCCACGGACGCCGAGCTCAAGGCGACCTACGATGAACTCGTGGCCGAGCGAAAGGCCCAGGGCCAGGAACAGGGCATTCCGCCCTTCGAGCAGGTCAAGGCCCAGATGCCCATGCTCTACAAACAGCGCCAGGAGGCCAAGGTCTTCGAGCAGCTCATGAAGGAAGCCACCCAGAAGTCCCCCATCACCTACGCCGACGGCTACAAACCCGTGCAGATGTAAGCCATCGGCCCCCACAGGGGCCGGCTTCCTTAATTCCGGGGGGCGCTCGCGCCCCCCGAATTTATTTCCAGTGCTTCTCCACGAAGGCATCCACTTCTGGCAGCCCGCCCTGAAGGATGAGGTAGCCGTTGTGGGGCTCGCGGGTTTCGATTTCGTGATTGATGGCCGTGGTCATCATCTCGCGAATCGCCGTCGGGTCATCGGTCTGGCCCAGCACCCAGGCCAGCTTCATATAGGCGGTCTCGGGCAGCATGTTATCGAGAGGAATGATGCCCAGATCCAGCAGGTCGCGGCCCGTGTCGTAGACATACATCTGGGCAAAGCCCCACAGCGTCTGCACGCACATCACCACGGTCATGCCCTTCTCGATGGCGCGCTTGATGGCCGGATAGAGCGGTTTGTTCACATGGCCCAGGCCCGTGCCCGCCATGACGAGGCCGCGATAGCCCATGGCGGAAAGGCCATCGATGATGTCGGGGTTGAAATTGGGATAGTAGTACTGGATCGTCACCTTCTCTTCGAAACTGGGGTTGATGACGGGCCTGCGGGTCTTGTCCCGGCGCAGGATCTCCTCCGAGATGTAGGTGAAGTGGCTTCCTCCCGCATCCTTGGGATAGCGGCTGACCGTGGCCAGGGGCGTGGCCCCGATGGTGCGGAAGGTGCTGCGGTAGCTGCTGTGCATCTTTCGGCAGCGGGTCCCGCGGTGCAGCAGGTCGTAGTTGTCCGAGGTGGGGCCGAACATGCAGATCATGACCTCGGCAATATCGCATTCGGCAGCAGTGCGCACGGCGTTCATGAGGTTCAGCGCGGCGTCCGACGAGGGCCGATCCGAGCTGCGTTGGCTCCCCACGATCACGATGGGCACGGGGCTGTTCTGCACCATGAAGCTGAGAATGGCGCCCGTGTGGGACATGGTGTCCGTGCCGTGCCCCACCACGATGCCATCCACGCCCTTCTCGATCTCCTTGCCGATGGCGATGGCCAGGGCCTTGTACTGTTCCGGGCCCATGTTCTCGCTGAAGACCCCGAAGAGCTTTTGGGTATCCAGGTTGGCGATGTCGGCCAATTCCGGCACGGCGCCGTACAGTTCGCCAGGCGTGAAGGCCGGAATCACGGCGCCGGTGCGGTAATCCAGACGGCTGGCGATGGTGCCGCCGGTACCGAGCAGCGTCACATTTTTTTTCTTGGGATCGAAGGGGAAGGCCTTTTCGGGAATCTTGTAGACGGCCTTCTTGTAGCCCAGCTCCTTGGCCGAGACGATGCGGTTCGCGCGAAGGCCCACGTTGTAGCCGTTGAAGAGCTTGATGACCACGTGCAGGTCGTCGGCGGTTTCGCTGCGGGGCAGAATCACGCCCACGAAGACGGAACCCTCGTCATTCACGATCTCCGCCTCGCTCCACACGCCGATCCCGAACTTCTCGAGGGTGTCCTTGGCGTGGCCACGATAGCCCTGGAAGCGGTCCGTGCGGTCGCTCATTTCGCCACCTCCGTGGATCGCACGCTTTGCGTATTCCCGCTCGCGGACCCGGAGCCTCCTTCGAGCTTGGTGCGCAAATACTCCGCAACTTCCTTCGCCGGGGCCTTGCCCAGGAGCTGCTCCATGGCGCGGCCCGCCAGGAAGCGCAGCCGCTTCTCCTGGCTGTCCACCTTCTCGCCCTGGTAGCCCTCCATCGTGAGGTGGTCCACCTGCTCCCTCCACCGCTCGCGGGGCTGAATCGCCACGCCTTCGGCGCTCGCGGCCGCCTCGGCGCCGAGTCCATCCCTGGCCACCCGGGCGGCGACCAGCGGAATGGTCTCGCGGGGGATCCGCCCCTCCGTGAAGAGATCGAATATCTGCACCCACTCGGCGACGCCCAGGCGCTCCACCGGGATGCCCGCGCGCTTCAAGGCCTTGCTGTGCTGGCCGATTTCGATGGCCGCCAGCAAGCCATCCACCCCGGTCTTCTCGATGACCGCGTCGAGGATCTCAGCACCTCCGCGACGGATGAGGTAGTGGCAGGTCTCCTCGGGCACTCGCCAAGCCATGTAGCGCTCGATGCGCTCCCAGGGAACCGGCTGCAGGCGCGCCTTGAGGGAGGTCACGCGCTCCTCCGTCACGCGCGTAGGCGGGGAGTCCGTGTCCGGGTACATGCGATCGGGTCCCGGCAGGATGCGCTCGAAGGTGGTGAAGCCGCCCGTCAGCGCCTGGCGCGTTTCCTGGGGCACACCCTGCGTGGCATCGCCGAAGCGCAGGCGGATCTCGTTGGCCGCGGTGCGGCAGTCCTCCTCGAGGCCGAAGACCAGGAAGAAGTCGTCGTTCTCCTTGAGCTGGACTCGCTTGCGCAAGCGTTCGAGCACCCGGTGCTTGTCGGGGAATTCGGGCAACAGGGCGCCGCTCAGCACGATGGGAGCCTCGTCGAGGCAGGCGATGACGCGGATGCGCCCGCGCAGTTCATCCAGGAAGAAGGTGTCGGGCTGCGTGGGATGCTGGGCCAGGCCCGCCACCCCTTCCACCTTCACGGCGAAGACTTTTCCGCCCGCCTTCAGGGCCCGGCGCAGGAAACCAAGATCCACATCCGCACAGATATCCGACACATCGAAGGGCTGGATGCGGATGGAATCGCGACTGACGAGGCCCCGGCGGTGGAGTTCCTCGCGCAGCTTCAGGAGGTTGTACTGGCGCACGCCTTCGTTGTGGACCAGCTTCACGGCATAGCCAGCCCGGGGCACGCCTTTGATCTCGCAGCGGTCACCACCGCGCACGCTGACATTCACATCCTGGCGACTCGCGCCGATGCCCGTGCGTACGCGCCGCGTCGAACGCGCGGTCATCCCGCAGAGGAGAATGGCATCGCGCACTTCCTGGGGCGTGCGCAGTTCGGGGCCCGTCACGGTCTCCGTGAGCGGCATCCCCAGGCGGTCGGTGCGCCACACGATCTGGTGGCCTTTGTCGCGCACCTCGCGGCAGGAGTCCTCTTCCACGCTGACATGGGTGATGGTGAGCTTGCGGCCATGAAAGGGCAGATGGCCGTTCACGCCGATGATGGCGGTCCGCTGGAAGCCCGTGGGAATGGATCCATCCAGGTATTGCTTTCGCGCGATATGAATCTCGTCGATGATGTCCATGCCCATCATCAGACAGAGTTCGATGGAAGCGTCGATGGCCTCCTGGTTCACCAGAAAGGGCGGCGTGTCGTCCATCTCATAGGTGCAGACATTCAGATGGTTCAGGAGGTAGATGATCTCCTTCTTCGTTTTGAATTCCATGAGTGCCGTGCCGTCGTACTCGCCCAGTTCCGAGAGCGTGGGTCGCATGTGGCGCAGCACTTCGCCATCGTGGGTCTCGGTGTAGAGGCCCGCCGGGCAGCGGCAGAACAGCTTGTGCTTCGTCAGCAACTGCTGGTGCACCTCCAGCCCGGAGATGAGTCCTACGGCTTCGTAATCCAGGCGCTCGAGCATCGGGATCCTTCCGGAAGGAGATACTTACGCCGCAGGATCCCGCCTTCCGTGGCCCAGCGTCAAGCCGCAAGAACCCAATAGGATCCAGGATTGATGGGCATCACAGTGGTGGCGAAGGACGAGCGAAAAAGATCCACCACCAAGCCTCAGCGCGGCGGGGGCCGCAACCAAATCGGGAGGTATCGAGGCCGCGCTGAGTAAGGAAAGGCTGGCGCCGTTCTGAAAACATGGGAGCTAATTCACGGCATTCACGCTTGACAGGGCGCGATGCAGGAGTTCACCGAATCACCCCCAAAGTGGCGAAACATCGCTACGGCTCTGGCTTTCATCAATGATGTCGCATTGCAATTGACGAGACTCACTGCGTAAAACTTCTGCGTAGAAAAAACAGAAGATTAGAAGTACAGAGTGCACGGAGGACATAGGGAGGACACAGAGCAGTGAAAAGACTTCGCCTTTCCCTGCTTGTCTCTGTGTCCTCCTGTCTACCTCTGCGTCCTCTGTGGTTCAGGGTTTTCCGTGGTGCCGGTCAGTAAGAATTATCCGAATTCAAAGGTGGTCCCTCAGATCAGATCTTTTCCAGCACCGCCGCCAGCAGTTTCCAGAAATTGCCCACGGAAGGAATGCTCACGTGCTCGTCGGGGGTATGCACATCCCACATATCGGGCCCGATGGATGCCATCTCCATGCCTGGATACTTTTCGCCAATGAGACCGCATTCCAGGCCCGCGTGGATGGCCATGATCTTCATGGGCTTCCCGAAGAGCTGTGCCTGCACGCCATCCACCAGCTTGACAATGGAGGCGTTGGGCTCGGGCTTCCAGCCGGGGTAGCCGCCCACCAGATGGGACTCGAAACCCGCCAGGGCGCAGGTCGCGGCGATGCGCTCGGCCAACGCGTATTTGGAAGGATCGATGGAACTTCGGGAGAGCATGTTGATTTCCACCTTGCCGTCCTTGGTGTCGATGACGCCGAGGTTCGTGGAGGTCTGCACCAGGCCAGGGATATCGGGGCTCATGGCCTCGACGCCATGCGGCAGGCTCAGTAGCAGACCGATGAGGGCATCCGCATCCTGGGGGGACATGACCTGTCCTGCCGTACCTGCTTCGAGGCTCATGGCGAGACCTGGATCCATGGCCCCGAAAACGGCCTTCCAGTTCGCCTCCTGCTGGGCCAGTTCGACCTTGAAGGCCGCTGTCTGCGCGGGATCCAGGAAGAGGTAGGCGGAAGCCTCGCGGGGGATGGCGTTGCGCTTGTTCCCGCCCTTGATGGCCGAGAGCTCAAACGCGAAGGTGGAACGCAAGGCGTTCAGCACCTGGGCCAGGATGCGGATGGCGTTCCCGCGGCCCGCGTTGATGTCGATGCCCGAGTGGCCGCCCTTGAGACCTGAAATTTTGAGGCGGAAGGTCTGCTTGCCCGCTCCGGGTGCACTCATGGTCAGCTGGCGACTGGTGATGGTATCGATGCCGCCGGCACAGCCGATGGTGAGGTAGCCTTCCTCCTCGCTGTCGAGGTTGAGGAGGAACTTGGACTTCAGCCAGTTGGGTTGGATGTTGTTGGCGCCCGTGAGGCCCGTTTCTTCGTCGATGGTGACGAGCAGTTCCACGGGCCCGTGGGCGATGTCCTGGCTGGCGAGCACGGCCAGACCCGCAGCTACACCGATGCCGTTGTCGGCGCCCAGGGTCGTGCCCGTGGCCCGAAGATGGTCGCCATCCCGACGCAGCTTGATGGGGTCCTTGAGAAAGTCGTGCTGGGTGCCTTCATTCTTCTCGCAGACCATGTCCACATGGGCCTGGAGGGTGACGCCGGGACGGTTTTCCTTGCCCTTCGTCCCGGGCTTGCGGATGAGCACGTTGCCGACGGCATCCTGCTCTACCTCGAGGCCCAGTGCGCGCCCCTGATCGGCCACCCACTGGGCGGCTTCCGCCTCCACCTTCGATCCGCGGGGGATCTTGGAGAGTTCGAAGAAGTAGTTCCAGAGCGGCTTGGGCTCCAGGTTATCGAGAAGGTTTTCCACGGCAGACCTCCAAAGGGGGACTTGGGACAAAACGGTTCGGTGGACCCTTGGGGCCACGCCCCTGAGGCCTCATGCCAGGAGGGTACCAGGAACGGAGTCCGGGGTGATCCCTCGAGTGTTGATATCCTGGAATGGCATCGTCCGCTTCATGGGCGTCTTCTCCCCAGCGGTTATCCCGATTTCTGCGTTCCTGAACGTCAGGCCTTCGTGCCTCACCTTTTCCGTTTTCTTTCCTTTCCGTTCTCAGGGGCCGCGCCGAGCGCCCTACTCTACGAGGTAGCCGTGTCCATCCATCCCGAAGCCCAGGAACGCAACGACCGCATTCAGGCCATCAATCCGGCCATCTTTGAAGCGCTCTCCCCCCTGGGGCGGCGTTCCTTCTTCCCCAAGGGCATCCCCTTCCAGGCCGCCCAGAGCAAGAACTGTGAAATCAACGCCACCATCGGCCAGATCACGGACGGCGTGGGCAATCCCCTGCCGTTGGCCCCCATGGCAGAAAAGCTTGCTTCCCTGAATGCCAAGGACGCCTTTCTTTACAGCCCCATCCAGGGTCGCGACACGGCCCGCAAGGCTTGGCACGCCAAGCTCGTGAAAGAGGACGGCCGCATGGAACAGGTGGCCATGGGCGTGGTCAGTGCAGGCATCTGCCACGCGCTGAACATGGCCGCGGAACTGTTCTTCACCGAGGGCGACACCCTGGTGGTGCCCGATCTCTACTGGGACAACTACGAGCAGATTTTCCAGATCCGCCTGCAGGGCAGCTTCAAGACCTTTCACTTCTACAACGCGCTGGGCGGCTTCAACCTCGAGGGTCTGCGCGCGACGCTGGCCTCCGTCCAGGGCAAGGTGCACCTGCTCCTGAACTTCCCCAGCAACCCCAACGGCTACAGCCCCACGCCCAGCGAGATGAAGGCCATCGCGGAGGTGATCGTGGAAGCCGCCGCCAACCGCACCGTGATCGTGTTCTGCGATGACGCCTACCACGGTCTGGTCTTCGAGCCCACCGCCACCTCGAAGAGTCTCTTCTTCGACCTGATTGGCCGCAGCAAGAATCTCATTCCCCTCAAGTGCGACGGTGTCACCAAGGAACTGAGCTTCTTTGGCGGCCGTGTGGGCTTTCTCACCTTCGGTGTGGACAAGGACTGCGCGGGCATTCTGGTCGACAAGTGTATGGGCCTCATCCGTAGTGGCATCGGCAGTCCCGTGGGCCTCAGCCAATACCTCATGGAGATCGAGCTGGCCGATCCTCGCCACGAGGATGAGTTCGAGAAGATGCGAAAGGTGTTGCAGAGCCGCTATGCGACGCTCAAACAGGCCCTTTCCCGACCTACGAAGCAGTGGGAAGTTCTCCCCTTCAACGCCGGATGTTTCTGCCTGCTGAAACTGCGCGCAGGCCTCAACGCCGACGAGGTGCGCCAGAAGCTCATCCACGATGAAAGCGTCGGCGTTGTCAACCAGGGCGACAAGCACATCCGTCTCGCCTTCTGTTCCCTCAAGGAAGCGAGCATCGAACCCCTGATCAGCGCATTGGAAAGGGTTTGCGAAAAATTCCCCTTATTGGTCACCTGATGACCTTGCTTGACCTTGATAACAGCCTTACCGTATTGTTCGCCCCGGCGAAATGGGGCCTTGGGATTCCAACCCATTTAGGAGGAGTTGATGCGCAACATGGTGCTCAGACTCCCGTCTGTTCGGGCCCCCAGACCATTTTATGCAGCTGCAACTGGTATCGCACCGGTAGTTGGTCCGCGATGATGCGCTCGGCCAGCCACCGGAGGTCCAGCTGGCCCCAGACGGGGCTGAAGAGGATATCGAAGCGGTCGAAGAGGCTCCGTTCGGCGCACCAGGCCCTGGACCAGGCGTAGTCGGCTGCGTCCGTGAGGACAAACTTCAGCTCGTCCTGGCCGGGAACCAGGTGCGTCAGATTGGATTCCAGCCAACGCGCGCTTTCGCCGCTTCCAGGTGTCTTGCGGTCCACGATCTTGACGACCTCGCGGGGCACTGGGGAAAGGTCATGGCTGCCTGCGGTTTCCAGGGCTACCTCATAACCCAGTCCCATCAGGGCGCGGAGCAGTGCGGGCGCGTCGGAGCAGGCCAGCGGTTCGCCACCCGTCAGTTCCACGAAGGGTGCGTTGGGGCCACGCCCGGGAGGGCCGAGGCGCTTTTGTACCTCAGTCAGGATCTCCTCCAGGGTCATGAACTCACCGGCAACGAAGGCATAGGCCGTATCGCAATAGGTGCAGCGCAGCGGACAGCCCGTGAGGCGAATGAAGAGGCAGGGCCGGCCCGCGCGGGAGCCTTCGCCCTGGAGGCTGAAGAAGATTTCGTTGACCTTGAAGTGTGCTAGGCCCATCGTCTACCACCATCCAAGGTCAGAATTTCACCCGTGAGATAGGGGCTTTCGGCCACATAGCGGAGGGCGCGCAGAAGATCTTCGGGCGTGCCGTTCCGCTTGAGGAGGTTCAGTTCTGCCAGGGTATCCGGACTACTGGCCTCATCTGGGAGCATCACCCCCAGCGCATGGCCCGCCACGCGGATCCGGGGTGCCAGGAGGCGGGCCAGGCCCGGGACCAGGGTGGCCAGACCCGCCTTGGCCGCCGAGTAGGGAAGGCGCTGCTGCATGGGTCGGTGAATGGCCGTATCGAGAATCAACTGCAGACTCCCCAGGTCCTGGATCCAGGGCGCAAGCGCCTGGGCGGCCAGCATGGGGAAGGCGAGGTTAACCGCGAGGGTGTCCTGGAGGGAGGCTGAAGTCCAGCTGCCGAAGGGTTGTTCGGGAAAGGTCCCGGCCACCAGAACGGCGCTCTGGAAGCGAATCCCTTCCGCACCGAGGCGCTCCAGATCTGCCATCATCTGGGGAACCAAGCCTGGATCCGATGCATCCCAGCGAAGAGTCCGCACTTGGGTTTCCGTTGACAGTTCTGTTTGCCAATGGTCCTCGTCCGTCCAAGGCCGGGAACTCGTGAGCACGAGGTTGTGTCCGAGCGCCAAGCCTTTCGCCAGGGCCCGTCCCAGGCGGCGACTCCCCCCCGTCAGGATCCACCAGGGCCTGTTTCCTTCCACATCACCCCCCAAGGTTCCTCCAAGGCTACCGTGTCTCCCACGCTTCGACGCATCCGATGGCGGTTGATCTGGACCAGCGTCATCGCCCTGGTTCTTTCCCTGGGCTCCTTCTATCTGAACCAGTGGGTCTTTTCCTCCTCGGATGATGAATGCACCTGGGTGAGGGAGACGCAGAGGGTTACGGAAAACGGCAAGAAGGTGGTCCGCAAGAGGGCCGTGATCCGGGAGATCCTCCCCAATGGCGTGGCGGAAGACGCGGGCCTGCTGGAAGGCGACGAACTCCTGATGATCCAGGGCAAAAAAGTGGACCCCGATCGTCTAGGTACGGACGCTCAGGCATTCATCAATGAACAGCCGGAAGGGCGGATCCTGGTCTATGTCGTACGCCGCTACGATTTCGCCAAGAAGGAATACCGCATTCTCCCGTTGCCCGTGCGGATCACCAAGCCCTTCCATCCCACGCCCCTCCTCGTGCTCCTGTCGGGGCTCATCGCCTGGGGACTGGGACTGCTGGTGGTGGCCTCCTCACCCCAGCGGAAGATCGCCCGCCATTTCTATTACCTCGGCGTCATGGCTCTCCTGCTGCCCTTGGCGGTGCGCGGTTTCATGGGGAATGTCCCGACCTACCTCGTGGTGCCCTACCTCTTCGTTGCCCAACTGGTCCTGGCGATCGCCCCTCCACTCTGGCTTCACTTCTTCTTGCGCTTTCCTCATTCCTTCCCACTGCGTACCAATCGACGCTTCCTGGTGGGCCTCTACGGAGGCTTTGTATGCCTGGGACTGTTTATCTTTGTAGCCCAGTTGGCGGGCGTATTTCTTGGGCCGGCGCTGATCGGTGAAATCATTCGCAATACCCCGATTCGCTGGCTCTTTTATATTTTCAATGCTGCGATCGCCTGCACCCTGGTTTCAGGCATCGTCCTGTTCTGGGTGGGGGCCTTCAAGCTGGAGGAACGCCGACGCTGGGCGCTGCTTTCGGCCCTGATCTTCAGTTCCGCGGTGCTCCTGGATCTTCTCGCCTTCTATTTCCTGAGCGCGCGGGCGGGCCAGAGCCTGATGTTCCAGCGCGAGAGTTGGATCTTCTTCGCACCGCTCCCGCTGCTGCCGCTTTCCTTTGCCTACGCCATCCTTCGGCACGGCTTCTTCGATGTCCAGCGGGCGCTGGTCCGCTGGGTCACCTATTTCGTGGTGCTGGGGGTTACGCTGATAGCCTATTTGGGGGGCCTGGCCTGGGTCTTCGCGCAGGGGATGCAATCGGTGCCACCGGGTTGGGTCGGAGCCCTGGTCGGCCTCTCTGCCATCCCGATTGGTTGGCTCCTGCGCTGGCTGCTGCAGGCACTGCGGCGCAAATTTCGTCGGGATCTGAGCCAAGCCCGGGATCAGATTCTCGGGTGCCTCCGGGAAACCCGACAGCGCCTCGCGGAGGAAGCCCTGCTGGCCGGTCTGAAGACGAGTCTGCACGAGGCCTTCCTGCCCCAGTTGCTGCTCGTGCTGTCGGTGGAAGGTCAATCGGTCACACTGCCGCCCACCCAGGATCCTGACGCGGATGCAGGAATGGTCGAGGCCCTCCGGCGTCCTCGCAAGCTGGAGCTACCGTCTCAGTTGCTGCGCCATGCGCGGGAGAACCAGGAACTGGTGCTGGGACTGGGCGAGGATGAAGCCGACTGGATTCGCGAGCAGGGCGAGGCCGTCCGGGCCCATATGGATGCGCTGCAGGCCCAGGTGCTCGTGCTGCTCATGGCCAACCAGAAACCCCACACGATCATCCTCCTGGGCGGGAAGTACGCCGAATTGAGCTATGGGCGAGAGGACCGGGAACTGCTCCGGGAGGTCGCCCAGGCCGCTGGCATCATCCTGGAGACAACGATCCTCCACCGGCGCCTGCTGGACCAGGGGCGCATCGAACAGGAACTGCAGACGGCCCGAAAAATCCAGGAAAGTCTGATCACTTTCGAAGCACCTGCCATCCAGGGCTACCAGCTTGCCTTGAGGCTGGAACCGGCCCTGGAGACTGGCGGCGATCTGCTCTGGGTCAAGCGCCGCAAGCACGGGAAGTGGATTGCGGCCGTGGGTGACGTGAGCGGCAAGGGGCTCGCTGCGGCCCTCTACATGAGCCAAGCCACGGCGCTGCTCAAGTTCGCGACCCAGAGCGAGAATCTCGACTTCGACCGCATCCTCCCCGCGCTGGATCGGACCATGAGGAACCTCATGGGCAGCCGCGATTTCCTTACGCTGATCCTTCTGGAATGGGACGAGTCCGGCAGCTACCGCATCGCCCGGGCCGGGCATCCGCCGGCTTTGGTGATGCGGGGCCCCCGTCGAGAGGATATCGAGGAACTCACCTCCATCGGGCGCGGCCTTGGGTTGAGACCTGCTTCCGAGGGGGAGTGGCAGATTCACGAAGGCATTCTGCAGCCCGGTGAATGGGTCGTAATGTATAGCGATGGACTCACCGAGGCCATGAATCAGGCGGGGGAACTCTACGGGCTTGCGCGGATGGAGGACCAATTGCTCCGGATGCGGGCCACGGGATCGGCCCGAGCGGCCTGTGAGGCCGTGTACCGGGATGTGGCCACCTTCGAATGCCAGAACCGGGACGATCGCACGCTTTTCATTCTTGGACGGGATGCGCTATGAACGAGAATTCTCAGGCATCCGGGACCCAAACCTGGCTCGGTAGCGCCGTGATCGCGCTGCTGGCCGCCCAACTGGGCTTGACCTGGATCCAGGGCAGCCTGCTCCATCGCCAGCATCAGGATATTCAGGGGCTGCGCGAGGATTTGCAGAGCCTCGCCGAGAGCCTTGATCAAGGCACTTCGGGGCCCCCCGAGAAGGAAGGCGTCCTGGTCCCAGCCCGCGGCAGGCGCCTGCGGCGTTTCCCTCAGACAGCGGCGCGTGTGACCTACCTTGCGCACCAGGAGGAACCGTCCGATCAGCCGGAGAATGCCGCCAAAAAGGACCTGGAGGCCTCCAAGCAATCCGCCCAGAAGGCCGTCAAGGATGCCCGGGAGGTTCAACAGAAGCTCTCCTTCACTGAAAACGCCCGGCTCGCGGAGGAAAAGGCCCGTAAGGCCGAGGAGAAGGTCCGGCTCGAAGGCGCTCCTTTCCCGTGGCAGAAGTGGTTCTGGACCGGTCTCGGGGCGGGACTGCTGGCTCTCGTGTTGCGGAACTGGCTGCGCCGACGAGGCTGAGAGGGTGAGTTCCCTGCACGACTACCTTCAGGCGGACCCCGAATGCCGGGATTTGGCAATGGGGGCCGTGCTCGCTGCCGGACCCCTGCTGGAGGACCCCGATCCCGGGCCCCTCGTGCGGACGCTGGAGGCGTGGGTCTTGGATCTCGCGGGACGCATGCCCCTGCCCTGGAGCACCCACGCCGCCGTGGATACCTTGAATCACTACCTTTTCCAGGAGCAGGGCCTCCAGGGCGACCGGGAGACCTTCGACGATCCCGATAATGTGGTCCTGCCCAGGGTGGTGGCGCGCAGGCGCGGCCTGCCCATTACCCTTTCCATCCTGTGGATCGATGTCGCTCGGCGGCTCGGGTTCGATGCCATTGGCGTGGGGTTGCCCGGTCATTTCATCACCGGTCTGCGGTTAGACCTTGGCACGCTCTATTTCGATCCCTTTCAGGGCGGCCTTCCCGTGGGGGAGGAACAGGCCGCTACGCTCGTGAGGCGCGCCACGAGCGGCAGGACCCCCTTCGAGCCCGCCATGCTGGGACCCCTTCCCCATCGGGCGATCCTGATGCGGTTGGTGCGGAGTCTCCATGCACGCTACCTCCGGACCCAGGCCTGGGATGAGGCTTTCTGGACGGCCACCCATCTGGTGCTGCTCAGCCCCGAGGATCCGCTGCCCTACCGGGACAGGGCCTTCGTGCGACTCAAGCGGGGCGAAGTCGTCGAAGCGCTCAGGGATCTGCAGGAAGCCATTCGCCTGGGGCCGGAATCCGAGGCCCAGATCGTCGAATGGATGGAACGGATGAAAAAGGGGTAGGCGAATGGACCTGACACGATTCCTCGAACTGGCCCGGACCCACGGTTGGCAAGGCATGGCGCTGTGGGGCGTGCTGCTCGCTCAGGCCCTGCTGTGGGTCGGGCTCGCGCGGCTGCATATGGCCATCCTGCGGGAGGAGGCGCCCTGGGAGGAATGCGTAGGAAAGATTCGCAGCGCGTTTCTCCGCAAGGTGAACGGCAAGGAGGAAAGCGATGAACTCAGGGTGCACCGCTATGCCCCCCTCGTGGATAAGTTGCTGGTGCTCCATTTCGCCGAGGAAAAGGCAGAGTGTTTCGATCGCTGGCTGCTGCTCCGCTGGAAGATCAAGGAAGGCCTTCGCCCCTATTGGATCCGCTGGGGGCACCTGCTCATCGCCTTCGGTGTCGTCGTCTGGTTTCTCAACGGGCTCCGCTTGGACATCGGCATGGACCTGCTGAAGCGCACCCCCTGCGACCCGCGCCTGCTGTGGGTCTGGTTGGGCTACGCCATGGTCATCGCCTGGAAGCTCGTGGGTCTTCAGGGCAACCTCGAACGCGTCCAGCGCGCCCTGCTGCTGCCCAGGCGGGACGAATGACTAGAGCGCGGCATCCTCGGTGAAATCCAGCAGGTGGCCTGATTTGGCGGCCTTGGTCTGGAGGTAGCGCAGGTTGTGGGGGTTCGAGTCGATCTGGTGCGGCTCCCGCTGGACATGAATGCCAGCCTCTTGGAGGGCTTCGATCTTGCGCGGATTGTTGGTCAGGAGCTTCACCTTGCTGATGCCGAAGAAGCGCAGCATCTCCACTGCGGCCTCGTAGGACCGCAGGTCGTCTTCGAAGCCCAACTCGTGGTTGGCCTCTACCGTGTCCATGCCCTGTTCCTGGAGGGCATAGGCCTTGAGCTTGTTGAGGAGGCCGATGCCGCGGCCTTCCTGGCGCATGTAGAGCACGATGCCGCCGTGCAGACCGATGAAGCGAAAAGCTTCTTCGAGTTGGGCACGGCAGTCGCACTTGAGGCTACCCATGACATCGCCGGTCCAGCATTCGCTGTGGATCCGCACGGAGGTGCGCCTCCGCGCATCCAGATCACCAGCTACGATGGCCAGGTGCTCCTTGCCGGTCAGTTTTTCGAGAAAACCGTAGACCGTGAACTTGCCGAAGATGGTGGGCACATTCGCCTTGGCCACGAAGGGCACGGCTTCGGTCTCGAACTTGGTGATCACTTCGAGCGGCGAACCTGCGTCGAGGTGGGGGGCGCTGCTGCTGTCCTTGGGACACATGGGATGTTCCCGTCAAAAGGAATGAAGAGGCATGCGTTTAATGGTGTTCATGGGACGTTTGGGGCGGGCAGCAGATCCCGCAAGCAAAACGTGGGAGTTCATGGAGTTGCGAGATCCGCTGCGATCCTGGCCAGGATCGCGGCATCCATCAGGGTCTGGGCCCTCTCGAGAGGACCGTCCAGCTTGGCCCCGGAGGCCAGACGGTGGCCACCTCCCCCGAAGCTTCGGCACACCGCGTTGACATCCACCCGCTCCCGGGAACGCAGGCTGGCCTTGATTTGGCCGTCCTCCAGTTCATAGAGAAGGCAGGCGACTTCGACGCCACGGAGTTCCAAGGGCTTATTGACCAGGCCTTCCATGTCATCGTGGATGGCACCGCATACACTCATGTCGGTTCGGGTCAGGCGGAGGCAGGCATAGCGCCCGACTGCCTGAAGCCGCAGGCCCTCGAAGGCTCGACCGAAGAGCTTTAGCCGTTCGGGGCGACCCTGATGGTACAGGTCTTGGTAGACCCGGGCCGGTTCGACACCTTCCTCGATGAGTTCCGCGGCCATGCGATGGGTCTTGGGCGTGGCGTTGGAGAACCGGAAGTTGCCCGTATCGTCCACGAGACCGGCATAAAGAGCCGTGGCCATGGCACGGGGCAGGGGGCGGGGCATTCGCCGAGCCACTAGATCAAAGACCAGCTCGGCGGAGGCGCTGGCGGCGCTATCCGTGAACTCGTGATCGAAACCTTGGGGTGATTCCTTCATGTGGTGATCCAGGCAAATCTTCACGGCCTTGGATGCCAGAAAGGTCTCTTGCATGACCCCCAGTCGGTGGGGCTCCGAGGCGTCCACGAGGATCCATGTCTCGGGCCATTGCGCGAGCTCCCGGTGCCGATCAGTCGGTTCGAAGGCTTCGACCCAGCCCTGCGGATCCATGAAGCGAAGGAAATGGGGCAGTTCGGGGTTCACGACGATGCGCACCTCCTTGCCCAGGGAGCGCAGATAGTAAGCCAAGCCAATCATGGCGCCAGTGCCGTCCCCGTCGGGATTCTCGTGGGAGGTGAGCAGAATCCTCTGGGGCGATTCGAGGAATCGGGCGAAGCGTTCGAGCATTCAGGAGGCTTCCATGATTCAGAGCTGTTCCTTCTTCTCGGTATCGCCTGGGGCGATACGCGAGGCAGTGCCGACCCACCTGAGGGTCACAGCTGTTCCTTTCTACTTTCCAGGCTCTTGTGCTTGAAGGACTTCAGTTCGTCCACCACGTCCGCGAGCAGCGAGCGTTTGATGGCGTAGGGCAGGAAGGCACTCTTGAAGCCCATGATGATGAGTTCCTTGATTTCTTCCAGGGAGAAACCAAGCTGTTCGTGGAGCACCTGGTACTCGCGGCTCACGGTGGTGTTCGTCACCATGCGGTTGTCGGTATTCACCGTGACGCGCAGTCCCAGATCGAAGAAGAGGCGGATGGGATGATCGGCCATCTTCTTCACCGCCTTGGTCTGCACGTTGCTGCTGGGACAGCACTCGAGGGGGATGCGGTGGTCGTTTACATAATTGAGGAGATCACCGTCCTCGACCAACCGCACCCCGTGGCCGATGCGATGGGCGCCGCAGAGGTGGATGGCCTGGTGGATACTTTCGGGGCCGTAGGCTTCTCCGGCGTGCAGGGTGCAGTTGATGTTGTTGGCCAGGACGCGGCCAAAGGCATCCTTGTGGCGCTTGGCGGGGAAATCTTCCTCGGCGCCGGCCAGGTCGAAGCCGACGACCCCTTTGTTTTTGAAGGCCACCGTGAGGTCCGCCAGCTTGAGGCTGATCTCAGGGCTGATGTGGCGCATGCCGCACAGAATGACACCGGTCCGGATGTCATATTTTTTTTCGGCCAGCGCGAGACCCTCCAGCACGGCCTGGACGATGCTGTGGAGGGTCATGCCCTTCTGCTGATGGAGGATCGGGCTGTAGCGAACTTCCATGTAGCGGACATTCTCCTGCGCGGCATCCTCAGCCAGTTCGAAGGCCGTGCGCACGAGGGACTCGTGAGTTTGCATCACCGAAAGCGTGACGTCGAAGGCCTTGAGATATTCCACTAGGGACTTGCAGTCCTCGCCCACTTCAACGAAGGGGCGGAGCTTCTCGGGCGAGTCTCCGGGCAGTTTGACCTTCTGCTGCTCGGCGAGTTCGAGGATGGTCTGGATGCGGAGGCTGCCATCGAGATGCACGTGCAGATCCGTCTTGGGGAGGCGCTGGATGTCCTGAATCGTAAGTTTTTGCATAACTGACAAGGCTAGCAGGATTTTTGAACCGCGAACCCGGGGCTCATCAAGTGTGGAGTTGTGCCACGCGGTTCCGGATTGTTCCCTCGTCCGCCTGGCCTGTGCACCCTGGGCAGAGACCGAAGATCTGCAGGCTGTGATGGATAAGCTTGAAGCCATGGGCAGCGCAGATCTGCTCCTGGAGGTTCTCGATGTCGGGTCGGTAGAACTCGACGACCTGACTGCAGTTCAGGCAGATCAGGTGATCGTGGTGCTCGTCGCCCTGGGCGGCTTCGTAGTTGGCGTGGCTGGCGCCCAGGCTGTTCTTGCGGACCAGTCCCGACTGCACCAGCAGATCAAGCGTGCGGTAAACCGTGGCTCGGCTTATGTTCCCGCCTGCCGTGCGCAGGTGGGCGTGCAGGGTCTCCGCGTCGAAGTGACTCTCCCGCTGAAAGATCGAAGCCAGGACCGCGAGGCGTTCGCCTGTGAGCTTGAGTTTCCGGCTCCGGAGGAAGACCTCGAAACGGGCCGCTTCCGCAGAGCGTGCCTTGCGGGATTCGGGGACATGGCCCATGGATTCTCCAGATTCGGGAACATTCGCTCAAGAAAATGCCTTGGCTTCGAATGGGCGAAAGCATAAATTTAAGGATATCCATCCGAAAAGGGAGTTGATATGTCTTTGGTCATTATTCAAACCTCCCCGCTTTCGGCTGCGCAGAAGCAACGGATAGGGGATAGGGTTATCGATTCCCTCCACAGTGAAGGGATACCTGCCAGTTCGGTGGTGATTCTCTTCCAGCCGGATACGTCCGATATTTATCTCGATGGCGGATTGGTCCACGAACTGACCATGGCGCCCTTGACCGCCCCCCATCCAATTCCTGAGGTCGCGTTCAGGGACGCCCCTGTCTTCCGGCCCTCCGAGGACGCATCCAGGCACAAGGTGCGTCGGACCCAACAGGAACTGGGTGATCTGCGGAAGCGGCTGGTGTCCCTCCTCGAAGATCAGGGTGGTGTCTCCAGTTTCGAGGCCCAGGGGGAACTGGGGCTGAAGGAGTGTGACTGGGCACCCGCTACCCTGCGCCGTCTCTTCGGGGAACTGGAACAAGAGGGCCTCATCGTCAAGCAGGGCCAGAAGCGTGGAACCCGCTATGTGTGGGCGGCGCGATCCACGAATATCTCGGCTTTGCCCATGCCGAAACTGGTGAAGCGGAGCCTCGAGGAGGCGGTTCCTGCCGAGACCCAGGAGCCTGAATAGCCCCGCCGATTCGCACGGGTTCATCGGCCTCCTATAGTGGAAGGATGCTATTCGCGTCTCCCAGTTCCTTCGGCCGCACGTTCCGCATTCTGACCTTCGGCGAGAGCCATGGCCCTGCCGTGGGTGTGGTGCTGGACGGCGTGAAACCCGGGCTGCCCTTCGACCTGGAGGCCATTCAGCATGAACTGGACCGGCGCCGCCCCGGGCAGTCCGACCTGGTGACGCCCCGCCAGGAGGGCGATCGGGTCCGAGTCCTTTCCGGCGTCCACGAAGGCCGCACGACAGGACACCCCATCGCCCTTGTTGTCTTCAACGAGCATCAGCGGAGCGGGGACTATGACGCCTTGCGGGAGGTCTTTCGCCCGGGGCACGCGGACCTGGCCTTCCAGCGCAAATACGGCCTTCGGGATGCGCGTGGGGGAGGTCGCTCCAGCGGACGCGAGACGCTCGCTCGGGTGGCGGCCGGAGCCTGGGCCAAGCAGCAACTGGCAGGGTTGGGGATCCGGATCCGCGGCTTCAACCGTGAGATCGCGGGCATTGCCTCTCTTGCCCTGGACTGGGATTTCGTCGAGCAGAATCCCCTCCGCAGCTCGGATCCGGGGGCTTTCCCGGCCCAGAGACGGGCCGTCGAAAAGGCCAAGGCCGAAGGTGATTCAGTGGGTGGCATCTGCGAGATCTGGATCGAGGGACTTCCTGCAGGGCTCGGGGATCCCGTCTTCGCCAAGCTGGACGCGCTCCTCGCCTACGCCTGCATGAGCATCGGCGCGGTCAAGGGCGTGGAGGTGGGCGCGGGCTTTGCCGCCGCGCGGATGCAGGGCTCGGCCCACAACGACCCGCTGGGGCCGGAGGGTCCGCAGAAGAACGACGCCGGGGGCACCCTGGGCGGAATCTCCACGGGCGCTCCCGTGGTTCTACGCCTGGCGGTGAAACCCACCAGTTCCATCTCGAAAGCCCAGCAGACCATCGACCGGGAAGGGCGGCCTCGGGAGCTTTCCGTTCAGGGTCGCCACGATCCCTGCATCGCGCCCCGGGTGGTGCCCGTGGCGGAGGCCATGTGCGCCCTGGTGGTCTACGATGCCTGGCTCTCCCAGCACGATCTGCGGGAGGAGGACACACCGAATCTCGCAGAATGGGACTGGCAATCGCTCGACGCCCATGTTGAAAAATTGGCCGGCGGCGAAAAGGGTCCTGCCTTTCCAGGAAGCCGCTAGTATCGTTCCGTGAAATCTCACGAGGAGTATCCCATGCGCAAGAGCATCCTTCTGGTCGTCGGCTTCAGTCTCTCCGTGCTGGGTGCCCGTGTTGCCACCGCCCGTCCAGTCTCGTTCCAGAATGGCGAGCCGACGGCTCCGGCCGCAGCCCTGAAGGTCGGGCTGGGCGTCGAAAAGATGGAGATCACGGGGGAAGCGGCCGCGTTCAAGATCGCCGCAGGGACGAAGGTCTTCGTGTGGACCAAGGTCTCCGGTTGCGCCGATTCCAACATCTTCATCGCCTTCACCCGGGGGAACAAAGTTTTCACGAAACAGGAACTCAGTGTGTCGCGTTCTCCCTACCGAACCCATGCCTATCGGACCTTCCGCGCCGGGGACGCTGGTGAGTGGACGGCGAAGGTGCTGACTGTGGAAGGCAGGGAGATCGGCACCGTGAGCTTCAAGGTGGACTTCGAGAAGTAGGCCTTCCCGGTCGAGCGAGTGGGTGGACCCTTGCGTATTCGAAAAAAAAGCGAATACTTTCGACATGGTTCCCCTCCTGTCTGCCGTCGAGCCCATGCCTCATCTGTTTCACGAACTCCGGATCGAGCCCGAGGAGGCGCGGAGCATTCTGCGCCCCCAAAGGGATGAGCGCTATGGTTTCGGGTTTGCCCTGAGCCCCTATCGCGGCTGCGGCCATGGCTGTCGCTACTGCTATGTGCGGGAATACCCCAACGCCCTGCATGGGGCCGAGGAATGGGGCGGCTGGTCCGCTCCCAAGATGAACGCGCCGGAACTGCTCTGGCAGCAGCGGCACCGACTCCACAATCAATCGGTCTTCCTGGCCTCGGCCACGGACCCCTATCAGCCCCTCGAGCGGGAATTCCGCCTCACCCGGGGGTGTCTGGAGGTGCTCCTGAAATGCCCTACCACCCGTGTCCTGTTGCACACTCGGTCCCCCCTGGTCATCCAGGACCTGGATCTCCTGCGGGAATTCGGAGCACGGTTGAGCGTGGGTTTCTCCATTCCGACCGACGATGATACGGTGCGCCAGATCGTCGAGCCCAAGGCACCCCCCATTCCCAGCCGCTGGGCCGCGGTCGAGCGCCTGAGTGCCAGCGGGATCCAGGTGGGGATTTCCGCCACGCCCTTGATGGCCATGGTGGATCCCCGCGCGTTCGCCCGCCGCGCGCGGTTGAGTGGTGCCAATAGCGCCTGGGTAGGCGGTCTGCGCCTCCTGAAGAACGACCCCTTCTACCAGGTGTTGGCCCGCCATGGATGGCTGCATGTGCTGGACAAGGCGTACCAGGCCGAGGTTCGCGAGGCCCTGCGGGCTGCCATGCCGCCGGTCGTTCGCCACGGCAAAAAAATGCCTCGCGGCTGTGGCGCGGCGGTGGGATATCGGCCCATGGCTGCCCAGACCTTTCTTCAACCCGCGCTCTTCGAGGGGCTGTGACCCCGGAATTCCGGTAGGCCACCATTTTGGGCCCGCACTCGTGGGACAATGCCCCTTCCATGACCACCCTCGCCCTGAAATACCGTCCGCGCCTTCTTTCCGACCTGGTCGGCCAGGAGGCCAGCGTTCGTGCCCTGGGTAATGCCCTGCGTCGCGCCCAGGTTTCGGGCCATATTCACCATCAGGCCTTCCTATTCGCAGGGGTGCGGGGCACCGGGAAAACCAGCACTGCCCGCATCCTGGCGCGGGCGCTCAACTGCTTCCAGGGGCCGACTCCCGAGCCTTGTGGTGTCTGTGATGCCTGCGTGTCCGCCGAGCAGCCGGACCGGAATCTGGATGTCATCGAGATCGACGCCGCCAGTCGCGCCAGCGTCGAGGACGCCCGAGCCCTGCGCGAGCAGGTGCAGACCCGGCCCGCCTTCTGCCGCTATCGCGTCTACATCATCGACGAAGTCCACATGATGAGTCGCAGTGCCTTCGATGCGCTGCTGAAAATTCTCGAGGAACCTCCCGCCCACGCGGTCTTCGTGCTGGCCACCACGGAACTGCAGGACGTACCGGACACCATCAAGAGTCGGGTGCAGATCTATCCTTTCCGCCTCATTCCCGTGGGGCTCATCGAAGCCCGCCTCAAGCATGTCTGCGAACAGGAAGGCGTCACCTTCGATGAGGGCTCTCTGCGGCTCTTGGCAGAAGCGGGCACCGGCTCCATGCGCGATGCGCTCACGACCCTCGATCGGGTCATTGCCGCCGGAGATGGGAAGGTGGTCGAGGAAATGGTGCGAGAGCAGTTGGGCATCGTGCCTGCGGTGCGCGTCCAGAATGTTCTCAACGCCATCCTGAACGGGGATCCCACGGCAGTCCTGGACGAGTGTGCCGCCCTGGCGTCCCTTGGCACGGACTGGACAAGCTTCTGGCGCGAGTTGATGCTGGCCTTCCGGGATCGCCTGGAAATTGAGGTTCGGCGCAGTCCTGGCCCCCAGGACATTCTCCGCCTCGCGCGGATGCTGCATCTGCTCCTGCAGCGCGAGCGGGATATGCGAGATTCCAGCCTGCCTCAGGTGGTTGTGGAACTCGCCCTGGTGACGGCCGCCCAGCTGCCGCATCTGGCGCCCCTCGATGCCCTGGTCCGCACGGGCGCCGCGACCGGCCCGCCGCCCAGTAGGCCCAGCCGCCCTGAAGCGGGGACCGCGATCCGGGCAGCGGCTCCCCAGACCCTTCCGCCCGGCCCGTCGCAGCCGGCTCTGGCCGAGGCACCGCAGCCCGCGCCAGAGTTGCCCCCTCGGCTCCAGCCCGTTGCCGATCCTGCGGACCTCGAGGAGCTTCGTCGCGCCGTCACCGAGGCCCTGAAGGCCGTTCCGGGTGGACTGCCGCGCAGCCTGGGCAGCCTTCCATATATGGCCCGCTCCCTGGCTTTCGAGGGGCAGGCCCTGCACTTCTACTTCCCGCCCAACGTCCGCCATACGGTGCAGGAATTTGAACGGGAGCTGGCCAACCCTCACCTGCTGGAGACCCTGCGGGGGATTCTCCCCGGGCTTGTCCGCATTGCGATCACCTTCGACGCGGAACACCATGAGCGTCCCGAGGAGATCCTGCGGGACGATGAGGCCTTCCAGAGGCTGCTGCTGGAGACCCAGGGCGAGGTCATCGAGGTGCGCCGAGCGGAATGACCCGCGTCAGGACCCTTCTTCGACGAGCCCGGTCCGGCGGGGAAGGGTGAACGCCAGCAGCAGGGCGCCCGAAACCACCGCCGCGGCGACCCCGTAGGACGCCGAATAGCCCCAGCGGGCGAAGACGAAGGTGCCCAGGCCGGGACCCAGGATGCGCCCGATGCCAGAGACCGCATTGAGCACGCCGAAGAGGCTGCCCTGGTCCTCGGCCGGGGTGAGTTGGCTGGCCAGAGCGGACGTGGCGGTATTGTTCATGCCCGAACCCCAGGCCAGGGGAATCATGACCAGGAGGAAAGGCCACTTCCAGGGCGCGGAGGGCAGGAAGGGGAGAAAGACGGCCATGAGCACAAGACCCGCGAGCAGGGCAAAGCGTTCCGGGAGGCGCTTGGCGACTATGCGGACCAGTCCTCCCTGGTAGATGACGATCAGAATGCCGAAGCACCCGAAGAGGTAGCCCACTTCGGTCGGGCCGAAGTTGAACCGTTGGTTCACGAGCAGGCTGAAAGTTCCCTCCATCATGGCGAAGCCCGTCATGGCGAGCAGGGCGATGGCCAGGAGCTGCGCCATGCCCGGGCGCTTGAGGGCGACGAGCAGGGCATGCCCGCGGCTTTCCTGCTGGCGGGCCGCCAGGCGGGTCTCCACGCTGAGGGTCTCGGGCAGCCAGGCGATTACGAGCAGGGAGGCCAGCAGGGAGAGCCCACCGGCCACCAGGAAGGGCAGGGTCCACCCATGCTCCACCGCAAAATGCTTGCCGAGCGAGGAACCGGCCAGGGTGCCACCGAGAAAGGGGCCCAACACGAAGCCCAGGCCGAAGGCCGCGCCAATGAGGCCCATGACCTTCGAGCGCTCCTCGGGCGGCGTGAGATCCGCCATCGCCGCCTGGGCTACGGAGATGTTGCCGCCCGTGATGCCATCCAGGACGCGAGCCGCCAGCACCCACTCGAAGCGCCCCGTGAGAGCCATGATGAGGTAGCCCAGGGCCGTTCCCATCAGTGAGACCCAGAGCACCGGCCGGCGACCCACCAAGTCCGACAAGCGCCCCAGCACGGGGGTCGCCAGGAACTGCATGACCGAGAAACTGACAAAGGCTGTGCCCGCCCAGAAGGCGCCGGGCGTCTGGAGGCCAAGGGTGTGGTTCACCCAGACCATCCACCCGGAAGGATGGGCGGCCAGAGTCTTGGCGTAGATCGGGAGCAGGGGAATGACGATGCCGAATCCGAGCAGGTCCACGAGCACGGTGATGAACACGGCCAGCTGGGCGCGCTTGGATGGCTGCATGCAATCCTCCTGACAAATACTTTACCAGATTTGTCGGATTAAGCTCAGGTCCACCGGAAGCGCTTGAGGGCCACGCCGAAGCCCAGAATGCCCCAGAGGAGCACCAGTCCAAGCCCCGAGAGGTAGGCCGACAGGCTCGCCCCATCGTTGAAGATGCCCCTCAGCGCCTTGATGTAGGGGGCCAGGGGCAGGACTTGAACGGCCTTCTGCAGCCACACCGGCGCCGCATCCAGCGTGAAATAGACCCCCGAAAGCAGCATCATCGGAAAGAAGGCGAGGTTGGAAATGGCGCCGTAGCCCTCCACGGTGTCCGCCAAGCTGGAGAGCGCGAAACCCAGCGCCATGAAGGCCCCGGTGCCGATGATCACCACCAGGAAGAACGCCCCGTACGAGCCCTGGTTCTGGATTCCGAACGCTAGGCGGCCCGTGGCCAAAAGGAGGACGCTCTGGGCCAGGCTCACGGTAAGGCGCTGCAGAACCTGACCCAGCAGGAAGATCCATTTGGGCAGCGGGGTGACGCCGAGCCTGCGGAACTTGCCCTTCTCGCGGTAGGCGACATTCACCATGCCGACACTGAAAAGGCCGATGCTCAGCAGGTTGAGGCCCAGCAGGCCCGGCAGCAGGAATGCCGCGTAGTTCGGCGCCTGCCGCCCACCAGGACTTTCCACGGTCAGCGGGATCAGTTCGGGGTCGATGCCCTGGGCCTTGGCCTGGGCAACGAGATTGGCCTGCTGCACGATCTGGGCAGCCGTCTGTCCTTGGGCCAGGAGGTAGCTGTTTACCCGGAGGCGATGGCCTTCGGCGGCGCTCTCCAACTGGGCGGCGGACTCGCCCTTGGCCCAGCGGGCCTGGGCTTCCGGTGGCGAAAGTTTGAGCACGTTGACGGGACTTTGCGCCAGCACCTTCTCCAGGGCGGCGTCGCCTGGGTTGGCTTTCTGAACCGTCCAGACCAGGGTCACCGCGGGGCCGGCACCCCCGCGAAAGATCAGCCCGAAGCCGAGCAGCATGAGCACCGGGAAGGCGAAGGTCCAGAAGGTGGCTCCCCGGTCCCGAAGGTACAGCTTCCATTCCATGGAAAATTGGCGCCAGAGCAGCATATGATTAGTCCCGCAGACTGCGGCCCGTACGGTGGAGGAAGACATCCTCCAGCGTGGCGCGCCGGACATGGATCTGGAGGAAGGGCACAGCCTGGTTTTCGGCTGCGCCCAGGATGGTCGGCAGCGCGGACTTGGGATCGCCGGTGGGAATCTCCCAGACCTCGTTGCGAGC
>CAIPUA010000094.1 GCA_903868115.1 uncultured Holophagaceae bacterium
CACGCCCCGAAGATTCGCCATGGCGACAAAGACGATGCAGACGATGGTGAGCGCGACATTGTGGCCCCGCAAGAAGGGCGCCGCCGCTGTGACGGCCGCCACGCCCGACGAGACCGAGGCCGCCACCGTCAAGATGTAGTCGGTAAGTACTGAGGCTCCCGCAACCAGCGCCGCGAGTTCGCCCAGGTTTTCCTTGGCCACGATGTAGGCACCGCCGCCTGTGGGATAGGCCAGGATGGTCTGCCTATAGCTGATGCCGAGAATCAGCAGCAGGCCCACGATGCCGAGAGCCACCGGGATGGACATTCCAAACAGCGGCTGGACGAAGCCCGCCACGGATACCGCCGCCACCCCGTGGGGCAGCGCCATCGACAGGGAGGCCATGATCTCCTGGGTCGCGTAGGCCACGGAGGAGAGGGCATCCGAGCTGAACACCGACAGGCCGACGAAATTATTCAGCTTGGTCTGGTGAGTCTCGTCGCTGGTCAGGCGTCGGCCGAGGAGGAAGCGTTTGAGTTCAGGCATAGGTTTGGGATCGAGTTATAGCATAGTCCTGCCTGGGCCACACAATGAGATCGATCCGCCTCACTCCATGTCTGAATCCAGATGGTAGGGAATGGAGATGACCACCGTCTTGGGTTTCGAGAGCAGGGTCGCCTTGAGACGCAGTGCCGTCTGGTTGTGAAGCAGATTGCCCCACCAATGCTCGGTGACGAATTCCGGCAGCACTACGGTGAAGGTGAACTCAGGCTCCGCGGCCCTCATGCGATCCAATTCTTCCTCCACCGGTTCGACGATTTTCCGGAAGGAACTTTCGAGAACTCGCAGGGGAATGCCTTCGCAGTAGCGGTGCCAATCGGCTTCGAGCCGCGCACGCTCGGAACTCGGCCTGCCGTAAGCATCCGGGAAATCTACTGTGAGGGCCTCCACCTGGCCGCGCTCGGAGATCGTTTTCGCATAGCGGATGGCCTCGAGGGTGCCGCGATGAATGCGAGAAACCAGCACCACGACACGATTTTTCCGCGCATAGATGTCTTCTGTGCGACTGGCCGCCAAGCGTGAACGAACCCGGATGTAGTGGCGATGGATGCGCTGGAAGATGAGCACCATCACCGGGATGAGCAGCACGATGAACCACGCGCCATGGGAGAATTTGGTGATCGCGATATCGAGCATCACAATGCCCGCCGCCGCGGCACCAACGGCATTGATGATGGCCTTGGACAACCACCGGGGTTCTTCCTGTTTAAGCTTGATCCAGTGCATCACCATGCCGACCTGGCTCAGAGTGAAGCCGGTGAACACACCCAGCGCATACAGCGGCAGCAGCAAGTCCGTGTTGGCGTGCAGCAACCAAACCAGCGAACAACTGACGAGCGTCAGAATGATGATGCCGTTGGAGAAGACCAGCCGATCGCCCTGGCTGGCGAACTGCTTGGGAAGGTAGCTATCGCGCCCCATGAGCGCGGCAAGGCGGGGAAAATCGGCATAGGCGGTATTGGCTGCGACCACCAGGATGGCGAAGGTGAAGCCCTGAGTCAGGAAGTACATGAGCTTGGGCAGTCCATGCGCAACATCTCCATAGACGGCCTTGGCCAACTTGGAGAGCAGTGTCTCGGCGACCTGGCTCGCGTCCAGGCTGTGGGAATAGGTGACCCCGAATTTGCTGGCCAGAAGGGTGATTCCCATGAACATCACACCCAGCAAAACGATCATCCAGACCATGGTCTTGGCGGCATTCTTGGCCGAAGGTTCCTTGAAGGCCTGAATGCCGTTGGAGATGGCCTCTACGCCCGTCAGTGCCGTGCATCCTGCACTGAAGGCGCGCATGAAGATCCAGAGCATGGCCAGTCCGGTGAAGGTGGAGGCATGCGAGGCCGCCTGGGGCGCGTGGGCAGACATCGCCGCCGGAGTGCCGCCCATCAGTATCCTCGCGCCGCCCCAGACCAGCAGCAGCAGCATCGCGGCCACGAACCCGTAGGTCGGGACCGCGAAGAGGGCCCCTGATTCCTTCACACCGCGCAGATTCGCTACCGCGACCAGCACGATGAACGCGATCGTGAGTGCAACATTGGCACCCTGAAGCAGGGGCACTGCGGCCGTGATGGCCGCAACCCCAGCGGCCACCGACACGGACACGGTGAGAATGTAATCGGCCAGCAGGGAGGCGCCGGCCACCAGCGCTGAAATTTCGCCCAGATTCTCCTTGGCCACGATGTAGGCCCCACCGCCGCCGGGGTAGGCCGTGATCGTCTGTCGGTAGCTGATGCCGAGCACCACAAGCAGCGCGACGATACCGAAGGCCACCGGACTCGAGAGGCCAAAGAGGGGATGAATGGCCGCACCCACGGCGGTGGTCACGGCGATGCCATGCAGGTTCAACGAGAGGCTGGCCATGATTTCCTGCGTGGCGTAGGCCACCGAGGAAAGTGCGTCCGAGCTGAATACGGAGAGCCCGATGAAATTGCTGACCTGAGTGTGCTGGGTCTCGTCACTGGCGAGCCGACGACCGAGGAAGAAGCGCTTGAACTGAACCATAGGCACCTGGATGAGCTACCGACGCGTAGCCGCAGGGGATCCATTGGAACACGGATCCCAACCAGTCATCACGATCCGAAAATTTGATCCAGCTCACTGCGCCGCTCGTAGGCCAGCGCCTCCACGACATGGAGTTGGTCCGGCCCCAGGGGCCACAACCACCGCTCCGCACGCAGCGGGGGAAGGCCCTCCAGGGCCGCCACCACATCCACGCCCGCCAACGGGTCCAGTATTTCGAGGCGTTCCGTGGCCCGCAACTGGGCTCTCCAGTCCGGTGTGAAGACCGCGAGTTCAAGCGGCTTCCCCCCACTCAGCACGGCGCGGTCATGCACCAGCCAAAGTTCCGCACCGCTTGCCGCCAGGGTTTCGAGGAGGTGCCGCACCAGCCGAGCCGTCCAGGCATCCAGGGCCTCTGCAAGGGCATCTCCCTTTTCCGGGTCCGATTCCCAAGGGTCCTCGGGAGCAAAGGCCCGCTCGACGATGCGCTGGGCCGAGGGTGCCAACTGCCCCATGAAGTTGGCGGCGAGGATCGTACCAGGCCGCTGCCGGAGGATCCAAGCCTGTAGGTTGAGCGGATCGGTTTGGATTGAAGGGAGGAGGGCTGCAAGCCGGACCCGTGCGACCTCCCGGCGCCGGCGCCGCCCTGACCAACTCTCGCGCACCGCCCGCTGGGCCGCGGCCTCAAGAGGCGCGAAGGCCCCCGTGATATCGCCAAAGACCCAGGGGGACCAGCGGCGGTGCCGGAACAGCGTCCTCAGCCGACTGAAAGGGTCGGCGTCCCATCCGGTGGTCACCTTGGGAGCCTTGGCCCAGGGCACTTCCAGGCCCGAACCCGCCCCCAGAATCAGGGTGGGCCGCTCGGGATCGGCACGCTCGAGGCCAACTCCCAGGAAATTTCGAACTCGCACCAGGTGCTCCCCCCACCCCCGGCGGTCTCGAGCCAGGAAGGCCTGCTGTTCCCGGGCGAGGGCGCGTTGAAAGGGGCTGAACATGCCTTCACTCTACCGGGCTGTGACCTGGATGGGCCCGCCCTGGGTCAAACTGGGAAGGAGGTGTCAGATGGCCCGTTTCTCCATGCGTGCAGGTCGCGAGGTCCTGGATGGCCATTTACGACTGCCCGAATGGATCACTCGGGAGCGGGTCAAGCTCTCGGAACTTCACGGCATGAAGACCGGCTTGCGCGCCTCGGGGCTGCACACGGTCTGCGAAGAAGCCCGCTGTCCCAATCGCAACCACTGCTTTGCCCATGGGACGGCCACATTCTTGTTGTTGGGCGATACGTGCACCCGCGCCTGCGGCTTCTGCGCCATCCGGGCCGGAAAACCCACGGACCTCGACCCGCAGGAACCAGAGGAAACCGCCGCCCGTGTGTTGGAGATGGGTCTGCGGTTCGCCGTGCTCACCAGTGTGAACCGCGATGACCTGCCCGATGGCGGCGCCGCACATTTCGCTGAGACGATTCGGGCCATTCATCGCGATTGCCCCGAGGTGGGAGTCGAAGTCCTGGTGCCCGATTTCCAGGGTGATCTGGAGGCCGTAGCCACCGTGGTGGCGGCACACCCGACCGTGTTCAACCACAACACCGAGACCGTGCCCAGCCTCTACCCCCTCGTCCGCCCCGCCGCGCGCTTCCAGCGCAGCCTGTCCGTACTGCAGGAAGCGAAGCGGGCGGGCACGGCCCTTTTTGGCGACACCTTCCGCACCAAGTCGGGCCTGATGCTGGGCCTAGGCGAAACAGAAGAGGAATTGTTGGAAGTCTTCTTGGCCCTGGTGGAGGCGGGCGTTGACATTCTCACCCTGGGCCAGTATCTGCGCCCCACCCGCCACCAGCTGCCCGTCCAGGCTTACATCCATCCCGACCAATTCGCCGCCCTGGGCCGCAGGGCCAAGGCCCTGGGCTTCCGCACCGTCTACGCCGGACCCCTCGTAAGATCGAGCTTCAACGCCCACGAAGTGAGCCACTACGAGGGCATCTCGATCGCATGATCGTGCGTTCCGCGCGGAACCGCCAAAGATCCCCATTCAGGAGTCTTACCCTTTCAATCGAAAATTCCAGCGCGCTCCCAATTTATTAAATTTGTCATCGCGCGGGGAAAGGCCGAAAATGAACGATCAGGAGTCCTCCCTTGCCTACATTCTGCCGACCCTTACGAAGTATCAAACTCCTGGCCCTGTGCCTGGCGCTTCTGCCCTGTTGGATGGGGCTTGGCCTCCACGCCGTACCCGCTGCTCCGGATCTCATCAAACTCCGCCTGACGGATGGCTCAACCATCCAGGCTCGAATGCGCGGGGACGAATTCCAGCACTGGGTCGAAACCCTGGATGGATACACCATCGTCAAGAACGCGGGTACGAGCGTGTGGGAATACGGAATTCTCGATGGCCAGAGTGGCAAGATTTTGCCCTCCGGTCACCCGGTGCGCCCCGAGGCCCTGGCCCCTTCATTCCTGGCCACGCATCTGCGGCCAGCTCGAAACATCGAGAACGAAGCACGGCACCTCCGGTCCATCCAACAGATCCAGCAGGAACGTTCGAGTAGCTTCCCGAAGGGCTTCGCGGCCGCACCCCCGTTGGAACCGGCGGCTCTTTCTGGAACCCGGAAGGTCATCATCATCCTGACCAACTTCTCTGACCGCGCCCTTACCACCACCGCCACCACCTGGTACAGCACCACCTTCCAGGCGGGCGCCGGAATCAAATCCGTTCGTCAGTTCTACAAGGACAACTCCTTCAACACCTTCGATATCACCCCGGTTGCCCACACCCAGGCGGGCAATCCAGCCGGCATCGTGACGGTCACAATCGCATCTGCCCATCCGAACTACGGGGATGTAGAAACCAGCGAGTACGCGGCCGAGACCGCATGGTTGAATTTGGCGCTGGCTCAGGCGGCGCCCTTCGTCGATTTCGCCGCGCTAGATACGAACGGCGATGGCGTGATCTCCACGACGGAAGCCATCTTCTACTTCATTCCCGCGGGGTATGAGACCTCTGGCTCATCCAAGACCCCGAGCATATGGGCCCACGCCTGGGGGGGAACCCCTGGCCTAACTGCGGGCACGAAAACGGTCACCCGGTGGGCCATGAACGGCGAACTTAATGATTCTGATCGTCAGCACCCCATGGGGGTCATCGCCCATGAGTTGGGCCACTCCATGGCCGGGCTCCCCGATCTCTACGACTCCTCCGACCCATCCACCAACGCAGGGCTGGGCGCGTTTTCCTTGATGGCCAGCGGCAGTTGGGGCCGCG
>CAIPUA010000095.1 GCA_903868115.1 uncultured Holophagaceae bacterium
AAGAAGAGATTTTTTATATTCTTGAATACCTTCTACAATATGGAAAAACAATCGTCATTACTTCAGATAAACCACCGGAACGACTGGAAGGACTCCATGATCGATTGCGAACACGCTGTAAATGGGGCCTTACAGCCGATATTCAACCACCTGATTTCGAAACCCGCGTAGCTATCCTAAAGAAAAAATTGGAAGACGAGGTCTTCCGGGATCTACCACCCGTTCCAGAGGATGTGCTCACTTTTATTGGGCACAAGGCTAAGGGAAGTGTTCGGGATCTGGAGGGGTTGTTGACCCGAGTTGTCTTTCAAAGTAGTTTCTTGGGGGTGCCACCGACCTTGGAAATCGCCCATTTAGCATTCCTTGGTCAGACTGGACAGGAGGCGACATCAGGTATCTCCCTCGAGCGTATTTGTAGGATGGCAGCAGAGACCTATAATGTCGCGTACATGGATCTTATGAAAAAAAAGTCGCGACAACAATCAATCCTATTGCCCCGTCAAGTCGCAATGTACCTTGCGCGTGAGTTGACCACAATATCATTCAGTGACATTGGGCGGTCATTCAACAACATGCACCACAGTACTGTCATGAATGCCATTGATTCAGTCAAAAACCGGATGCAGAAGGATCAGGATTTCCACAAGCAGGTTCAGTCTCTCCTTAATAGTATTGCTTGATGCTCAAGCCCTTTCTTTAGTTGTTCCACAATTCCGCTGGGAACACCTCGCGGTGTTTTTGTGGACTGCCAGGCCGGCGTTCTCTCATGGTTCGAAATCAACAGTCCAGGCAAGTTCATCCACAGGTGGTCGAGGCCAAATTTTCAAGGTAGAATGTGGGTTTGACCGATTTCTCCACACCCCAAAAGTGTCTTCAAAACAATCAGGGTGATTCATGAACTTCCAAGTACAGGTATCCAAAGAACGTCTGGACAAGATCCTTGGCATTCTCAAACACGCTCTGGAGCGCCGGGTCACTTTGCCCATACTTCAGCACGTTCTTGTGGAAGTGCAAGACCAGGCAATGATCCTAAAGGCCACCGATATGGAATTGGCTTTTGAGGCCACGGTTCCTGTAGAAGCTACAGGAACTCGGATCTCCGCGATCCCAGGAAAGAAATTCATCGAAACCGTACGCATCTACCCCGATGGGCTGCTGACCTTGGAGTGGCCCGATACCGGCAACCGCCTCTGGTTGAGGGCGAAGGGCTTTAATTCGGAACATAACATTCAACCAGGAGATGGTTTTCCGGAACTTCCTAAACCAACGATTGAACTTCCATCAATTCAGGTTTCCCCCGATGCCTTTCGGAAGGCAATCCAGTTGGGTTCAATCGCCGTGAGCAAGGATGCGACCAAACCAGCCCTTTCGGGGGTGCTCCTGCACCTGTCAAAAAATTTCATCAGGGTGGTCTCCACTGATGGTTTCCGGTTGGCAGTTGTCGAACTGCCCATCAAGACAGAACTGGCAACGGACGCACGATTGATCGTGCCCAAGAGGGCCTTGGATGTCCTGCCAGGAGCCCTCGCTGATGATGGCCAACTGAACCTCTCATGGGATGATCGAAGCCTCTTTATGGATCAACCGGGCCTAAAATTCAGCACCCGTCGGGTCACTGGCAACTACCCGGCCTACGAAAAGGTGCTCCCCGCGGATTTACCGAAACGGGTCATCATCGATCGTGAAGATTTTTTACGAACTTTACGGATCGTAGGGTTGAAGAAGGACGACTACAACAAGAATGTCCGACTTTACTTTGAATTTCCAAATCTCCGTGTCTACTTCCAGCACCCAGATGAGGGGCTAAACCAGGGGATGATCAGCTTCACGGGTGAAGAGCAGTTGCTGGAGTTGGCTTTCAATATCGACTACCTCACCGAGTTGCTGGAACGCATTCCTGGCGATGAGGTGGTATACCAATTTAAAGATGATGTAGGCCAGGGCATCTTCATGTCACCAAGCCTCGAGGACATGAGTTTCCGTTACATTCTCATGCCCGTGAAATTCGCAAACCCGGGTTGAGACACACGAAACTCACCACGCCACCACCTGTTCCCTTCCCAGTACGGTCCTTGTCCAGAAAAGCGAGTCTTGATGTCCGCAGCTATTCCCCCTATTCCTCATGAACCCATCAATACATACACCGCTGACAACATCACCGTACTGCGAGACCTCGAGGCCGTGCGCAAGCGCCCCGGCATGTATATAGGTGACACCGACGATGGCAGCGGCCTCCACCAGATGGTCTACGAGGTGGTGGATAACGCCATCGATGAAGCCCTTGCCGGTTATTGCACCCGCGTCGATGTGATCATCCACGATGATGGTAGTTGCTCTGTCGAGGACAATGGCCGCGGAATCCCGACCGATCTCCACAAGGAGGAAAATCGCAGCGCCGCCGAAGTGATCATGACGGTGCTCCATGCCGGCGGAAAATTCGACGATAACTCCTACAAAATTTCCGGTGGCCTCCATGGCGTCGGTGTCTCCTGCGTAAACGCCATTTCAGAGCGTCTCTGGTTGACTATCTGGCGAGACGGTTGCGAACATGCGATGACCTTCAGTCAGGGTCATGCGGATGCCCCCCTGTCGCTGGTGGGCCCTACCACCCGCCGTGGCACCCGGGTGCGATTCAAGCCCGATACCGAGATCTTCCACGAGAAGCTGGATTTCTCTTTCGAGACACTGAGTCAGCGCTTGCGCGAATTGAGCTATCTCAACAAGGGGGTGCATATCCGCATCACCGACGAGCGCACGGGGGATAGTCACGATTTCGTCAACGCGGGTGGCATCGACGCCTTTGTTGAGCATTTGAACCGCAACAAGAATGCGCTTCACAAGCCTCCCATTCATATCGAAGACACCAAGTTGGGCGTCACGGTAGAGGTCTCCATCCAGTGGAATGACACCTACCAGGAGACCCTATTCTGCTTCACGAATAACATCCGGAATCGCGATGGTGGTGCGCACTTAGAGGGCTTCAGGGCCGCCATGACGCGCGTCATTAACACCTATGCCGAGAAGAACAATTTGCTCAAATCCAGCAAGGTGACTCTTTCCGGAGAGGATGTGCGCGAGGGTCTTACGGCCGTGATTTCAGCCAAAGTCCCCGATCCCAAGTTCAGCAGTCAGACGAAGGACAAACTCGTCTCCAGTGAAATCAAGGGCATCGTCCAGACCGTGGTCTACGAAAAACTGACGAGTTTCTTTGAGGAGAACCCCCGCGAGGCCAAGGCGATCCTAGAGAAGGCCATCGAGGCAGCTCGGGCGAGAGAAGCAGCCCGAAAGGCCCGTGAGTTGACCCGGCGCAAGGGCTCCCTGGATAGCGCGGGCCTGCCAGGCAAGCTGGCGGACTGTCAAGAAAAGGACCCGGCGCTTTGCGAGCTCTTCCTGGTGGAGGGTGATTCCGCCGGCGGCTCCGCCAAGCAGGGTCGCAGCCGCACCAATCAGGCCATCCTGCCGCTTCGAGGCAAGGTATTGAATGTCGAAAAAGCCCGCTTCGACAAGATTGTTGGCAACCAGGAACTACGACTGCTCGTCCAGGCCTTCGGTACTGGCCTCGGCCAGGAAGATTTCAAGATCGAAAACCTTCGATACCACAAGATTGTCTTGATGACGGACGCCGATGTGGACGGCAGTCATATTAGGACACTGCTATTGACCTTTTTCTACCGCCAGATGCCAGAACTGGTGCTCCGCGGGCATGTCTACATCGCGCAGCCACCCCTCTATAAGGTCAAGAAGGGCAAGCAGGAACGCTACCTGAAAGATGAACGTGCTCTTGAGGAATACCTCTTCCACAAGGCGTTGGACGGCTGGACATTGACTCTGCCTACGGGTGTTGAGGTTAAGGATGCCGCGCTCGTTCGTGAGATGAAGAAGTGGGGTGAAGTGAAATCCCTCTTCGCAAAGCTGGAGCGACGGGGTTACTCACGGGTTCTCGTAGAGGCACTCCTAACCGAAGGCCTGCTGGACGACAACCGCTTCGGCTGCGCTGAGAGCGTGGCCGAACTGGGGGAACGTCTCAGGGCCCTGGGACTTGGGCAGGTGGAACTGGTGAGCACGGAGGCCACCGACCTTGAGGGGCAGGTCGTACCAGCCACCCATCTCGTCAAGTTGACATGCATACACTTGGCTCGACCCATCGCCCTATGGATCGATCAACATGTGGCCCACTGGGGAGAATTTCGTCGTCTGATTGCCCTAAAACAGGATCTTGCGGTTTTCCGGGGCGGTGAATTGAAACTGCGCCGGACTTCGAATGCCAAACCTGCTGAAGACGGCGAAGAATCCGAAGAGACGGGACCCACCAAGGTCCAGCCCAAGGAAATGTCCTTCAGTCGAGCCGAGGATCTACTGGTGTCCATTCTTGACGAGGGCAAGCGCGGACTTAGTCTTCAGCGCTACAAGGGACTGGGCGAAATGAATCCTGAACAACTCTGGGAGACCACCATGGACCCCGAGCGCCGAACCCTACTGAGGGTTCAGGTGGAAGATGTGGTGGAGGCCGACGAGATCTTTACGATCCTCATGGGCGACGCGGTGGAACCGCGGCGGCGTTTCATTGAGGACAACGCTCTCATGGCAGAGAACCTGGACGTTTAGTTAGAACCATCCTGGACAGGGCACCAAGGGGTGGTCTGGCGGCATTTGAAAGAGGGTTCCACGTGGAACAAAACGAACCGAAGTCCCAGCGCATTGAACCTATTGAGCTCGAAAGGGAGATGCGGAAGTCCTACCTCGATTACGCCATGAGCGTGATCGTGGGCCGCGCCTTGCCGGATGTGCGCGATGGCTTGAAGCCCGTGCATCGCCGGGTGATCTTCTCCATGAACGAATCCGGCAACCTGTGGAACCGTGCCTATCGCAAGTCGGCCCGCACGGTCGGCGATGTGATGGGCAAGTACCATCCACACGGTGACTCGGCTATCTACGACACCCTGGTGCGCCTCGCCCAACCTTTTTCCATGCGCCACCCACTGGTGGACGGTCAGGGAAATTTCGGCTCCATTGATGGCGACAGCGCCGCAGCCATGCGTTACACGGAAGCCCGCATGTCACGCTTGGCCTCCGAAATGATGGAGGACATCGACAAGGACACGGTCGATTTTGGCCCCAATTACGACGACAGCATGGTCGAGCCCATGGTGCTCCCGACCCGTTTCCCCAATCTGCTGGTGAATGGCAGTCAGGGCATTGCGGTTGGCATGGCGACCAGCATTCCGCCCCACAACCTGAAGGAATGCTGTGACGCCTTGATAGCCCTCATCGATGACCCGTCTCTAGGTCTCGAGGGTCTCATGGAGCACATCAAGGGACCCGATTTTCCTCTCGGCGGCACGATGCTGGGCACCGAAGGTGTGGTGGATGCCTACCGTACGGGTCGGGGCCGCTGTATTATCCGCGCCAAGTCCCATTTGGAGATCGTCCGCATCAAGAACAAGGGCGAGCTGGAACAGTTGGTCTTCACAGAGCTGCCCTACCAAGTGAACAAGGCTACCCTGACCGAGAAGATCGCCAACCTCGTCAACGAAAAGAAGATCGACGGTATCGGGGATCTGCGGGACGAATCCGACCGTGACGGCATCCGCCTTGTGGTCGAGCTCAAGAAGAACGAGCCCAGCGATATCGTGCTCAACCAGCTCTACCAGCAGACGGGCCTCCAGAGCAGCTTCCCGATCACGATGCTCTGTATTGTGAACGGCCAGCCGCGGGTCTGCTCCTTGAAGGAGATCCTAAAGGAATTCCTGGGTTTCCGGCGCGAGGTGGTGACTCGCCGTACCATGTTCCAACTACGGAAGGCGGAGGATCGCCACCACATCCTGTTGGGGCTCAGGATCGCCTTGGACCATCTGGATGCGGTCATCAAGCTGATCCGGGCGGCGAGTTCCCCCGAGGAGGCCAAACAAGGCCTGATGGCGGGTAAGTTCGCTACCGCAGTTGCCCTCAAGAAGGATCCCAGTCTTGCCCTTTCCGATCGGCAGGCCCAGGCCATTCTGGATATGCGCCTCCAGCGCCTCACGGGCCTGGAACGGGAAAAAATTCTGGAAGAACTGGCCGAAATCGAGAAGATCATTGCCCACCTGAAGGCGATTCTCTCCGACGAGAGCCTACTAATGAAGGTTATCAAGGATGAACTGAGGACGATTTCTGATCAATTCGGTGACGCTCGGCGCACCGAAATCGTTGGTTTCTCTGGTGATATCCGCATGGAAGATGTTGTTCCTGACGATCCCATGGCCATCACCATGTCCAAAGCGGGCTACATCAAGCGCACAGAACTTTCCATTTATCGTCGCCAGAAGCGAGGCGGCAAGGGCAAGTTGGGCATGAAGACCAAGGACGAGGATTTCGTCGAACGGCTCTTCCTCACGAAGGCTCACGACACCTTGCTCATCTTCACGGACCGGGGCTACGCCCACGCCATCAAGGTCTACGATATCCCCGAGAGTGGGGCGGCCAATCGGGGCAAGCACATCAAGAACCTCATCAGCCTCAAGGATGACGAGAAAGTAGTCACGCTCATGGCGCTGCGGGAATTTCCCGAGGACCATCACTTGGTCTTTGCCACCAGCGATGGCACTGTGAAAAAAACGGCCCTCAGCGCCTACGCAAACATCCGCAGCAATGGCCTCATCGCCTTGAACATCGATGAGGGCAACAGCTTGGTGAGCGTTCGGGTTTCCAATGGTCAGCAGCAAATTCTGCTCATCAGTGCCCAGGGCAAGGCCATCCGCTTCCCCGAGGAGGATGTGCGCTCCATGGGTCGCACCGCCACGGGTGTGCGTGGTATGCGTCTTGGATCGGGAGACCATATCGTTGATATGGAAGTAGCTGACCCGTTGCCGGACCTGCCCGAAGGCGTCGAGGCGGATGAGAGCACCGCCGAACACGGCATGCTGCTCACCGTCACCGAAAAAGGCTATGGCAAGCGCAGCCTGCTCCAGGACTATCGGTTGCAGGGGCGCGGCGGCACCGGTGTCATCAACATCCGGGCCGGGGTGCGCAATGGTCATGTGGTCGGATCGGTGCTGGTCAAACCAGGCGAAGGTTGCCTCCTCATTTCCCAGGAAGGCATGGTCATCCGTTTCGCCATCGACGAGGTACGTAAGACCGGGCGCGCCGCGATGGGCGTCAAACTGTTGAACCTGCCATCTGCTGATGATCGAGTCGTGGGGTTGGCCATGATCGACGCGAGCGCGCAGGCTCTGGACGAAGAAGAGGATTTGGACCTCGCGGTCGAGGTGGAAATCGCCCAACCCGGGCCCAACGAAAGCGGCGAACCGCAGAAGCTTGGACTGGAGTAGCTTTTGAAGTCCGTCACCTGAGCGAGGTTTCCATGTCCCAGCCTGTTCTTGGCCCCGTCGGCAATTTCATCCAGCACCACTACCGGCACTTCAACGCCGCCGCTCTCATCGATGCCGCGGAGGGCTACCGGGTCTTCCTGGAGCAGGACGGGAAGATGATGATCTCCATCGCCGGGGCCATGAGCACTGCGGAGCTGGGCCTGTCTTTGGCCGAGATGATCCGCCAGGACAAGATCCACCTCATAACCTGCACGGGCGCCAACCTGGAGGAGGACATCTTCAACCTGGTAGCCCACGAATTCTACGAGCGGGTACCCAACTACCGGGATCTCACACCCGAAGATGAAAAAGGCCTCCTGGACCGCCACATGAACCGTGTCACGGACACCTGCATTCCCGAGATGGAGGCCATGCGCCGCATGGAGAAGGCCATGCTGGAAGTGTGGATGGACGCCGATGCCAAGGGCGAGCGCTACTTCCCCCACGAGTTCTTCCAGAAGGTGCTGAAGGCGGGGAAGTTTGTGGAGCACTACCAGATCGATCCCAAGGACTCCTGGATGTTGGCGGCGCTCGAAATGAACGTGCCCATCGTGGTGCCGGGCTGGGAAGACAGCACCCTAGGCAACATGTACGCCGCCGCCGTCATCCGGGGCGATATCGAGAACGTCCACACCGTTCGCAGCGGCATCGAGTACATGACTTGGCTGGCGGAGCACTACACGAAGGTGACGAAGAACGCCCCCCTAGGCATGTTCCAGATCGGCGGCGGGATCGCGGGCGACTTTCCTATCTGCGTGGTGCCTATGCTCCACCAGGATCTGGAGCGCACGACTGTGCCGCTCTGGGGCTACTTCTGCCAGATCAGCGACAGCACCACCAGCTACGGCTCTTACAGTGGCGCCGTGCCCAACGAAAAGATCACCTGGGGCAAGCTGGGCATCGAGACCCCTAAGTTCATCGTCGAATCCGACGCCACCATCGTCGCGCCCCTGATCTTCGCGTATCTGCTGGGGTGGTAGTGGGCTGGCATCCCCGCGATGGGACGGCTGCCGTTTATTCTGGAATCGGGAACTGATCCGAAAGATGGAAGACCTGCTCGCGGATGCGAGCCAGGGCGGATGCGTCTGCACGGTGTTTGAGGGTCAAGTCGATCCAGTCGGCGATCATGGCCATTTCAGTCTCCTGCATGCCGCGCGTTGTTACGGCGGGAGTGCCGAGACGGAGGCCACTCGGTTTCATGGGCGGGTTGGGATCGAAGGGGATGCCGTTTTTGTTGACGGTGATGCCGGTAAGATCCAGTGCTTTTTCGGCTTCACTGCCCAAAATGCCCTGCTGAAAGACATCCATCAGCATGAGGTGGTTGTCGGTGCCGCCGGAGATGATGCGCCAACCCTTCGCGGCCAGCGAATCCGCCATAACCTTGGCGTTCTTGAGCACCTGTTCCTGATAGGTCTTGAACTCAGGTTTAAGGGCTTCGCCGAAGGCCACGGCCTTGGCTGCGATGACATGCATCAGAGGGCCGCCCTGAACGCCGGGAAACACGGCACGGTCGAGGTCCTTGGCGAATTTCTCCCTGCAGAGGACCAGGCCGCCCCGGGGACCTCGCAGCGTCTTGTGGGTAGTGGTGGTCACGAAATCGGCAAAGGGGATCGGGCTGGGGTGATGGCCCGTGGCAACCAGACCCGCAATATGGGCCATGTCCACCATCATGAGCGCGCCAACCTCATCGCAGATGGCGCGGAAGGCCGCGAAGTCAAAGATTCGGGAATACGCCGAGGCGCCTACCACAATCATCTTGGGGGTGTGTTCCAGGGCCAAGGCCCGCACCTGCTCCATGTCGACGCGCTCTGTGTCCTTGCGCACCTGGTAGCCGATGAACTTGTACAGAATACCGCTGCTGTTGAGGGGATGGCCGTGGGTCAGGTGGCCGCCGTGGGCCAGGTCCAAACCCAGCACGGTGTCTCCGGGCTTCAGCACGGAGAGATAGACGCTCATGTTGGCCTGAGCGCCGCTGTGGGGTTGAACATTGGCGTGCTCGGCACCGAAAAGCAGTTTCGCGCGATCCCGGGCGATATTCTCCACCGTGTCCACATTGGCGCAGCCGCCGTAGTAGCGTCGGCCGGGATAGCCTTCCGCGTATTTGTTGGTGAAGTGGCTGCCCATGGCTTGCATGACGGGTCTGGACGCGTAGTTCTCGGAGGCGATCAGTTCCAGGTGATGGCGCTGGCGCTGGACTTCCAGTTCCAGCGCTTGGAACACGCTGGGATCACTCTGGCGAAGGGCTTCGTACATGGGCATGGGGGTCACCTCGCGGTGATTTTCGCACAAAATGGAGGTGAGAAACGGCACGATGGCGCTGTGCGACACTGGAAAGGAAGGTGTTCCCATGAGCTTCCTGCCCCCCTCAGACCTGCCCGAACTCGAGCATTTCGAGCACCCGCTCTCCAGTCGCTACGCCAGCAAGGCCATGGTGCGGCTGCTCTCACCCTTGTACAGGATGCGCACCTGGCGGCGCCTCTGGATCGCCCTGGCGGAGAGCGAGGCCGAACTGGGACTGCCCGTCTCTGCAGCTCAGCTCGCGGCAATGCGGGCCACCCAGGACACGGTGGACCTTGAGGCCATCGCCCGTTTCGAAGCGGATCTGCGCCACGATGTGATGGCCGCCATCCATGCCTGGGGTGAGCAGGCTCCAGTCGCGCGCCCGATCATCCATCTTGGCGCCACCAGTTGCTTCGTCACGGACAACGGCGATCTCCTCATCTGCCAGGAAGCGCTGCAACTCCTGCGCCGCCGCCTGCAAGACGTGATTGCGGCGCTTTCGGGCTTCGCCGCCGAATGGGCCGAGCAGCCCACGCTCGGTTTCACGCACTTTCAGCCGGCCCAGCCCACCACGGTGGGCAAGCGCGCCTGTCTCTGGCTCCAGGATCTCCTGCTGGATCTGGAGGATCTCGACCATGTGGTCCGCACCACCCCTGTACGCGGCGTGAAGGGCGTGACGGGTACCCAGGCCAGCTTCCTGGAACTCTTCGATGGGGATGGCGCCAAGGTCGACGAGTTGGAGCGCCGTTTTTGCGCCAAGGTGGGCCGTCCCGCCATTCCCGTGTCGGGGCAGACAGCCACCCGCAAACTGGAGGACCGCATCGGCCAGGTGCTCTGCGGGATCGCCGCCAGCGCCTCGAAGTTCGCCTGCGATTTGCGCCTGTTGCAGCATCTGAAGGAAGTGGAGGAACCCTTCGAAAAGAAACAGATCGGCTCCAGCGCGATGCCCTACAAGCGGAACCCGATGCGTTCCGAGCGCATCAACAGCCTCGCCCGCTTCGTGCTGGGGCTCATGCCCTCCAGCTACCAGACCACTGCCACTCAATGGATGGAGCGCACCCTGGATGACAGCGCCCATCGGCGCCTGACGATCTCTCAGGGACTGCTGGCCGTGGATGCCATTCTGGTGCTTTTCAAGAATGTGGCCTCAGGCCTGGTGGTGAATCCGAAGATGATCGAGGTGCGCCTCCTGCAGGAGTTGCCCTTCATGGCGGCAGAGGTGCTCTTGATGGAAGGCGTGAAGCGCGGCGGGGATCGCCAGGATCTCCACGAAAGCTTCCGGGTGGCCTCGCTAGAGGCGGGACGGCGCATCAAGCAGGAAGGTCGCAGCAACGAACTGCTCAGCCTGCTCGCCGCCGACCCCGCATGGAGGATGAACGAGGCCGAACTGAAGGCCATGCTGGATTCCCGGCGCTTCACGGGGCGCGCGGGCGAGCAGGTGCGAGCCTTCCTCGAAAAGGAAGTAGCCATCGCACTCACGGATCACCGAGCGGCCGAAGCGGCCGAAGTCCGCGTTTAACTGGCAGAACGGCACACGGAAGCACAGGGGAATACCAAAATATCACTGAGTATTTCAAAATGGCAACGAATCGAAACGAAGAAATGAAAAGGTGGCTCCCATGCTGAAACTGGCTGTACTCGGCGCTCAGACTCTGCTCGGTCGCGAATTGGTGCAGGCCCTCGAGGCCCAGGAATGCTCGGTGCTGCCCCTCACCACGGGGCCCCTCACCGTAGCCCAGGAAATTGGTGATCTCGTGATTTTCGCGCCTTCACCCGCACTGCTGGAAGGCCTGGATCTCGTGATCCTGACGGGCTCGCCCCAGGATCCGGAAATGATGCCGGCCTTCCCGGGCCGCGTGCTGGATCTCCGTGAAGCGCCAGATGAGGCGGCTGAGCCCATGCCGCTGACCGGCGCCTGGCCCAAGGAGCACCGCCTCCTGCGTGGGCGCCCCGCACTGGAAATGGTCCTGACCCTGCTGCCTGGACTGGTCGAGGGGTTCAGCGATATCTCCGGCACCCATCTGCGCTCGGTGGCCTCTCTGGGTGACCACGGTCTGGAAGGCCTCAGCCAGCAGACGGTGGCCGTTCTCAAGGGCAACGATCCGGACACAGAGTCCCTGGGCTACCGCGCCGCCTTCGAGGTCGTGCCCCAGATGCCGCGAGGCACCTTGATCGAGGTGCGGGTGCCGGTCTTCCATGGTGATCTCCTCATCCTCCATCTGCGCGCGAAGGAAGGGCAGACCCTGAAAGCCTGCTCCGCCCGCGAGGGTCTGGCGTGGGTTGATCGCCCACCCACAAGCCGCGAGGTGGCCGTCAGTCCAGATCTTCTGGTCCACTTGGCAACGGGCGCCGATGGCCAGACAGGCATCCTCACCCTGGGTTTCGACCCCATTCTGTGGGGAGCCCTGCGGCCCGTCATGCGCCTTCTTGAACTAGGTGGGTTGCACTGATTCGTTTTGATCGGAACTGTGGCCATGGCGCAAAAACTTGACGAACCCCAGGACCGTTGGGGCTTCCTGAAGGCTCTTGGAACCGTCATGGCCGGTTTCGTGGCCGAGAAGGTCGAGGACGCCGTCGTGGGCTCGGGCCCCAAACTGTTGCGCCCACCCGGTGCGTTGGAGGAATTCGCCTTCCTGACCGCCTGCACGCGCTGCGACAAGTGTCTGCCGGCCTGCCCTCAGGATGCCCTCCTGAAGGCCCCGGGAACCGCACGGATGGCCCTGGGCACGCCCTACCTCGCACCTCGCAGCATGCCCTGTTTCCTCTGCACGGAACTTCCCTGCATCCCGGCCTGCCCGGAAGGTGCCCTGGTATGGCCCAAGCGGACCCTGAGGGGGGCCGAGGTGGAAGGACCTAGGGCGGTGAGGATGGGTACCGCCGTGGTGACAGAGGATCGCTGTGTCACCTGGTCCCAGGAAGAATCCCCTGCCCAGGTCTGTCGCACCTGCGTGGATCGCTGCCCCTATCCGGACGAAGCCATTCGCATGGTCGAGGCCGCCGAAGGTGGCCCGGCGCATCCGAAGGTCGATGTGGAGACCTGCACTGGCTGTGGGCTTTGCGAGTTCGGGTGCCCGGCCCCGAGATCGGCCATCACGGTCGAGCCTCGTCGCTGATTTCTTACAAAGCCCCGAAAGCTGCGGCTTGCCGCATGAAGGGCTGTGTCGCATATCACTTCCCAGGCGGGGCTCGCGGCGTCACAATCGACCAATTTTGCAACTCTCTGAGGTAGACGTGATCGGGATTCCCGCCATCCGCAAAGAGGGTCGCGCCAAGGTGCTTGGCCGGGCCCGCTATACCGACGACAAGACCTTCCGCTGCCTTCTCTACGGCGCCACAGTGCGTTCCACGGTGCCGCGGGGCATCCTGAAGGCCATCCGCTTCGGCGAGGGGATTCCCTGGAAAGAGTTCACCATCGTCACGGCCCAGGACATCCCCGGTGAGAACCGGGTGGCCGCCATCGTGAAGGACCAACCCTTCCTCGTGGAAGTGGGGGGCATGATCAATCACGCCGAGGAACCCGTGCTGCTCCTGGCCCATCCGGATCGCTACCTGCTCGAGAAGGCCCGCCGGGCCGTGATCCTGGAGGTGGAGGAACTGCCTGCGATCCTGGATATCCAGAGCAGTCTGGATCGGGCGCAGATTATTGGCGGGAACGAGAACATTTTCAAGGAACTCCGCATTGAGAAGGGCGATCCCGCTTCCGTCTGGGCGCGCGCGGCCCACATCATCGAGGGCGCCTACCGCACCGGTGCCCAGGAGCATCTCTACATCGAGCCCAATGGCATGCTGGCTATCGTGGCCCACGGCGACCACGAGGATCAGGTGACGGTCTGTGGGTCGCTCCAGTGCCCCTACTACATCCAGAAGGCACTGATGAACCTCTTTGGACTTCCGGCCGACAAGGTCCGCATCGTGCAGATGGAGACGGGTGGGGCCTTCGGCGGCAAGGAGGACTATCCCTCACTCATCGCGGGCCACGCCGCCCTACTGGCCTGGAAATCGGGCAAGCCGGTGAAGCTCATCTACGACCGTGAGGAGGACATGGCCGCGACCACCAAGCGCCATCCCTCTCGCACCCGAATGAAGACGGCCTTCGATGAAGCGGGGCATCTGCTCGCGCTGGACATCGACTTCATTTTGGATGCGGGCGCCTACGCCACCCTTTCCTCGGTGGTGTTGAGCCGCGGAGCCATCCACGCGGCGGGTGTCTACCGCTGCTCGAACACGCATATTCATGCCCGAGCGGTGGCCACCAACACACCGCCGAGCGGCGCCTTCCGGGGCTTCGGAGCCCCTCAAAGCCTCTTTGCGCTGGAACGCCACCTGGATGTCTGTGCGGCGCAGTTGGGGCTCGATCCCGCCGAGTTGCGCCGCAAGAACTTCCTGAAGATCGGCGACACCATGGCCACGGGCCAGGTCATTCAGGAAAAACTGGATCTGGCAGGCCTGATGGATCGCACACTCCAGGAGATCGGATACACCGAGAAGCGCAGGAGCTTCGCGGTCATCAATGCCACGGACGAGCCCATCAAGCGCGGCGTAGGCATCTCCGTCTTCATGCACGGCTGCGGGTTCACGGGCAGCGGCGAGACCTACCTCGCCTCGGTGGCCGGCATCGAGGGACTTGCAGATGGGAGGGTCGCCGTGCTGGCGGCCTCGACGGAAATTGGCCAGGGCAAGGACACTGTCTTTTCACAGATCGCCTCCGAAGCCCTGAACATCCCCATGGAGCTGGTGGAAGTGGCTCAGGCAGACACGAAGGTCGTGCCAGATAGCGGGCCCACCGTGGCCTCCCGCAGCACCATGGTGGTGGGTCGTCTTGTGGAGGATGCGGCCTACGCCTTCAAGCAGGCCCTGATCCAGCAGGGTTTCCTGGAAGAGCCCTATACACCCGAGCTTTTCCGCGAGGCCGTGCGCCGCTCCCACGCCCGGTTTGGTACGGTGAAATGCTACACGCAGTACCACAAACCACCCCACATCGAATGGGACGACCAGACCTATCGCGGCGATGCCTATCCGACTTTTTCCTGGGGCTGCTACGCCGCCGAAGTGGCCGTGGACACGGTCACCTTCGAAGTGAAGGTGGAGGACTTCGTGGCGATCCAGGAAGTGGGACGGGTCATCAACCCGGTCCTTGCCGCCGGCCAGATCGAGGGCGGTGTGGCCCAGGGCATCGGTTGGGCGCTGTGGGAAAGCGTGGAGTGGAAGGGCGGTCGCATGGTGAACAACCAGATGACCAACTACATCATTCCGACGAGTGTCGATCTGCCACGGATTCGCGTGGCCTTCCTGGAGAACCCCCATCCCGCGGGTCCGGGCGGCGCCAAGGGACTCGGAGAATTGCCCATGGACGGCCCTGCACCGGCCGTGCTGAACGCGCTCCAGAACGCGTTGGGGAACCTGCGCCTGGACGAGGTGCCCATGACCCCGGAGCGTCTGTTGGAGTGCATGGAGGTGGCTTGTGGCTGAAAAGATCCGTCTCCAGCTCACCGTCAACGGCGAACCTCGAAGCGTCGAGGTCTTCCCCATGGCCCGGCTCGTGGATGTGCTCCGGGAGGAACTGAAGCTCACGGGCACCAAGGAGGGTTGCGGAGAAGGGGAATGTGGCGCCTGCACTGTTCGCCTCGATGGCCGCATCGTGAACAGTTGCCTCATCCCCGCCATCCAGGCCCAGGGTTCGGAGCTGTTGACCGTGGAGGGCCTTGCCGAGCAGGAGCATCTTCATCCTCTACAGCAGGCCTTCCATCACCACAATGGCGCTCAATGCGGCTTCTGCACGCCGGGAATGCTGATCGCCGCCGAGGATCTCCTGCGCCGCTGCCCGAACCCCGATGAAGGTCAGATCCGCGAAGGGCTTTCCGGGAATCTGTGCCGTTGCACCGGCTACGTGAAGATCGTGGATGCCGTGAAGGCCGCTGCCGAAGGAGGGCGGGCATGAGGGGCTATGTGCCGGGTTGCGAAGTTAAGGTTCCCGTCACCCTTGCCGAGGCCCTGGATGTCCTGGCCGCAGAGCCTGGCGGCTGGCGTCCCATGGCGGGTGGCACGGACCTGATGGTGCTATTCAACGCGGGTCGGATGCCTGCGGGTCGCTTTCTGGATCTTTCGCGGATCGAGGAACTACGCGGCATTTGGGAGGACGAGACCACCTTGCGTTTCGGTGCCCTCACGACCTTCAGTGAGATGCGGGACTGTCCTTCCGTACATCGACACCTGCCGAACCTGGTCAAGAGCGCCCGGGCCACGGGTGCTCTGGCCATCCAGAACCGGGGCACCCTCGGCGGTAATATCGCCAATGCCAGCCCGGCCGCGGATACACCACCCAGCCTTCTGGCCTATGGGGCGGAGTTGGAACTGGTCTCCCTGCGCGGCCGACGCACCGTGGCCTACGATGCCTTTCATCAGGGCTACAAACAGATGGATCTCGCGGTGGATGAACTGGTGGCCGGGATCCGAGTGCCTAAGCCCCAGGGGCTTGGCTTCCACTTCTATCGCAAGGTGGGTACCCGTCAGGCCCAGGCCATCTCCAAGCTGTGCCTGGCGGCCTATGCGCGGATCGAGGGGGGCCTGATCGCAGAATTCCGGGTGGGCCTGGGCTCCTTGGCGCCGGCGCCCGTGCGGGCGAGACGGGCCGAGGCCATGATCCTTGGGAAACCTTTGACCGCACTCCAGGTAACTGCGGCTCGCGAGGCCCTGATGGCCGATATCTGTCCCATCGACGATATCCGCTCCACGGTGCACTACCGGCGGGTCGTCACGGCGAATGTCTTTCAACAGATGCTGGAGGAACTGGCCCACGCCTGAATCAGAGGCCTCTGCGCAGGACCATTTCCCCGAAGTGGGAGATCCGGAAGCACCCCAGGTCCCGTTCCCGGATCATGTCGTGCTGTTCCAGGTAGGCCACATCGGCAGTCGTGGCGTCCTTCGTTTCCAGGATGCGCTCCCGTCGGATACCCGGGTTCTTGGCGACCAGCTGGAGGAGGGCCAGTTGCCGGGCGGTAATCACTTCAACCATGGGGCATCTCTTCGGTCTCCGGGGGCGCTTCAACTGTTTCGGCGGGGAGCAGTTCCTTCATGGCCTGGACCAGGGCGTCCTGCCGGATGGGCTTGTAGAGGATGCGCTTCACACCGAACTTCAGCAGCCGGACTTCCGTTTCCGGTTCCCGCAGGGCCGTGAGCACCACCACGGGGATGGCCGCGTTGGCGCGCTGGGCGGCCTGGGCCACGCTGAGACCATTGACCCCGGGCATCCGGAAATCGGTGAGGATCAGGTCGGGTTTGAAACTTTCGATCCGCTCCGGAATTTCCATGATGGACATGGGCAACCAGTCATCCACTTCAAAACCTGCATTTTCCAGGAAACCCCGTACCAGCATCCGCATCAGCGAGCTGTCGTCAATCACCAGAATCTTGGTCACAGGGGGCGCCTCAGGGCAACAGCCTTGAGCATACCGCGCCACAAGGGGAGCGGCCCGAATTGGGCCGCTCTGCTTGTGGTTTCGATTGAGCCCGATCTATTCGGCGCGCAGTTCTCCCACTGCGATCGTGGTGATCGGCTGGTTCACATTGGAAGCATCCAGATAGATGCCGGTCTTGCCGCCGGTAGCGCCGACAGAGGCGGAGCCCACCTGGACGCCACTCTTCAGATCGAGGGTCACCAGGGCCACGGCATTGGGGCCCAGGGTCGCGGTGCCGGATTTCTGGTAGAGCCCCACCTGATAGTCCGCCGTGGTGGTGCCGGCCTTGGCTTTGAAGATCTGGGGTGCGGAGCCGAGGGTGAACGCGGTTCCGGCCGTGGCCGAAACCCAACTCGTGCGCACACCGTCGCAGCTCAAAAAGAAGGAGGCGCCCTTGGCCACCAGACCGGTGGGTGGCATGAGCTTGAGTACTAGGCGACTGGTGTCCTGGCCAGAGTCCAGCTCCAGGCGCCAGGTGGTGGCGCTGGGATTGGTGTAGTGGAGTTTGGTGGCATACGTCACGGGCGTGGGTTGGGGCGTGGTGCCCCCGCCGCCGCTGCAGGCCATCAATGCAGCCAGAGCAGAGCCACTGAGGAGGGTGACGGGCTTACGAGATCGTCGATGCATGGTCATCCCCTCAGAAGCGAGCAAAGAACAAGTCGAGGTCCGCATCGTTCACCACACCGTCGCCGTTCAGGTCGCAGACGGCGGCGAGGTCGGTGGAACTGGAGACGGTAACACCGTAGAACTTGGCAAATACCGCCAGATCCAGCACATCCACCGTGGTGTTGCCCGCCAGATTGAGTCCCCGGACGGGAAACGAAATGCTCGCGCTCTTGGTCCCATCCGCCGCGCTAGTGGCCGTGAGGGTTAGGCTGGCAGTGGCGGTGGATGGGGCTGTGAAGACCCCGGCGGTGGTGATCAGACCCGGGGTCAGGCTGGCCCAGGTGACGGTGGTGTTGGTGCTGCCCGTCACCGTCGCGGAGAAGGTCTTGGTGAACCCCACGACGCAACCGGTGAACGAGCCGATTGTGACCGCCACAACGGGGGTCGCCGTGACGCTGAAGCTCGTCGCACTGGCGATGGTGCCGCCGGGGGCCGTCACCGCGATGGTTCCGTTGGTGGCGCCCGTGGGCACGGCGGTGGTGATCTGGGTATCGCTCACTACTGTGCAGGTGGCGGTAGTGCCGTTGAACTTCACGAGGGTCGCACCGGTGAAGCCCGAACCCGTCAGGGTCACGGCGGTGCCGATGGCACCAGAGGTGGGTGTGAAGGAGGTCAGTGTGGGGGCA
>CAIPUA010000096.1 GCA_903868115.1 uncultured Holophagaceae bacterium
CGACCTGGATGCGCTGGATTTCCTCGAGGTTGAACAACTCTTCGAAAGCAATCGCCATGCCTTCCATGGGTTGGGTCAGCGCGAGGATCCGCTTCTCGATCAGTTCTCGGTCCCGCTTCTGCTCGGTGATGTCCACCGAGGCGGACAGCAGCGAGGGAACACCGAAAATGTTCACCGTTTGGCCCGAAAAGGACACCCACCGCAGGCTGCCGTCCTGGCGCCGGATTTGCGTCTCGTAGCCCTGGACGGGCTGACCCGCCTTCAGGAGGGCTACAACCTTCTCGCGATCCTCGGGGTTGGCCCATAGCTGAATATCCGCGGAGCTCCGGCCCTCCACGTCCTGCGCGGTGTAGCCATGGAGCGTCTCGAAGGTCTTGTTGACGGTCATGAAGCGCCCCTCGGCCAGGGTCGTGATCCCGAGGGCGATCGGCACGAACTGGAAGGCCAAGTTGAAGCTTTCCTCGCTGGCCCGCAGCGCCTCCTGGGCCTGCCTGTGCTCGGTGATGTCCAGGCAATGGCCGATGTAGCCCATGAAGCCGCCGTCGATGCTGTAGCGGGGCATGCCCTTGTCCACGATCCAGTGGTACTCCCCGCTGGCGTGGCGCAGGCGGTAATCCATGCTGAAGGGCTCCCGCCGATCGAAGGCCGTGACATAGGTGTCCAGGCAGCGTGCCAGGTCCTCCGGATGCACGCCCTCGGCCCAGCCGTTGCCCAGTTCCTGTTCCAGGGTGCGCCCGGTGAAGGCCAGCCAGGGCTCGTTGAAATAATTGCAGAACTTGTCGGCGTCGGAAGTCCAGATGAGGGCCTGCCCGTTGTTAGCCAGGGTGCGGAAATCCAACTCCCGCTGGGCCAGGGCCTCCTCGGCCCGCTTGCGCTCGGAGATATCGAGAACGAACCCCCGGAGGCCGACTGCAGTGCCCTGGCGCAGGATCGGGGCAGAAAAGGCCAAGGCATCGAAGGTGGTGCCATCCCGGCGCAGCGCCGAATATTCCAGAAAGCCCCCGGTGCGACCCCCCAGGCGCTCGCGGATGCGCGCCAGTACCCGCGGCCGGTCCGCTGGGGTGACCATGTCGAGGACATTGATACCTTGCTCCAGCTCCTCCGGTGTGACCCCGAACTTTTGAAAGCCATGCTCGTTCGCGTAGGTCCATCGCCCCGAGCTGTCCGCCTCGAAGATCGTTTCCGGAAATACTTCCGCCAACTGCCGGAAGCGCTCTTTGCTCTCCCGCAGGTTCTCCTCGGCCCGCTTGCGCTCGGTGATATCGCTCAGCGCGATGCGGCACACCGGCGCGCCGTCGGAGTCCTGGGCGGCGGTGGCGTCCAGATGCGCCCAGAAGGTCGTGCCGCCCATGGTCACCATCCGCAGATCGCAGGACTGCGCTTCCCCGGTCTCGAAGAGCTGTCGGCGATGTAGGTAGTAGACATACTGGTCGCCCTGCACGATGAATTTGGAAATGGGCTGCGTGGTCAGCGTCCCCCGCGCTGCGCCCAGCAAGTTGGTGGTGGTGAGGTTGGCTTCCAGGATCAGCCCCTGTTCGCTCAGGGTGCAGTAGCCCACCGGCGCCAGATCGTAGAGATCGAAGTAGCGCGCCTGGGAATCTCTCAGGTCCACCTGGGTTTGGCGCAATTCCTCGTTCTGCATCTCCAGCTCGATCTGGTGCACCCGCAGCTCATGGAGCATCCGCTGCATTTCCTCGGGCGACAGCGCCGCTGAGCCGCCCCGCGAAGAAGCCGCATTCTGCTGAGCGATTTCCTCCGCCTGGCGCCGCAAATCCTTCTTTTCAATCACGAGAGCACCTCATGCAACCAACCGCGAAAGACAAACAGAACCAAATAAAATAACCGCTAATGAACGCGGATGGACGCTAATAAAAGCAGATCCTGATTTTTTGTATTCGCTTTTATTCGCGTTTATTCGCGGTTCCGGTTTTTTGAAAACCGCTAATGAACGCGGATGAACGCTAATAAAAGCGGTTCCTGGTTTTTCACGTTTCCTAGCGTTCATGAGCGGTTTCATCCATTCGCGGTTCCGATCTTGTATTGGCGTAGCGCTTCCACTCGAGTTTTGGGGTTCCGAAGTTGATCAGCAAGCCAAGCGGAAGGCGGGTTGCCTTCAAATAGTTGAGGAGCTGCGCCTCTTCAACCCCCGTGATTGCTTTGATGGCTTTGATCTCCACCACAATCCGGTCATGGCACAAGAAATCAGCGACGTAATCCTTTTTCAGAACCCTGCCTTTGTAGGAAATCTCTATCCGCTGCTGCGGTAGGTAGGGAATCCGCCGTTCCGCGAATTCAATCTCCAGGGCTTCCTGATAAACTGCCTCCAGGAAGCCGCAACCAAGCTCGTTGGACACATCCATTGCCGCGCCCAGAATTTGATAGACCTCCTCCTTACAAATCAATCCGCACTCATCAATGTCCATGGGCGATTCTCCACTGGAAAACCACTAATGGATGAGAATGAAAACCTGCAAAAACAGATCCTGTTTTTTTGTATTCGCGTTCATTCGCGTCTATTCGCGGTTCCAGCTTTTTTAAAACCGCTAATGCACGCGGATGAACGCGAATAAGAACAGATCCTGATTTCTCCTGTCTCTTTTCGTTCATTTGCGGTTCCCCGGGTTTCATCTTGCTCGTTCGGTGGTGGCGATGGCGTAGATCTGGCCGGTGTCGTTCACCAGGGCGGTGGAGATGATCGAGACTTCCACGACAGCACCATCCTTGGCGGTTCGCTGGGCAAGATAGGGTGCCAGGATTTCGGCTTGGCTGAGCTGGGTCAGGGTGGCCAGGGCGCCCTCGCGCAACCCCTCGGGAATCCGGTCGCAGACATTCATCGCCAGGGCTTCGGCTTCACTCCAGCCGTACAGCCGCACCGCACCGGGGTTCCAGGCGAGGATGCGGCCCTCCAGATCCTGCACGGTGATGGCGTCGTGGGCATCGCGCACCACCACGGCCAGGCGGAGTTGCTCATTGGCCTGCCGCAGCGCTTCCTCGGCCTGCTTGCGCTCGGTGACATCCACGAAGGTGATCACGGCGCCTTCGATCACGTGGTCGAGGGTGCGGTAGGGCTGGATGCGCATGGTGTACCACTCGCCCTTGGTGGTCTGCACTTCCACTTCCTTGGGGATCAGCGTGTCCAGCACCGCTTGCGTGTCGGCCACCATGCGGTTGTAGTCCACCAGGTTGGAGACCAGGTGGCCCACCGGGCGCCCCACGTCACTCAGAATCAGGTTGATGATCGCGCTGGCGGTGGGGGTGAAGCGCAGGATGCGCAGATGCATATCCACAAACACCGTGCCGATGCCGGTGCCCGCCAGCAGGTTGTTCATGTCGTTGTTGGCCCGGGACAGATCCACCACCTTGGTCTGCAGTTCGCCGTTGACCGTGGCCAGTTCCTCGTTGGCGGTCTGGAGATATTCCTCCTTGGCCCGCAGTTCCCGCTTGAGCGCCGCGATGCGCCCATCGGCATCCACGGTGGGATCGGGGGTTTCGGACGACAACTCCACCACCTTGGTTTGCAGTTCCGAGTTGACCGTGGCCAGTTCCTCGTTGACCGATTGGAGTTCCTCCTTGGAGGTCTCGAGTTCCTCGTTGGTGGATTGCAATTCCTCGTTCACCGACTGCATTTCCTCGTTCGAGGATTTGAGTTCTTCGTTGGAAGTCTCCAACTCCTCGTTGGCGGTCTGAAGGTATTCTTCCTTGGCGTGCAATTCCTGCTGGAGCGCCACAATGTGCGCGTCGGTCTCCGTCGGGTCGGGGCCGTTTGTTTCTGCGCCGGCTGGCACATCCGCCGCCGACGGCACCGGTGCGGGTTCGAGGGGCGGCGCTTCCTCCAGGATGACCAGGAACAGAGACTCCCCGGTCGTCGCGGCCAGGCTGGCCGGCAGCGGGCGGATGATCAGGTTGACGGAGGTGAAGTCGCCATTGGTTTTGACGCGCAGGCCCGGGCGGCGCACGATCTCTTTGGTCCCCACGGCTTTGTGCAGGGCGATGGTCAGCTCGCGCCGCAAGCCTTCGCGGGCCATCTTGAGGATGTTGTTAATGCGGATCTCGCCCGGGGCCAGCTCCAGGTACAGACCGGTGCGGCCGTGCAGGTAGAGAATGTTGCCCTCGGCGTTGACGAGCGCGCCAACCGGGGCGACCTGTTGCAGCAGCGCCTGCTCGGTCAGCTCGCGCAGCGGGAGTTTCGCGGCGTGCTTCCGGGCCGCCGGCGGGAGCGCCACATCGATCGCCGTTATGGGCGGGAGAAACTGGCCCAGGGCCGCGCGCTGCACGCTGTGAATATCCTCCTTGCGCCGATAGAGCTTCAACTTGCGCTCCAGCGTGGTGAAAAGATGGCCAAAATCGCCCACGGTCTCCGAGGTGCCCAGGAAGAGAAACCCGCCCGGGTTCAGCGCGTAGTGGAACAAGGGAATGAGCTTCTTCTGCAACTCTCCGCCCATGTAAATGAGCAGGTTGCGGCAACTGACCAGGTCGAGCTTGGAAAACGGGGGGTCCTTGATCACATCCTGCTCGGAAAAGACGATCATGTCGCGGATACCTTTGTGGATGCGGTAGGCGCTGCCGCCGGGCTCGGCGGCGAACAAGCGGGCCAGCCGTTCCGGTGAGAGGTCGGCGGCGATGCTGGCCGGATAGAGGCCGGCGCGGGCTGTGGTAATGGCCAGACTGTCAATGTCGGTGGCAAAGATCTGCACCTTGTAGCTCTGCTTCATCGCCTCCTGCCGCTCGGCGAGCAGGATGGCGAGAGAATAGGCTTCCTCGCCGGTGGAACAGCCCGGCGCCCAGAGGCGGATCACAGCGCTCGCGGGCCTGCCCGCCAGCAGCTTGGGGATAACCTGGTCCTCGATCGCCTTGAAGGCCTCCGCATCGCGGAAAAAACTGGTCACGCCGATCAACAGGTCGCGAAAGAGCGCCTCCACCTCGGCCGGGGTCTCCTGCAGATACCAGACATAGCTGTCCATCGTTGCGATCTGGTGGACGGCCAGGCGCCGCTCGATACGGCGGTGGATGGTGTTCGGCTTGTACTGGGAAAAGTCGTGGCCGGTCTGGGCACGCAGCAAAATGAAGATCTTCTTGAGCGCGTTCACGGCCTTGGGCGTCGAGGTGGAGGCAGGCCGGGGGGACTTGCCGAAGGCATGGGCCGCA
>CAIPUA010000097.1 GCA_903868115.1 uncultured Holophagaceae bacterium
AAGGTCTGAGCACCGTGGCGCAGGGGAATCAGAGCTACCGATTCATACCCATCGCCATTGCATCGGTTGCGGGTACGACTTTGACGATCGGCTTCGCTGGTGCTGGCCAGCAAGGCGGTGGTGCCGTTGGACCAGAAGCTTCCGTGGGGGGTGAAGAAGGGCTTGGTGGGGTCGAAACGACCGCACAGGACATTTCCGCACATGCACTCGAGCACCGGGTTGCCTTCGAAGTCACGAAGGAGTTCGCCGTGGCAGTCATAGTCACAGAGCTGGTTTTCCGCCTGAACGAATACGGGGGAAAAGCCCCTGGTTTCGTAGTACGGGTAGTCGTTCCCTGCGTGCAGACGAAGGCCGACGGCTTCGCACCCCGACCAGTCCTGTAGGGCCGTGGTTATCGCCGATATGCACTCCCGAAAATCACTCGGGGTGTTGATCATCTGGGTCATGCGAGCCGTCAACTCCTGACCCGCCTCCCTGGACTTGCGCTCGGTGATGTCACGGGCTGAGGAAAGTGCGCCGATCACTCGCCCTTGGTCGTCCTTGATCGGAATGCACAACCAGGAAAGAAGCCGCTTTTCGCCATCTGCTCGGCGCTGCCAGTTGTCCACGCAAACCAAAGCCTCGGTCCCACCGAAAAGAGGTTCTACTTGTGCGTAGGTGTCCTCCTCCCCTACGAAATATTCGCAGGCCTCCCGACCTAAAACGTCATCCCCGAAGAACCACAATCCCGGCTGATTGGCCCACTTGTAGCGTTTGAAGGCATCGACCTCCATGATGATGTCGGGAATCGCACGCAATAGGTCGTTGTTGCGAGTCATCAGGGCCCGAAGTGTATCTTCCGCCCGCTTTTGCTCGGTGATGTCGTGGAAAAATCCAAATACTCGTTGGTTTTCCAGATCTGCCTTCCCGATGACGTGAACGCTTCTCGGGTTGCCTTTGGCTGTGATGATTTCCAATTCGAGGTCAAACGCCTCGCCATGCTCGATGGTCCGCTTGACGGCCTGTTCGACCAGAGACCGGGACGCCTCCGTATAGAATTCAACGCCATTTTCCACCGTCGGCACAAAATCCTGACCCACCTCATGGATGCGGTAGACCTCTTCCGTCCAGGTCTGTTTCAGGGTACGGATGTCGAATTCCCACCCTCCGACGTGGCCGATGCGCGAGGTGTCCGCAATAAGCAGATAAGCCTTTTTCAAGGAGGCATCATCCCTGTGGCGGGCAAGCCAGAAAACCCAGAGGGCGAGCGCGAGGATCCAGAAGCCGAGAATGGCGATGCCCAGTCTGACGACGGTCGCTCGGCGGTCAGCCCGCCACTGTGCCAGGTAGTCCTCTTCCGCCAGGCTCGCCACCAGGTACAGGGGAGCGCCCTGAATCCGCCGGAAGCTGAACATTCGCTTGGTCTGGTCATAGGGGGTGACTGCGGAATAGGTCTGCTGCTGGACCCCTGAAGCGAGGATGGCCCGAAGTTCGCTGGCAACCTCCTGGTTGCCGATAGCCAGGGTCTTCCCCTTCACCACTTCCGGGTAGCGCGTGATGAAGCCGTTCTCCATGTCACGCAGGGTCAGCCTTCCGCCTGCACCAACCTCGAAACCGGAAATGGCTTTCTGGAAATGTTCGATAAACACGGGGATGATCACTACTCCGCCAAATCGCCCATCGGGCCGGTTGTAACGTCTCGCGGTGGTGATGACCCATTTCTTGGTGAGATGTCCGACGATTGGCTTCGTGATGACCAGCCCCGCTTTCGGCTGATCCTGGAGAATGGACCAGTAGGGTCGACCCCTCAAGCTGGCATTGGGATCCTCGGTGGGGTTGTTAAGGATTACCTTCCCCTCCGCGTTGCTGACCCGTATCGCCATCGCTTCGGGCAGCAACTTCTCCTGGGTGTCGATGATCTGCTTCATCCGAGCGAGGTCAAGGTGCCCTGCAGCCAGGCTCCTTTCGATCTCCGAGGTCACGGTGACCAGGGCATGGTCAATTTGGCGAATTTCGGCTGAAAGGATGAGGTCGACGGCCTGAGCGAGATTCTGAGCGTGGCTTTCAGCCTTGTGCTCTTCGCTTTTCCGGCTGGCAGCTAGGTTGCGGGTCCCGAAATCCACCAAGCCCGCGCTTCCCACTAGAATCGTTAGGAAGAGCAGGGGGCCAAATGTCCATACTTGCTTGGATTTCATGGGTAATCCCTCGCGACAAGAAATGTATCGGCAACTTTTGATGAAACTAGTCGAAGTAGCGGGAATTCGAAGCGTTCAGATCCATCTGGGCCCGGCGCAGTTCCACGCTCTGCACCTCCAGTTCGACTTGGTGTAGCCGCATGTCACTGAGCATCCCCCGGATTGCTTCCGGCGACAGCGACGCGAGGCTTTCCGGCGACAGGGTCAGGTTTTCAAGTGCAGCCGCTTCGGCCTGGCGCCGCAGATCAGCCTTTTCAATCATGAGAACACCTCATGCAAGGAA
>CAIPUA010000098.1 GCA_903868115.1 uncultured Holophagaceae bacterium
GCAACAAGCTGGATCCCTCCTGCACCGCCGAGGAGGGTGCGAGCATTCGTGCAGTGAAGCGGTCCTATGCCGGCCTGACGGGAATTATCGAAGATGCCGCGCCAGAGCCCCACCAGATCTTCCAGATCGCGCGGGGTGAGCGAGACGGGGATCGCGCGGCCGCGCAGGAAGCCTTTCGCCGTCTGGGAGAAGTGGCGGGCGAGACGCTGGCCAATGCCTGCGCCTTGTTGGACTGTCTGGTGGTGGTTGGCGGGGGCTTGGCAGGCGCGGCCGAATTCATCCTGCCAGCGATTGTTGCGGAGATGAACAGCGCCATCCATTCCCGCAGCGGTGTGATCTTCCCACGCATGGAAGTCGAGGCTCTCAACCTGGAAGACCCGGCGGATCATTCCCGGTTCCTGGCGGGCGCGGCCTGTTTTGTGAAAGTTCCAGGCAGCGGACGCATGGTGGGCTACGACCCCATGAAGCGCATCGGGGTGGGCATCACGCGGCTCGGCACCAGCCACGCCACCTCTGTGGGCGCATACGCCTTCGCCTTGGAGGCCCTGGATCACCATTGACAGGCCTTCCTGAAAGGACGCCCATGAAGACCCTCCTTTCCTGCCTTGCCCCACTGGGCCTGTTCTTGAGTTGCAGCGCGCCTTCGACCCCTCCCACCAGTAACCTCACACCAGCCTGGGTGCTCAGTTGGAGCGATGAATTCAATGCTCCCAGCGGCGCGGCCCCCGACCCGGCCAAATGGAAATTCGATCTGGGTGGAGGCGGTTGGGGCAATCAGGAACTGGAGAGCTACACCAGCAGGCTGCAGAACGCCCAACTCCAGGATGGCAACCTGGTCATTACCGCGCAAAGGGAGAACTACACCGGCAGCGATGGCATCACCCGGGAATACACCTCGGCCCGTCTCCTCACCCAAGGCTTGTTCTCCCAGGCCTACGGGCGCTTCGAAGCCCGCATCAAGATCCCCTACGGACAGGGCCTTTGGCCCGCGTTCTGGATGCTGGGCGACGATATCGGTTCGGTCTCGTGGCCAACGTGTGGCGAGATCGACATCATGGAGAACATTGGCAAGGAACCCAGCACCATCCATGGCTCGATCCACGGGCCGGGCTTCTTCGGTGCGAACGCTATCAACGCTCCGCAGACCCTGATGTCGGGTCGCTTTGCCGATGACTTCCACATCTACGCAGTGGAGTGGGAGCCCAACCAGATCCGCTTCTACATGGATGCGCAAATCTACGCCACGCGCACTCCAGCCGAACTGCCCGCAGGAGCGCGTTGGGTCTTCGACCACCCCTGCTTCCTGATCCTCAATGTGGCCGTGGGTGGTGGATGGCCCGGTGCGCCAGATGCCAGCACCGTCTTTCCACAGAAGATGCTGGTGGACTATGTCCGAGTGTTCCGGCGCTCCAACTGAATCGGCCGCACTTCCTGGGCCAACCGCAACAGGCCAGGGTTCACCGCAGCTTCAGTGAACTCAGGGCCAGGATCGAACACACGATGGCGGTGATCCAAAGGCGGATCACGACCTTGGTCTCCTTGAGGCCGCCCAATTCCAGATGGTGATGGAATGGGGCCATGCGAAAGATGCGCTTCCCGCTCCTAAGCTTGAAACTGCCCACCTGGAGGATCACGCTCACGGCCTCCAGCACGAAGAGTCCGCCCGCGATCACGAGCAACAGTTCCTGCTTGATCATCAGCGCCAC
>CAIPUA010000099.1 GCA_903868115.1 uncultured Holophagaceae bacterium
AGTCGATCATCTGCTGTACCACCTCGGCAGGGCTCATCTCCCTGAGCACCGTTTTGATGGCCCTGTAGCCATCCCGGGTCTCGTAGTCCCCGATGCTGTCGGGATCGATGAAGCCGCAATTCCGCAACACGATCTTGACCTGGCGTTCAAGGAATGGCCATTCCGGCCCTTCCTTGGAATTGAGAAGCACGGTGTGCTTCTTGAGGGGAGTGTTGGCAAGGATGTGGCTTTCGAAGATCTCTTGAGCGAGCTTTTCGGTGACATCACCGTAAAGAACCCGGTTTTCGCCGTCATCCACTTCCACCAGCGGCTCACGGTAACACATGCCCATGCAACCCGTGGAACTCAGTTTGATCTCGGCACCATGGGGCTCAGTGAGGGCCTTGAGGGTTGCGAAAACTTTCGCGGACCCGGCCGACGCACCGCAGGTCCCCATCCCCACCGTGATCGTCTTCATGGGTTGGCCCTTTCTTTGCGCTGCACATCTTTCAGAATCCGACGAACCTTCTGGGGTGTGAGACCACCAAAAGTCTCCTCGTTCACCGTGATCACGGGTGCCAGGGAGCAGCAACCCAGACAGGCCACGGGGCTCAGGGTGAAGAGCCCATCTTTCGTCGTGTCGCCCGAATCCAGCTTCAATTCATCCACCAGGACATCCAGCAGAGTAGTAGCGCCCATCACATGGCAGGCCGTACCGTCGCAGACCTTGATCAGGTATTTGCCCGGGGGGTGCATGCGGAACTGCTTGTAGAAGGTGAGGACGCTATAGACATCACTTTCGGCTGCGCCCGTGATTTCACTGATTTCGGCAATGGCCTCCTCGGGCACGAAGCCGAGTTTTTCCTGCACCACCTGCAGCAGAGGAATCACCTGGCTGGCGTCCTCGTTGGCAATTTCGGCGGTGTATCGGTCGAAATATTTGAATTCAATGGCTTCCATGGAATTCCTCCCAAGTGACAAAGGGGGCTCACAAGATCTGTGGATGGCCTCCATCGAACCGGTGTACCGATCTATACAACCATGACGGCTACCTCACCTTCTCCACAATCAGAGTCAGTTCCATTGGCAACTGTTCCCCGGTGGGACCAGAAGATCCTGCAAGCTGGACCCTCCCAGTCAGACTTTTCCTTGGATTTCAAGCCATCTCCAGGGTAGGCTGATCGTTCTGCCGGACGCATGTGCCGGGATTCCAGCCCCTATAGGAGGGGGCAACTCATCGAGGTGGACTGAATGTCCAAACTATCTTCTCTCATCAAAGGCAAGGCTACCAAGCAGATGGGCGGCATAACCGTGCTTGATGCCTCGCTGATCGGGGACGAGTCCCCAGAAAGCCTGGAGTTCATGGCCGGGTTGCAGGGCGAGACCCGGGCGCTGCGCGAGGAACAGGTCGTGCGGGGCGTGGTGGTCGAGATCCGCGGCAAGGATGTGATCGTGGACATCGGCTACAAGGGCTCGGGCACGGTCAATATCGACGAGTTCAACAACCCCGATGGCACCCAGGGTGTCCAGGTCGGCGAGGTTGTCGAAGTGCTCGTCGAGCACCTTGAAGACTCCAACGGTAACGTGCGCCTTTCCCGCGACCGCGCGGAGAAGATGAAGATCTGGGACGAGGTCGAGAAGGCCTTCAAGGCCAACTTCACCGTCCACGGCGTGGTGCTCGAGAAGGTCAAGGGCGGCCTCGCCGTTGATATCGGCATCCGAGCCTTCCTGCCAGGCAGCCAGGTGGACACGAAGCCCGTCCGCAACCTGGATCCCTTCCTCGGCAAGTCCTTCGATATGAAGGTCATCAAGGTCAACCGCCGCCGGGGCAACATCGTGCTCTCCCGCAAGCTCTTCCTGGAGACCATCAACGCCTCCATGAAGGAAGAGACGCTGGCCGGCCTCGAGGAAGGCAAACTGGTCGAGGGTCAGGTCAAGAACATCACCGAATACGGCGCCTTCATTGATCTGGGCGGCGTGGACGGCCTGCTGCACATCACCGACATGTCCTGGGGTCGCCTGAACCACCCCAGCGAGATGTTCCAGGTGGGCGACAAGGTCGAAGTCGCGATCCTCAAGTACGACAAAGACACCGAGCGCGTCAGCCTTGGCTACAAGCAGAAATTCGCGGATCCCTGGCTCACCGTCGAGGAACGCTTCCCTGTCCAAGCCACGGTCAAGGGCAAGGTGGTCTCCATCACGGACTACGGCGCATTCGTTGAGCTTGAGCCCGGCGTCGAAGGCTTGGTGCATGTTTCCGAGATGTCCTGGACCAAGAAGGTCAAGTCCGCCAAGGGCATGGTGAATCTGGGCGACCAGGTCGAAGCCATCATCCTGGCCGTGGATACCGATAACCGCCGCATTTCCCTGGGCATGAAGCAGATCACCCCCAATCCCTGGATGGCCATCGCCGAGAAGTATGTCCCCGGTCAGATCGTGACGGGCACCGTGCGCAACATCACCGAATTCGGCGCCTTCGTTGAACTCGAAGAGGGCATCGACGGTCTGATCCATGTGTCCGACTTCAGCTGGACCAAGAAGATCAAGCACCCCGGCGAGATCGTGAAGAAGGGCGATAGTGTTACCGCCAAGGTCCTGAGCCTGGATCCCCTCCAGCAGCGCATGAGCCTGGGCGTCAAGCACATGGAGCCCAATGTCTGGGAGATCTTCTTCGAACAGCATCATGTGGGCGCCGTCATTACAGGCAAGATCGCTCGAATCACTGACTTTGGAGCCTTCGTCGATCTCGGCGAAGGGATCGAAGGCCTGGTGCATGTCTCCGAGATCGCCCGCAAGCGCGTCGAGGATATCCAGAAGGAATTCGCCGTGGGCCAGGATCTGACGATGAAAATCGTCAAACTGGATCCCACCGAGCACCGCATTGGCCTTTCCGTGAAACAGCAGGAAATGGATGCCGAGCGCGGCGAGATGGACGAAGCCAAGGCTAAGATGGAACCCTTCAAAAAGGCAACCCTGGCCGACGCTTTCGCCAAGGCAGAGCGCGAACCGTAGGCTTTTTTCGGACCCAACGAGGCCCCCGCACAGGGGGCCTCATCCGTTTAGGACAAGGTTTTCTTGGATCGAGGCGGCAAGGCCCGCAAAGGAAATTCGTCCGTGGCTTGAAATAAACAGAGACATCCAGGAAAAGTCCGATCATCCTGGATGAAGCGATCCATATGGGGTCGTGAACTCATCACCATCAGCAATGACGATTTCTGCCTGGGGAATGTCATCGCGTTTAACCTTCCCAGGCGAATCTCAGGGATCCATCATGAGTCAAGGCACAGTCAAGTGGTTCAACGCCGAAAAGGGTTTCGGCTTCATCACCCCTGATGGGGGCGGTGCGGACCTGTTCGTTCACCACACCGCGATCCAGGGTTCTGGATTCAAGTCGCTCGACGAGAATCAGCGCGTCAGCTTCGATACGGGCCAGGGCCAGAAGGGCCCCCAGGCGACCAACGTCACCAAGATCTGAAGCGGTCGCCATCGATCGATAGATCCCAGTTCGTACACGGCTGCGTCGTTTATTTGATCGATTTGCTGGAACAGATTTTCTAGAAACGAACCAGAACTGAGTGAAGGACCCCGGGAAAAGGCTGAAGCCTTTCTCTGCGGTTTGTCACTCGGTCCTGGTTGTTTTGTATGCGCCAATCCTGACGATTCAGCGCATTTCCGCCGCACGACTCGTCGGCAGCGGGGTGAGTTGTCCGATCTCGCTCCGCACCCTGCCCGCCCCGCATGCCGCCCCCAGACTTGCCACCGCCCGATCGGCCTCCCCCGTGAGCGCTGGCTCCGGTTTTCCCCGTTCCCCGAGATCCGCCGCCCTTGTCCGGCTTCATGGCGATTACATCCACCCACATATCCGCGGCTTCGGGTGCCACCACCCGGAAGCCCTGCGCCTCCAGGGTTTCTTGGACCAGGCGTTTCAGGCTTTCCGCTCGCACGGGACGCTGACCTTCTGACACCCAGGCCACTTCTCGAGGATTGAAGGCGATCGTCCGGAGGGTCTCCACCCGGGCGCCTGGGCGCACATCGGAGGTGCATTCCGGTCTGCCGGAACAGGCCAGCAGTGCGAGTAAAGCAATGGCCGGAAGAACGCGACGCATCGACAGGCTCCTGAATACTCGCACGGAAGCAATCACGAACCTCGGCGAGGGCTGAATCTATGTTCAGATGCGCCGTGCTGACCCGAAGTTCGGCGGGACCTTCGGCGTAGACTGGTCGAAAAACCTACCGGAAGCGCTCCGCTGCTACGGGGCGCTTCTGTTTACTCGCGAAAAAGCTACCTCAGGTTCAGGTCGAAGGGCATCCGGGCATACACGCCGCGGGGATCGTTCAGGGACTGGAGCATGACGAAAGAACGCTCGAGTTGGGCCTTGAGTTCATCGACTGGGCCCTGCTTCACAAGCCTGCGCTTCTCGCCCTTGTTGAGGGCCTTCAGCAGTCTCTCGATCGGTTCCTTGGGCGCCTCGGGGTTGTCCACACGGTAGTCGTTCTCGATCTTGGCCAGCTTCGCGGCGCAGGTGATGGCATCCCGGAGACCACCCAGTTCGTCCACGAGACCGAGCTTCAGCGCAGCCTTGCCGGACCATACGCGACCCTGGGCGATTTCGGCCACGGCCTCCTTCTTCATTTTGCGGCCCTCGGCGACCTTGGTCAGGAACTGGTCGTAGATGTCATCCACCATGATCTGGATGCGGGCCAGTTCCTCGGGGGTGCGGGGACGGGCCAGCGAAGGAGCCGCCAGCTTGCCGGTCTGCACACTATCCCAGGTGATGCCGTGCTCGTTGGCCAACTTCTTTACATTGGGCAGGGTGCCGAAGACGCCGATGGAGCCCGTGATGGTGTTGGGTTCGGCGAAGATGCGGTCGGCATAGGTGCTGATCCAGTAGCCGCCGGAGGCCGCCACATAGCCCATGGAGACCACGACTGGCTTCCCTGCGGCCTTGGCCAGGATCACTTCTCGCTGGATGAACTCCGAGGCCGAGGCGCTGCCACCGGGGCTGTTCACGCGGAACACGATGGCCTTCACGTTCTTGTCCAGGCGCAACCTGCGCAATTCGCGGCTCAGACGCTCGCCGCCGATCTGGTTCCCCGCACCCTCGCCATCCACGATCTCGCCTTCCGCATAGACGACGGCGATGCGGTGCTTGCCCTTGGCCGATTCCCCGGGAATCTTGACGTAGGTGTCCATGTTGATCTGGGGGAAGTCCTTGTCCTTGGCCTGTTTGCCAGATAGTTTCTTGAGTTCCTCCAGCACTTCGTCGAAGTTGGCGACCTTGTCCACCAGCTTGGCTTGCAGCGCTTCCGGGCTAAGCACTTCGCCCTTTTCATCGGCCAGCTTCTGAATGTCCTCGGGCTTCAGCTTACGGTCGGACGCCACGGTGATTTTCCATTCGTCCCAGATATCGCCCAGGTACATCTGCGTCTGTTCACGATTGGCATCGCTCATCTTCTCGAGGAAGAAGGGCTCCACCGCGCTCTTGTACTTGCCCACGCGGGTGATCTGCATCTCGATGCCGTATTTCTTGAAGGCGCCCGCCAGGAACATCGGTTCAGCAACGAGACCCGTCACATCAACACCGCCCATGGGGTGAACGTAGATAGTGGTGGCACCCGCGCAGAGGTAGAGATCCTTCTTGGCGTACCCCAGGTTGTAGGCGATGACGGGCTTGCCGGACTTTGTCTTGAAGCGCTGGATGGCTTCGCGCAGTTCCCTGAGGGCCGCCGGGCCGCTGGCATAACCCGCGGACTGCACATTGCCCGTGAGGAAGAGGCCGCTGATGGCCGAATCCTTGGCGGCACGATCCAAAGCATCGAGGAGCACGGGCAGCGGCGTGCCTTCGTCTCCGCCGCCCTGCATGACCTTCTGGATGGCCGCACCCGGGCCCGCCTCCTGGGCTGAATCCGGGATGGGCTGGGAGAGATCGAAGACCAGCACGGCCTTGGACGGCACCTTCGGGGTGCTCGACCCCATGGAGGCCAATATCCCAATGAGGAACACGAAACCCAGCCCCATGAAGACCACAAGGGCCATCAGGGACGCGAAGAACGACTTGAAAAACGCCTTCATGGTGGACTCCAAAGAGTGTGAATCCATGATGGCAGATTTCCCGTGGGATCATGGGCCATGGCCGAACCCGCTCCCATCTCAGTGAAACGCCTGCTCGAGCAGATCAAGGCGAAGCTGGAACCGGCCTTTGCCGCCGTCTGCGTGCTGGGCGAGGTGAGCAATTTCCGGGGCTCGGGGCGCCACTGGTACTTCACGCTCAAGGAGGAGGGCGCCGCCCTTCAATGCGCGGTGTGGGCTGGACAGCAGCGTCTTCTGAAGCACATTCCCAGGGACGGCCAGCGGGTCGTCCTGAAAGGCAGCCTGAATCTTTATGTGGCGGGCGGCAGCCTCACGCTTGCCATCACCCATTGCGAACTGGCGGGCGTTGGCGATCTTCAGGCGCGCCTTCGTCAACTGGAGGCGGAACTGCGCGCCGAGGGCCTCTTCGACGGCCCCAAGCGCCCCCTGCCCCGCTTCCCGAAGCGACTGGGGATCATCGCAGCTCTGGGCGGCGCCGCGCTGCGCGATGTGCTGGAAGTTACCCAGCGCCGGACCCCTGGAATCGACATTCTCGTGGCCCCGGCGGCAGCCCAGGGCGAGCGCTGCGTCCCCGAAAACCTCCTGGCCCTCCAGGAACTCCAGGACGAATTCTGGGGCTGCGACGCGATCCTAATGGTGCGGGGTGGCGGCAGCCTCGAGGATCTCTGGGGTTTCAACGATCCCGAACTGGTGCGGGCCGTGGCCACCTGCCGCATCCCCATAGCGACGGGCGTGGGCCACGAGATCGACACGACCCTGGTGGACCTTGCCTCGGACCTGCGTGCGGCGACGCCCAGTCAGGCCGCCGAACTGGCCACCCCCGATCGACGACAGCTTTCCAGTGAGCTGAAGCAGCGCACCCAGGCCCTGATCGCCAAGCTGGATTGGCGGTTGCGAGGGTTCGAGACCACCCTCAACCTGCTCGTGGATCGCGGTCTGCTCCGCTGTGCTCCCCTGATCGCCACCCAGGATCGCCTGGGGAAGCTTGGCCAGCGCCTGCACCTGGCCCACCCCCAGCGCCGTCTGGATCAGGCCACGAACCGCCTTGCCCTGCTGCGCCAACGACTCCTGCACACTGCGAGCCTCGCGGCCGGGGAGGCCGATTTCTCGCGCATTCGCCAGGCCCAGCAGCGGCTCAGCCCCGCCACCACCCGTGTCCTGGAGACCCGCGCCGGACGCCTCGCCGTTTTGGGTGCGCGCCTCGGAGGACTGGATCCCACGGGCCCGCTGGAGCGCGGGTTCGTGCTGGTGACGGATGGGAGCGGCAGGCCGGTCACATCTTCCGAAGCCCTACCTTCGGACACCGACCTGGATTTGCGCTGGAAGGATGGAACCCGGAAGGCTAGGCTGAGGTAGGGGCGCCTACCTTACCAAATGTGAAATCGGAACATGAATAACCGTGATGTAAAATCGAATCGAATATATAATAATTCATTTTGAGTTCCCCATGTGCCGAATCCTGGTCATCGACGATGATTCTCTCCAAAGGACAACTCTTCGGGTGTGTCTGGAGAAGCTCGGCCACGAAATCCGGCTAGCCGAAAGCGGTGTGAAGGCTCTCAAGATCATGAATGAGGATGCTTTCATCCCGGCTCTCGTCATCACCGACATGGTGATGCCGGACATGGACGGTCTGGAAGTGATCCAGTACTTTCACACGCATCACTCCGAAATTCCCTTGATCGCCATCAGCGGAGAAGTTCCCGATTCCTATCTGCAGCTCGCCAAGCGACTGGGGGCGCGGGCCGCCATGGCCAAGCCGATCAGCTTGGAGAGGCTCCAGGAGATTCTGGAGGAGATTCTCGGCAGCCCTGCGTGAATACCGGTTTGCCTACTCCGCAGCCTTGGCGCGGCGGCTGTAGACCACCACATAGGCGCTGAGGGCCACGAGTGCCAGGATGCCCAGACGCTCGGCGGCGGGGCCATCCACCATGGAGGAAAAGAGACCGCTGACCTTCACCTCCGAACCATCGGCCAGGTCCCGGACATAGGAAAAGAGCGGGAAGCCACTCTCCCACTTGAACTTCAGTGCCGCGATGAGGACGCCCATGATGGCCCCACCGGCCATCAGGCCACTGGCGAGGATCACGCCCCGATTTTCCCGCTCCTTGGCGTCGGCTTCGTTCGTGCCTGCCTTGGGACGGTTCACCCAATAGGAGAGCAGGCCACCCAGGAAGAGCGGCGTATTCAGTTCGATGGGAAGGTACATGCCCAGTGCGAAGCCCAAGGCCGGCAGTTCCACCATGCGCAGCACCACGCTGAGGGCCACGCCGAGGCCGAAGCAGTACCAGCGCAAGGGCATGGAGGTCGTACCAAAAACACCTTCCAGGATGGCCTTCATGGCGCCAGCCTGGGGCGCGGCGATGGTCTTGCCGAAGGCCGTTCCGGCACCGCCGCCTTCGGGGCGGGAGAGAACATACATCGCAACCCCACAGAAGATGGCGGCCACGAGCGTGCCGACGAACTTCCAGGCGATCTGTTTGGCGGGCGTGGCGCCAATCCAGTGGCCGATCTTGAGATCGGTGCTGAAGGCACCCGACGCCGCCAGGGCGGTGCACACGACGCCTCCGACCATCATGGTCGTAAACGCACCCACACCGCCACTGAAGCCCAGCTTGAGCATCACGAAGCCCGTGATGATGAGCGTGAGCATCGTCATGCCGCTGATGGGATTGGTGCCGATGGTGGCGATGGCGCGAGCTGCCACGGGGGCGAAGAAGAAGGCGATGACCGTGACAAGCAGGGTGCCCACGAGGGCCGGTACGAAGGCCTTCTGAATCCCAATGCCGAAGGTGAAGAAGAGGAAGGTGGCGAGCACGGTGATCACCAGCCCGATGCCGATCATCGGCAGCGCGATGCTGCGCTCGGGCCGCGCCACGGTCGTTGCGGAGCGGGTGTCCTGGTGCCTGAGGCCTTCCAGGTTGTTCTTGATGGAGCGGATCATGCTGGGCATGGAACTGAGTACACCCATGATGGCGGCGCCCGCGATGGCACCCACGCCGATGATGCGGACATAGGCCGAGAAGACCTGCATGGGAACCATCTGCCCGATGGGAATTCGCCCTGGCAGGAGCACCTCGGGGGCGTGCTGGCCCACGGCATGCACCAGGGGCACCAGGACGAACATGCTGAACACCGAGCCCGCGGCCATCACGGCCGTGTAGCGCAATCCGATGATGTAGCCGATACCGAGAGTGGCGGCGCTGTTCAGGAAATTGAAGTGCAGGAACTGCTTGTCCAGTTGATCCCCGACCCACACATGCTTGAGGCGGATGTTCTCGGCCATGGCGCGGAACAGGCCCACCAACCCGTCGTGGAGGGCGCCGATGCCGGCCGCCACCGCGAGGACCTTGGCGTGGTTGCCCGCCTTCTCACCCGTCACGAGTATTTCGGTCGTGGCGGTAGCCTCGGGCCAAGGGAATTCGCCATGGTTCTCCACCATGAAGTAGTACCGAAGGGGTACCAGGAAGAGGATGCCGATGCAGCCGCCCAGGAAACTCACCAGCGTCACCTGGAGCAGGGTGGGATAGGCCACCCCGCTGCCGGGTTCTGCGGCCAGCATGTAAAGGGCCGGAATCGTGAACACCGCACCCGAGACCACATGGCTGGAATTGGCCCCGATGCTCTGGATGATGACATTTTCGAGGATCGTGCTGCGCCGCGCATAGAAGCGGCTGAGCCCCACGGCGAGAATGGAAATGGGGATGGCCGCTTCGATGCCCTGACCCAGCTTCAGGGCCAGATAGGCCGCCGCCAGGGAGAAGATGGCGCAGAAGATCAGCCCGAGGGCCACGCTGCGGGGCGTCACCTCGGGCACGCCGTCCTGAGGCACCAGGGGAACATAGGCCTCGCCTTCGTTCAGCGGTCGCCGGGCATTTTCCGGCAGACCCTTGATGACCGTGGCTTCTGGTTCGTTGGACATGCAGACTCCTAAGGGATTCAATGCGAAAAATGGATCTCTTACCTTGGCACGGGAGGGGTTTCGTATTCCAGGAATTCAACCGGCAGCCCATGGCTAAGGATGAAGGCCACCCTCACACCATCTGATGGGGAATTGGGCTGAATGATGACCTCTTCGCCTTCCAGCGCCGCTTCCAGGTCATCCACTTCGAAGGCGAGATGAGGGACATTTCGGACGATGTCCGGCACTTTGCATTGAGGCTCGAAGCGCATCCATTCGATGCCGAAGGGGTTCGAATCGAAGGGCACCACATGAATGCCGAGATGCGGAATGTGCGTTTCCCCCGGGCGAGGTTCGGTGGTGGGCAAGCCCAGGTGGTGGTAGCGGAGACCGGACTTCACCTCAGGCTTCCTTCTCTCGGCAGGAAACCCAGTAAAGCCAACCCGCCAGCACCAGGAAAATGGCCAAGCCGTTCCAGTTGCCCCAGGCGCCCGCCCAGCGGCCGAAGCCGCCCCAGGTCGTCACATCGGGGACGATGTGGACGCTGGCAGAGTCCTCGATGAATTTCAGCAGGGCCGAGAGCACACCCACCAGGGCGCCGCCGGCGATGAACCCACTGGCGATGAGCGTGCCCTTCTCGTGGCGGGCCTTGGCGAGTTTCTCGTTCCTGCTGGAGCGCTGAACGAACCAAGCCACCGCCGCGCCCAGCACCAAGGGACTGTTCAGTTCCATCGGCAGGTACATGCCCATGGCGAAGGCAAGGCCCGAAATCCCGCACATCTCCACCGCCGCGGCCACCAAGGCGCCCAGCACATACAGGAACCACGGCGCGCCGCCGCCTCCGAAAACACCGCGCAGCACGGCCGCCATGGCATTGGGTTGGGGCGCGGGCAGCGGATTCGGATGCGCCGCGGAGGGCGAGAAACCGTAGACCTTGGCCATGAGGATGATCACCGCCGTGGTGGCCAGGGAGGCGGCGATACTGCCGACGATGTTGCCGATCTCGATCTTGCGGGGCGTGGCACCCAGCCAATAGCCGATCTTGTACTGGGTGACGAGCGAACCGGCCATGGAGAGCGCCGTGCAAACCACCCCGCCCACCAGCAGCACCTGCAGCATGCCGCTCTTGCCGGCCAGTCCCGCGGCGGACAACGCCACGGCCGTGACAATGAGCGTCGTTAGCGTCATCCCGCTGATGGGCGTGATGCTGATCATGGCCACGGCCCAGGCGCTGACCGCCGCGAAGAGGAAGCTGATGCCCAGCGTCAGGGCCGTGGAAATGAGGGCAAGGTAGGTGGCGCGCGGTTCGATCGCCAGCACGGAGAAACGGAAGTAAAGGAAGATGGCGAGCCCGACGGCCAGGATGCCCACCATGTTCAATGACATTGGAATTCCGCGATCCGTGCGAAGATCCTCACCCGGTTGGGCGTCGCCCTTGAGCAGAAGGAGCAGTTCGCCGATGGCCTGTTTCGAGGCCTTCCCGATGACGGGCGACATCTTGAGGATGGAGATGATGCCCGCGGCGAAGATGCCGCCGATGCCGATGGGCCGCACGTAGTTGGCGAAGATCTCGTCGAAAGGCATGGATGCCAGCGGCGCGGCGCCCGCGGAAATGGCACCGGGAATGAAGGCACCCAGATGCGCGAAGAGCGGCACCAGCACGAGGAAACTGAGCATGCTCCCCGCCATGATGATGGCGGCGTAGTCCAATCCCATGATGTAGCCCAGGCCCATCACCGCCGCGGCGGTGTTCATGCTGAAGATGCCCTTGAACTTCTGGTTGAAACCCTGCAGCGCGCCGATGGAGGCCGTGCTGAAGTTCTCGGCCCAACCCTTCATGGCGGGACCGATGAAGTCGAAGGCCGCCGCAAGCAGCGCCGAATATGTGAGAACGATGGCGCTGGCGCCGCCGCGCTTCCCCGCGACGAGAATCTCCGTGGTCGCGGTGGCCTCGGGGAAGGGCAGCTTGCCGTGGAGATCCCGCACGAAATAGCGGCGGAAGGGCGCCAGGAAGAATACTCCGAGGATGCCGCCCAACAATGGCACCAGGAAGATCTGCCAGAAGCTGGTCTTCAAATCGAGGATGTGCACCGCGGGCATTACGAAGACGCTGCCCCCGGCGATGATGCCGCTGGTGGCACCGATGGCCAGGATGTTCACGTTCTCCAGTAGCGTTGAACCCCGGGCCTTCATGAACTTGATGGCGAAAGCCGAGAAGCCTACCGCCAGGATGCTGATGGGAATGGCCGATTCGATGCCCTGCCCCAGTTTCAGAGCGATGTAGGTGGCCGCCGCGCTGAAGACAATGGACCAGAGGAAGCCCGACACCACGCTGCGGAGGGTCACTTCCGCCACGCTCTCATGGGCCTTCACCACCGGCTCGTACACCTCGCCCGGAGCGAGTTCACGGAAGGCATTCTCGGGGAGATGGATATCGTCCGGATCGAGCTGATTGGTCATGGAGCGTTCCCCAAAAAATGGTCACCCCACCAGCGTGCCGATGGTATCGCCGTTCACGGCGGCGAGCAGGTTGCCGGGCTTGTTCATGTCGAAGATCAGAATGGGCAGCCTGTTTTCCATGCAAAGGGCGATGGCCGCGGCATCCATGACCTTCAGGCCTCGCTCCAGGACCTCCTGGTAGCTCACCCGATCATATTTGGTCGCTGCGGGGTCCACCCGGGGATCGGCGCTGTAGACACCATCCACATTGGTGGCCTTCATCACCACCTGAGCCGCGATCTCGTTGGCGCGCAGCGCGGCTGCGGTATCAGTGGAGAAATAGGGATTGCCGGTACCCGCGCCAAAGATGACGACGCGGCCCTTTTCCAGGTGACGGACTGCGCGACGCCGGATGTAGCTTTCAGAAATCTTGGGCATCTCGATGCCGCTCATCACACGGGTCTGCACGCCCTTCTGCTCCAGGGCATCCTGCAGGGCTAGGGCGTTGATCATGGTGGCGAGCATGCCCATATGATCGCCCGTGACGCGATCCATGCCCTTGGTGGCACCCGCCACACCGCGGAAGATGTTGCCGCCGCCGATCACGAGGCCGATCTCGATGCCGAGTTCCTGGATGGCCTTCACCTGGTTCGCGACCATCGTCACCACGACCGGATCGATGCCACCCTTGATTTCACCCATGAGGGCCTCGCCGGACAGCTTCAGGAGGATGCGCTTGTACTTCATGGAGACTCCGGGGCTGTTGCGATTGTTTCAAAAAAAACCCCGGCGCGGGGCCGGGGTTGCAAGACTGGACGGCGCCTCAGCGCCCTTCGCCGTTGGGCAGCAGCCGATGCAGCGAGGCCTGGATGTGCTCGTTCACTCGGTGTTCACAGGCGCGCAAGGCTGCGCGGATGGCGTTGGCCACGGCCCGGCCTTCACTGCGCCCGTGGCCGATGATGGAGACGCCCTTCACGCCCAGCAGCGGCGCACCGCCGTATTCGGCGTAGTCGAGTTTCTTCATGAAACTCTTCATGGCGCCCTTGGCGAGCAGACCGCCCAATTTGGCTCGCAGGCTCTGATTGATGCTGTCCCGGAGGCCGCGCACGATGCCTTCCGCGAGCGCCTCGGAGGATTTCACGACCACGTTGCCTACAAAACCATCGCAGGCGACCACATCGAACCGGCCGTTCCAGATATCCCGGCCCTCGGCGTTCCCACCGAAGTTGATATCCAGCTCCCGGAGGAGCAGCGCGGCAGCACGGGTGGTCTCGTTGCCCTTGGTCTCTTCCTCGCCCACGCTGAGCAGACCGATGCGCGGGTGTTCCACGCCAAGCACTTCCTCGGAATAGACGGCACCCATGAGCGCGAACTGGGCCACATGCTCGGGCTTGCTATCCACGTTGGCCCCGACATCCAGGAGCACCGTGGGTCGGCTCTTCAGATTCGGCATGACACCGGCCAGGCAGGGTCGGTCCACACCGTCCAGGGTTCCAAGGACCATGACGGAGGCCACCATGGCGGCCCCTGTGTTGCCCATGCTGACCACACCATCCGCCTTACCCTCGCGCACGAGCTGGGTGGCTACCCGGATCGAACTATCCTTCTTGTCCTTGAGCACAGAGGTGGGCTTGTCCTCCATGGTGACCACAGAGACGGCATGGATTATTTCCATCCGTTCCGCAAGCTCGCCCACGAGGCCATGGTGCTTGAGGAGCGGCCGGAGCTTCGCCTCGTCGCCGACCAGCAGCAGGAATAAATCCTCGTGCTTGGCCAAGGCGAGGCAGGCCCCATCCAAGGTGGCGTGAGGGGCGTGATCGCCTCCCATCGCGTCCAAGGCGATCCGGTAGAGCAAGGGGGCGTCCACCCGATTGCGCTCAGACCGTCTGCTGGGTCCGGACCGCCTGTTTGCCACGGTAGAACCCGCAGGAGGGGCACACGCGATGGGGCATCTTGGGCACGTTGCAGTTCGGGCAGGTGCTGGAGCTCATGGTGTCCAGGGAGTCGTGGGTGCGCCGGCGGTCACGTCGGGCGCGGGAGTGGCGTCGCTTGGGATTCGGCATGGGGACCTCGGGTAGTGTCGGGTTTCAGAGTTCCAGGTCAAGTTTCCCGGCATCCGCTTCGCGAACGCGGGAGGCGGACTCGGCACCTGGGGCGGGGTTGTCAAACGTCAATTTCAACCCGGATAGAGCTTTGGCGAGTGCGCTGGGTTCCTTCGGCGACTCGGGGGGACAGTTGCAGCGACCCTTGTTCCAATTTTTACCACATCTGGGACAGAGTCCCTGACATTCATCCTTGCACAGGGGGTGCATGGGCATATGGAGCAGGAACTGTTCACGCACCTGGGTGAGTTCATCGATTACCGTCTCGGGCAGGAAGACCACATCCAGATCCTGAGTACCCAGGGCATGGGAGCCTCGGGCAACCAGTTCGGGATCCTTGCTTCCCAGGAATTGGCTCGTGATCTGGAGTTCCTGATCGAAGGGTTCCAGGCAGCGCGAGCAGGTGCAGTCCCAGGTTGCCCTCCCACGGATTTCTAGGAACACATCGGCCCCCGAAGGCAGCACGAAGAGGCTCCAGTGGAGATCCCGCAGGGCCTCCTTGCCCTCCAGGGGCAGCGACGCTTCAGTGCCTTCCAGACGAAGGCCCTCGGCGCCGAGTTTAGCGAGTTCGATCATTGCGGCGCCCCTCCGGCAGGCGCGCCACCCTGGGCCGGACCTGCGGACTGGGTCGCATCCGAGTACTTGCCCGGCTCGATCACGAAGGGACCAAATTCATCAGGATGGGAGGGATCGCCGGCACACTTCAGGGTGTAGTTGGCCTTCGTGGCGGTGCCCTCGTAGGGCTGGCCCCAGGGATCCTTGGCAGGCGTGTTCGTGGGAATGAAATGCTGCTTAACCAAGGGAGAATTGGCTTCCACCATGGCCTCGTAGCTACCCAGATCAGGGAAAACGCCATGCTTGAGGTAGTACTGGTCCAGGCCGTTGCCAACGGTTTCGACATAGCTCTTTGCCTTGATGTGGCGGGCCTGCGCGGTGTTCTTCTTGAACTGGACGAAACCGATGGTGCCCAAGACCGCCAGAATGGTCATGGCGACGAGCAGTTCCAGCAGGGAGAAGCCTTTCTGTCGGGAGTGGTGCATGGGTGCCCCGGAAGGGATATAGGTAAAAAACGATCAGGTAGGATACACACCTACCCGAGCATTTCAGTATGCCATTGCTGGTGGAATTTACAAGGAATCATCGCCTCGGCCCCGGAGGTGAGGCGGGACCTACGCTTGCTCCGCGATGAACCTCTCCAGCGCCGCCAAGGCTTCGGCGAAGGCGATTTTCAGTTTCGCCAGTAGGTCCGCGGGCGCTTCGGCGAAGTCCCCGGATCGGCTGCCGGCTTCCAGCGCCTGGGCGAAGGCGCGCACCTTGGGGGCGCCCATGGTGCTGGCGGCGCCCTTGACTGCGTGCGCGGTATCGCCCATCTGCTCGCGATCATCGCAACGGATGGCCTCCTCCAGGAGAACGATGCGCGGGGGCGTATCATCCCGAAAGAGTTCGTACATTTCACGAATGAGGCCCAGTTCACCGTCATCCAGGTCCAGCAGTTGTTGCATCGTGTCGGGATCCAGGACCTCGTGAGAGGGCATGTCTTCAGGATTCATTGGGGGACTCCTGGGGTCATTATCCCAGACGATGACCGGGGGCCAAGGTTTTATGCCGCCAACCCGGGCCATGAATCTTCCGGGTCGCGCTGGAGAGTACTTTTGGAAGAGCCCCGAGCCGCTAGAATTCTTCCATGGATTCTTCGACGCCCGCCGAAAACGCCCTCCAACTCCTCTTCAAGAAGCTGCATCCCCATCTGGAGGATGCGGCCCACGCGCTTTC
>CAIPUA010000100.1 GCA_903868115.1 uncultured Holophagaceae bacterium
CAATACCCCAATGGCGCCGTCCTCGACGAGGTCCAGCATGCGCCCGGACTGCTCGGCTACATCCAGGATCTGGTCGATCATGACCCAGCCCCTGGGCGCTTCGTGCTCACGGGCTCCCAGCATTTCGGTCTGAGTGATGCGGTGAGTCAGTCCCTGGCAGGCCGCACGGCGATTCTCCACCTGTTGCCGCCCACGCTGGCGGAATTGCGCCGTTTCCCGTCCGCTCCCAAGGATCTCTTCAGCACGCTCTTCATGGGAGCCTACCCTCGCATCCATGATCGGGGGATCCCACCTGAGCGATGGCTTGCGGACTACGTCGCCACCTACGTCCAGCGGGATGTCCGGCAGGTGCTCAATATCGGCGATTTACTGAGTTTCACCACCTTCCTCCGTCTTTGTGCGGGCAGCACGGGGCAGGAGCTCAACCTCTCCCGGCTGGGTGCGGATGCGGGTATCTCCCAACCCACGGCTAAGACCTGGCTCTCTGTGCTGGAGAGCAGCTTCCTGTGCTTCCGCCTGGGGCCATGGCACACGAACCTACGGAAGCGTTGGGTGAAGGCTCCCAAACTGCACTTCTACGACACCGGGCTGGCCTGCTACCTGCTCGGAATCCGCAACGCGCAACAGCTTCAGACCCACCCCTCTAGGGGTTCAATCTTTGAGACCTGGGTGGCGTCGGAGATCATGAAGATGCATCTCCACCAAGGTCTGGAGGCTTCAGCCTTCCACTACCGGGAGGTCGTCGGGGTGGAGGTGGATCTCGTCATCCAGGATCCCGACCGCACTCGCCTCGTGGAGTTCAAATCGGGACGAACCCTCGACGCTTCGTGGCTGAAGTCCCTCCTGGAGGCGAAGGAGGCCCTGGAGGCCCGGTCATCGGGCATCGCCATTGAGCCCATCCTGGTCTATGGCGGGGACCAGCGGCAGGTACGAAGCGGTGTTCAGATTCATCCGTGGGATTGCATTGAAGACTTAGGCACGGCACCAACCCGAGAGGCACAAGCGAACAAGACATTGCCGCGAACCATGTGAGCCTCGGCGAGGTACGGATTTAGGGAGATCGCAAGGTCCAGACTGGCAAGCGCTTCATCAAGCCTCAGGAGACCGTGAAGCACGATGCCCCGGTTCAGGTGTCCTTCTGGAGAATTTGGCTCAAGGGCCAGGAGTTGTTCCAGACCGGCCAGCGCCTCTTCCTGTCGACCCAGGGCCTGCAATACCGTGGCGCGGTTCAGCAGCGCATTGGCGTCACGAGGATTGAAGATGAGAGAAATCTGATAATGGGCCAAGGCGTCTTCCGGCCGATTCAAATTCCACAGTGCGATGCCCAGATTAAAGTGGGCTAAGGCAGACCTGGGGTTGATGCGGAGAGCCTCCTCAATGATTTTGGCCGCCCGTTCGTAGTCGCCACATTGATTCTGGATGATCCCGAGACAATGCGCCGCTGTAAAATGTTTAGGGTCAAGGGAAAGGATGTTTCTGTAAATAGCCTCGGCAGGCTCCAGTGCGCCCTGGCCGTGGAGAGCAAGGGCCTCCTCCAGCATCGAAGAAATGTCGGGAGGTGGTTCGGAGTTGCTTTGCGTCGGGTCAATCATGAACGAAACTCCCGATTTGGATCCATGGGGTCCTATCAACCTGACCTAATCGCCGAAGTTGAAAAATCCGCCGAAACCCATACTGCGAGTGAAACTTTGGTGGGGACATGATATCACTGGGCATGGAGGGCTGGGCTCTCGGTATCCGGAGGTTCGTATGGATAACAGCCTGGGCGCCTTCCTCAAGAATCAGGGCCAGTTGACCGAGGCCGAAGCCAGCTATCGACGGGCGTTGGAGATCAGGCCGGATTACGCCGAGGCACATAGTAATCTGGGCAACACACTCCAGGCGCAAGGCCGACTCGCGGACGCAGAAGCCAGCTATCGACGTGCACTGGAGCTAAGACCCGATTTGGCGCAGGCGCATTACAACCTGGGCATTACCCTCCAGGAGCAAGGCCGACTCACGGACGCAGAAGCCAGCCATCGACGTGCGCTGGAAATCAGACCCGATTTAGCGGGGGCGAATTACAACCTGGGCATCATCCTCCAGGAGCAAGGCCGGCACTCGGAAGCTGAAGCCAGCTACCGACGGGCATTGGAGATAGAACCGGATTACCCAGAGGCGCATTACAACCTGGGCGTCACCCTCCAGGAACAAGTCCGATTCGCGGACGCTGAAGCGAGTTATCGACGTGCGCTGACAATCAGACCCGATTTACCGGGGGCGCGTTACAACCTGGGCGTCACCCTTCGGGAGCAGGGCCAGTTGGACGAGGCGATGGCAAACTTCAGGCTGTCGCTCAGCGCAAAAGGAGACTGGAAAGAGTCGCTACGCCGCTTGACCACGCCCTTAGTTCTGCACACCCATCTGGAGATGGGTCCCCGATACCCTGCGGCAAACTTGGTGGAAGCGCGCGATCAAGACACGACCTCCAAAGAACAAGTGAATCACTTCACGGCACCGACTGTCCCTGCGGTAGCAAGGCCGGAATCGCACTCACTTGAGGCAGGGCAAGCGGAGTCAGGGATTTCAAAAAAGCCACGCATTATTCTGATATACCCGCCACCGTGGCAAATACCGTCTCTCGGTGATCCACTTTTGGAAACACCTTTCGGCCCACCCAGAGACAGAAACGATCGTGATCTGGATGAAGGTTTTCAGACCATTACCTACGGCTTGTTGACGCTCGCCGCCCAGGCCAAACGTGCCGGGCATGATGTTCGCGTGTACAACCTTTCCACCTGCCCCTGGCGGGATGTGGTGGCGCTGATTGCCGAGACCGAAGCCGACGTTTATGGAATCTCTGCTTTCAGCGGCAACAGGCGCGGCATGGGTGCCGTCGCAGCGCTGATCCGACAGCATCATCCACAAGCGCACATCACGGCCGGCGGCCCGTTCGTCACGGCTTTACCACTGGACACCTTGCGATATTTCCGAGACATCGACACGGCGGTAATTGGGGAAGGAGAGACTACATTCATGGAGTTACTCGATTGCCTAGAACTTGGCCGACCGGCTGTAGGCATCCCTGGTACCGCATGGCGAAACGGTGAAGAGGTGACTATCGGGCCCATGCGCCAACGCATCGATGACCTTGATGCATTAGCATCACCCTTCGACTATTTCACAAGCCATATGGTCATAACATCGCGTGGCTGCCCAAGCAAATGCACCTTTTGTGGTAGTTCCACCACGTGGGGCAATAAATTACGTTTTCATTCTGCCGGGAACTGCCTCGACACTTTCACGAAGGCGCTTGCCCGGTTGCCCATACCTTTCATTGCAATTAAGGACGACACCTTCACGGCCTATAGACTGCGCACAATTGCGATTTGCGATTCAATTATCGAGAAGAAAATGAACTTCATGTGGAGTTGCGATACCCGTGCAGACAGCTTGGACGATGAATTGCTATGCAAAATGCGGCTAGCGGGCTGCCAAATGATTAGCCTCGGAGTCGAGTCTGGATCCCCACAGATATTGGAAACTATCCACAAGCAAACATCTCCTGAGACGGTATTGG
>CAIPUA010000101.1 GCA_903868115.1 uncultured Holophagaceae bacterium
AGCTTTTCCTTGTCGTAGTCAGAGGTGCTCTGCTCGACCTGGTTGCGGATCTGCTTCACGCGGCCCTGGATGGCCTCGTGAGCGCCAGCGCCCTCGATGATGGTGGTGTTCTCTTTGTCGATGACGATTTTCTTGGCGGTGCCCAGATCCTCGAGCTTGAGGTTCTCGAGCTTGAGACCGAGTTCCTCGGTAATGGCCTTGCCGCCCGTCAGGGTGGCGATGTCCTCGAGCATGGCCTTGCGGCGGTCACCGAAACCAGGAGCCTTCACGGCGGCCACGTTGATGGTGCCGCGGATCTTGTTGACCACCAGGGTGGCCAGGGCCTCTCCGTCCACATCCTCGGCGATGATCACCAGGGGGCGACGGCTGTTGACGACCTGCTCCAACAGGGGCAGGAGGTCGCGCATGTTGGAGACTTTCTTCTCGTAGGCCAGGATGTAGGGATTCTCCATCTCGACCTTCATCTGGTCGGGATTGGTCACGAAGTAGGGGCTCAGGTAGCCGCGGTCGAACTGCATCCCCTCGACCACATCCATGGTGGTCTCACGGCCCTTGGCCTCTTCCACCGTGATGACGCCGTCCTTGCCGACCTTGGCCATGGCATCGGCGATGGTCTTGCCGATTTCTTCGTCGCCGTTGGCGGAGATCGTGCCGATCTGGGCGATGGCGTTGCCTTCCACGGGTTTCTTGAGCTCGTCGATGACCTTGGCGACCTCGGCCACGGCCAGATCGATGCCCTTCTTGATCTCCATGGTGTTGGCACCGGAGACCACGGCCTTGATGCCCTCCTTGTAAATGGCGCGGGCCAAGACGGTGGCGGTGGTCGTGCCGTCACCGGCCACATCGGAGGTCTTGGAGGCAACCTCACGCACGAGCTGGGCGCCCATGTTCTCGTGGCGGTCCTTGAGCTCGATCTCCTTGGCGACAGTGACGCCATCCTTGGTCATGAGCGGGGAACCGAACTTTTTCTCGATCAGCACATTGCGACCTTTGGGCCCCAGGGTGACCTGAACAGCGTCGGCGAGCTTGTTCACCCCGCGCAGGATCGCCTGGCGTGCATCTTCGGCGTAGACAATGGATTTTGCGGACATTCTGGATCTCCTTTTTTTGAGTTAAGTGATTACTTGACGATGGCCAGGATCTCGTCTTCGCGAACGATGACATGGTCGATGTCGTCGATCTTGACCTCGGTGCCGCTGTACTTCCCGATCAGCACCTTGTCGCCGGCCTTGACGGACATCGGAATGCGCTTCCCGTTGTCGTCGAATTTGCCTTCACCCACGGCCACGACCAGGGCCTCCATGGGCTTTTCCTTGGCGGTATCGGGGATGATGATGCCGCCCTTGACGGTTTCGGCTGCATCGACGCGCTTGAGGACGACGCGGTCATAAAGGGGTGTGATGTTCATGAATACCTCCATGGGAAGAGTCCCGGGATGGGACCGCTGTTAGCACTCACTACCAGCGAGTGCTAATTTAGCGCACTCCATCCCGCTGTCAAGCCCATTCTACAATGTAATTTAATTTTATGAGTCTTGTGCAAGCATATTTTCTTCAATTTATCATTCCTTTCGTTGAAACGGATTTGCATCCAACGCCAGCGACCCGGCGGGTTTATGCTTTAGGCATGAACGTGCTCCCCATCCTTCTGGAACTGCAGGGCATCCACGAGAATCTCCGGACCATCCAGCGCGATCTGACGGCCTTCCCCCCAGATATGGCAACGCTTGATGCGGAACTGAAGGCGATCACCAAGCGCCAAGAGAGCGCCTCGAAGGAGTTGGCCGATGCCAGAGCCAAGGACGAGTCGCTGGATGGTGAACTGAAGCTGGCTGAGAGACTCCAAGAACACGCGAAAATCGCCGTCAAGCAGTCCACCCACAAAGTCCAATACACCGCCGCCATTCGGGAACTGGATGACCGAGAGCGTCAGAAGGCTGCCGTTGCGAGGCCCTTGAAGGAAATTCGATCCCGGATTTCGGCCTTGGAAAAGGAAACAGCGGAGCTCGAGGCCCGCCACCTTCAGGTCCGGGCCCAATTCGACGAGCTTCACCAGATCTTCCTCTCGGAACACGAGAACCAGGTCGCGGCCAGGGATCTGCAGCAGCTTCGCCGCTCGGAACTCGAGGCCAGCCTCGAACCCGCCGCGCTCTCCCGGTTCAACAAACTCATCTTGCAGCGCCAGGGACGGGCCGTGGTGCCTGTGGATAACGGAAACTGCGGCGGGTGCCGGACCAAGCTCCGGATTCCCCTGCTTGCCCAACTCCGTGAACAGGGGACCATTCCCTGCGAGTTCTGCCAGCGGGTCCTGTTCATCCCTCCCAAGCAATGATCGAACGCCTCGACCACATCCGCGAGGTCGAGGCTCGGGTAAGGGCCGCCTGTGATGCCTGCGGACGAAGTACCGAGTCCGTCGAGATTCTCCCGATCTCAAAGCGCCAACCCTTGGCCTTCATCCGGGAGGCTAGTGAGCTGGGCTATTCGCGTTTCGGCGAGAACTACGTTCAGGAAGGAAGCGCCAAGGCGCAGGAACTCCCCCATTTGGACTTCGTCCTGACCGGGCCGCTTCAGCGGAACAAAGCCAAGCAGGCCCTGCAATCCTTCCAGGAAATCGTCAGCCTCGACCGCCCGGAACTCGCGACCCGTCTCCGCCAAGTAGCCGAGGATCTGGGACTGGTCCGGAAGGTCTGGATTCAGGTGGATCTCTGGGGCGAGGCCACCAAGCAGGGCGGTTGTGCGGAAGAGGATCTTCAGGCCCTTCTGGACTCCCTCGGAGACGACCCGCGCCTTCCTTTGCAGGGCTTCATGGCGATCCCGCCACCCGACCAAACCGAGGCGTTTTCGGCGGTGGCCCGCCTCCGGCAGGAATGGCAGGATCGCCTCGGCCTTCCCCTGCGCATCAGTATGGGCATGAGCGCTGATTTGGAAGAAGCCATTGCCGCAGGCAGCGATCAGGTTCGCATCGGCACCGCATTTTTCGGATCCCGCGCCGCCCTTCACTAAAACCTGGAGGACCTTTCCTTACATCCTCCAACAGAGTCCGAGGTGGTGCTCAGCCATCGAGCCAGTGGGAGAACCTCAGAGCCCCGGATAGTCCGTGTAGCCCCCTGCACCCGGTGTGTAGAAGCTGGCTGCGTCGGGAACATTGAGGGCGGCGTTCTGCTGCAGTCGGGCCACAAGGTCGGGATTGGCCAGGAAGGGGCGCCCGAAGGCCACCAGTTCACCCTTGTTCGCCGCGAGATCGGCTTCAGCGCGCGCACGATCGTAGCCGCCACTGAGGATCAGGCTTCCCTTAAAGGCCGCCCGGATAGCGGCCTTCGTGCTGTCGGGAACTGGCGGAGCACCTATGGCACTGTGGTCGACAATGTGCAGGTAGGCCAACCCGAGCGCGCTGAGTTCCCCCGCCATCCAGGAATAGACCTCCTCCACTCCGTCATAGGGAGCCATGTCGTTGAAAACACCGTGGGGACTGAGGCGGAGACCCACGCGCCCCCCGCCGATGGCCTTTGTGCAGGCCTTGGCAACGCTCAAAATGAAGCGTCCCCGGCCCACGTAATCGCCACCCCAACCGTCCGTCCGCTGGTTGGTGGCTGGGTGGAAGAACTGCTCCAGCAGGTAGCCATTGGCACCGTGAAGTTCCACGCCATCCAGACCCGCATCCCGGGCATTCCGCGCGCCCTGCGCAAAGGCCTCGATGCACCGGTGAATTTCCTCCTCAGTCATGCCTCGTGGCACGGGATGGGGCTGCATGCCCTGGCTATCGGTCCACATTTCTCCGGCGGCAGCGACCGCGGAAGGTGCCAGCAATTCCACGCCCTCAGGCAGGTTCAGAGGATGCCCCACGCGGCCCGTGTGCATGAGCTGCACGAATATTCGGCCGCCCTTCGCCCGGACGGCGTCGGCCACGAGACGCCAGCCGTCCACTTGAGCGGCACTGAAAATGCCCGGAATCCGGGCATACCCCAAACCCTCTGGAGCCGGTGTGGCACCTTCGGTGATGATCAGCCCAGCTGTAGCGCGCTGGCCGTAGTATTCCGCCATGAGAGTATTCGGAATGTTGCCAAGGGCCCGACAGCGCGTCATGGGCGCCATAACCACCCGGTTCTTCAAATCCACTTCGCCAAGCGTGCAAGGTGCAAACAGGTCCACGGAAAATCCTCCACTCGACCGTATGAGTCGGGATCATAGGATGCGGACGGAGCGGACCCCGTGACCGACGGCCAGAAAGCCCAGGCGTGGCCGCAGGCTTAGTTGGCCTCTTCTCTGCCCAGTGGCACTCCAGATCAGAACCCTGCACACTAGGCGTGCCCCGCACCCCCAATCCAGGGGATCTGGAGACCTCGTGAGTCAATCCATCGCACGCACCACCGCCGTCTTGGGATGCTGCCTGCCATTCGCACCGCCCCCCGCCCATGGAACCTGAACCCCCTTTCGAGCCGGAATTCCACCTGCCGGCCCCACTCACCCTGCGGCTCTACGTCGAGGGAAAGATAATTTTTTCCAGCGAGAAACATTGGCTGCACCCCCTTTTCGATCTGGAAACACTCTTCGCCCAGGGCTGCGACCCGTCCAAGACCCTGTTGGTGGACCGGATCACAGGGCGCGCTGCGGCGTTTTTGGTAGCCCACCTGGGTATCCGCCGACTCCGAACCCAGGTGCTGAGTCGCCTCGCCATCCCGGTCCTGGAGCGCCACAACATCGAGTATCGGTGCGTCCAAACCATTGCAAGGGTCGCGTGCGCCACGGAAGCCTTGCTGAGCGAAATCCAGGACCAGGAAACGGCCTACGCGTGGCTGAGGGATCGTTGGGAGCAGGCCAAACCCCACGCCTGATGGCCCACAGCGTTAGGGTCATTTACCCAACGAGCCTGCACCGGATAATTTCTGGACAGGGCCGGGATCTTGGGAGTAGGGTTCGCGTATTCAATGAGGTGTGTAATGGTCGACCGTCGCGGTTTCTTATCCTCCAGCCTCGTGGGACTTGCGGGGTTGGGTGTGTCGCCCGCCCTCCTGGCTGCGCAAGAGAAGGCGCCCACCGCGCCCAAACCGAAGAAGATCCTCCGCCGCACTCTGGGGCGGACCGGAATGTCCCTCCCCGTGGTTTCCATGGGGGTGATGAATGCGGACAACCCGAGCCTGGTCAAGGCCGCTCTCGAAGGCGGCATCCTTCACTTCGACACGGCCCACGGCTACCAGCGGGGACGCAACGAGGAGATGCTCGGCGAGGTCTTCAAGGGCGTTAAACGCGATGCCTTCACGCTCGCCACCAAGGTCTCCCCGCCTGGACTGGACCGTCGCACGGGCGCCTTCGCCCCCGACACCAAGGCTGAGCCTTTCCTCGAGATGTTCCACCTGAGCCTGAAGCGCCTCCAGATGGACCATGTGGACATTTTGTTCCTCCACAATGTCTCCCGCCGCGAAGCGGCCCTCTTTGAACCGATTCTGAAGGCCTTGCTTCAGCTAAAGAAGGAAGGCAAGACCCGCTTCATCGGCGTTTCCACCCACAGCAACGAGCCCGAGGTGATCCGCGCCGCCATCGAGAGCAAGGCCTACGATGTGGTGCTCACAAGCTACAACTTCAAGCAGGCTCATCACGCCGAGGTCCGCACTGCTTGCGGGGAGGCCAAGAAGGCCGGCCTCGGCATCATCGCGATGAAGACCCAGGCCGGCGTTTGGTTCGACAAAGAGAAGACGAAGCCCATCAACATGACAGCCGCCCTGAAGTGGGCCCTCCAGGACGACTGCGTCACCACCGCCATTCCCGGGTTCACCACCTTCGAGCAATTGAACATGGACCTGGCGGTCATGGAGGATATCCGGATGACGGATGCGGAGCGCCTGGGCCTTGCGGCCCCCGTGAAGACGGCCGGTCTTTATTGTCAGCAGTGCGGCACCTGCACGCCGCAGTGTCCGCACGGCCTGCCCATCCCTGACCTGATGCGTGGCTACATGTACGCCGCAGGCTATCGGAATTTGCTGCACGCCAAGGACCTCGCCATCGACCTTCCGGTGGTCGACAATCCGTGCGGATCTTGCGCGGATTGCACGGTCCAATGTGTCCAGAACTTCGACGTTCGCCCACGGATCGAGGAATTGATGAAGCTGCGCCACATGCACGATGGCTTCCTCGCTTGAGGCACGCCTTGCACATCGCCTGTCTGTTCCCACTCTGCGCTGCCGTGCTCTTGCAGGCCCAGACCCCTTCAGGGGAACTCACGGCCATGCTGCCGAGACTCCAAGGCTGGACGACCCCGCAGGCGCCCGGGCGCTTCGGTCCAGACAACCTCTACGAATACATCAACGGTGCCGCCGAAGGCTTCCTCGAATGCGATTTTCAGGCACTCGTCACTCAGGCTTATGAGGCCCCTGGCGGCAAGAGCCTTACGGTGGAACTCTACCGCCATGCGGATCCGGATGCAGCCTACGGGATGTACAGTCAGGAGAGGCCCAACGAAGGCCGCTTCCTTTCCATCGGGGCCCAAGGGTATTACGAGAGTGGCATCCTGAATTTTGTGAAGGGCGCCTGCTACATCAAGCTAAGCGGGTTCGGCTTGGCAGATCAGGACCGCGAGACCCTGCAGCGCATGGCCCGGATGATCGCGGACATGATTCCCGGCCCGGAAGGATTGCCCGCCCTGCTGAAGGTCTTCCCCAAGGAGGGACAGATCGTCGGTTCGCAGCGCTATCTCCGTCGGAATGTCCTGGGCTATCCGAACCTCGAGCGCGCCTTCACCGCGGATTACAGACTGGAGGGGAAAATCGTCTCCCTGTGGATCTTCGCGCCGCCCGGGGTCACCCAATCTTCGGAAATGCTGGCGAAACACCTCCGTAATCAGGGGCACAGCGACCCCGTCAAGCCGGGTCAGTTGGTCACCCTCGTGGACAAGCATCACGGGTCCGTCTCCCTGCTCCTCTTTGAAAACCGTCTATTGGGCGCGGTGGGAGGCGATCCGCAGCGGCACGGCGTCCTGATCGAGCGACTGAAGGCAGGGCTCAAAGCCCCCTCATGAGAGACGTTTCTTACCTACACACATCATGATCGATCCGATCCCAAATCCGATGTCTCCCGCCCGTGTGCGGAGGCTGGAAGAGCGTGTGCGGCGCCTGGAGGCGGTGGTCGGCGCAAGCGCGCTCACGAATACCACGCTGGATCTGCTTGAGATCGCCGGGTGGATCGTGGAGACGGCCGCGCGTCTGATCGGCGCCGAACGGGGCAGCCTGTTCCTCCTGGATGAGGCCCGCAACGACCTTTTCTCGCTGGTCGCCCAAGGCGTGACCAGTGGGCAGTTGCGGGTGCCCATGGGCGAGGGCATCGTGGGCACCGTGGCCATCACCGGTACGCCGATCATCATCGATGATCCCTACGCCGATCCCCGATTCAACCGGCGCTCCGACGACACCACGGGCTATCACACCCGCTCGCTGCTCACCGTTCCCGTGAAGGATCGAGAAGGCGGACTGGTAGCCGTTTTGCAGCTCCTGAACCGCGAAACCGGTGGGTTCACTTCGGAAGATGTGGCCTTCCTGGAGGACCTCGCCACACCCTTCGCCGTGGCCCTGGCCACCGCCCACCTGCATGCCCTTGCCCTGGAGCGGGAACGCATTCGCCAGGAATTGAAGCTCGCAGCCCAGATCCAGACAACGCTTCGCCCCACCTCCATGTCTTCGATCCAGGGCCTGGATCTCGCCGTGCGTTGCGAACCTTGCCTGGAGGTGGGAGGGGACTACTACGATGCCATTCCGGGCAAGGATGGATCCTGGTGGCTGCTGATGGCAGACATCTCGGGCAAGGGCGTTTCCGCGGCCCTGATCGCATCGAATGTCCAGGCCCTTCTGTGGAGCCGACGGGAGGATCCTCGCCCGCTCGACCTGGTGATGTCGGAGCTGGGGGATCTTCTCCACCGCCTCGCCCACGGCCGAAAATACGCCACCCTCGCCCTGGTGCACTGGCATCCCTAAATGCGGGCTCTGGATTGGGTCAACGCAGGTCATCTTCCGATCCTGCTGAAGCGCGGCTCGACCGTGAGTCAATTGGCTTCGGGGGGCATGCCCTTTGGCCTTCTTCCGGGGGCCTCCTATACCTGTGGATGCGAGCGACTCTCAACGGGCGACATGTTCCTGCTCTTCACCGATGGCATCACCGAGGCGGGGGAGGAACTGGGGATCGAGGAATACGGCCTCCAGCGTTTGACTCAGAACCTTCTCCGCGAGGAGGAACCGGAATCCTTGTTGCAGGCCATTGCCGATGAACTGAGCACCCACCTCCGCCGAGGTCATCCAAATGATGATGTGACCATGCTTTGCGCAAGATGCCGGTAGGCGCGGAACTTGATGCCGCCTGCAACCTGCCAAGGCAAGGATGTATAGTCACTGTGGAATGACCAACGCACTCATCCGACTTTTTGGAGGCTACATGCTGCGAAATATCCTGGTTTGCGTCATCGGGCTTGCCTTGAATGCACAAGCCTCCCAAAAATTAGACGGCCCTCCGCCCCAGAAGGTTGGGGGCTACCAGGCTGCAAAGGTGGACGAGCCCATCATCGTGGAGGCGAAGGCATTCGTGCAGAAACACCTCGCGATCCTGCGGACCGAGTCCATCAAGGAAGCCTCTATCCAGATCGTGGCCGGAACCAACATCAGGCTCGTCTGCCGCGTTGCCGAAGAAGAGGGCTCGGGAATGTGGGAGTTCCGAGCCTTCAAGAGCCTGCGCGGTCGCTGGGAACTGCAACTCGCCCGTCGCCTCGGGAACTGAGGGCGCTTCACCAAATTGGAGAGATTGGGAAGATCCTGAGTGACGGCCTTCACCTGGCCGTCACGCACAGTCGCTCAGGTTACTTCGGGACAACGCCCCACTGGTCACAGCGTTCGATGGCATCGATGTGGGCGATGATGATGACGTTGGCGGGACAATCCTGGAGCCCTAGGACATCATCCACCGCGCCACCGTTGCGGGCCACAAGCACCCGGTCCCCCGGACCGGCCTGAACACCATCGAGAGCCACCATGGTGCGGTCCCCGGCCCGACCATCTTCCAGGATTTCCCGCACCAGCAGAAGCTTGCGTACCGCGAAAAAGGCATGCTTTTCGGTGGCAACTACCGGGGCGAGCACTTCAGCGATGAACATGATGCCTCTCCTTAGGTGGCCGAATCCACAAGCCCCACGATGCAGGCATCGATGGCACCGTACCCGCCAGGCAGGGCCTTGGGGGCCTCACGGGCATCGATGTATATCACGAGATCTCCATCGCGGGAGGCCACAAGATCCACTGCGACCAGGGGATCTCCCAATACCCGATCTGACCCATCTACGGGCTGGATCATTCGAAGGTTAAGGCCCTTCAGGGACTCGACTTTCTGCGAGGCGATAACGAGACCCTTCACCCGCGCGAGGAGCATAGGCTCTCCATACCGTCATGCACGAACCCCTGGATTCGCTCATGGGGGCGCGCCAGGATCTCGCTTTGGATGAAGGTGCCCTCGTCCCGGAGCAGGGCCTCGGCAGTGGCGAGGGCAGCCTCCACTTCCGCGAGTTCCCCGGTGAACGTGAAGTATCCCTTCCCTCCCAGGTCCGGAGCGAAGGTGAGTTCCAGGAGGCGCACAGCCGTGGTCTTGACTGCCCTGTCCGCAGCCTGGACCAGTGCGGCCAGGGCCTGTCCCTCGATGATCCCCAGCGCATCCGTGGGGGCAACGTCGCTCCGACGGCCCTGCAGGGCGAAAAGAACCTGGGCATGCAGGTTGGGAATGAAGGTCCAGGACACGAGGTAAGGTTCTGCCCTGCCCCGTCCCTCCTCCACGGCCTCCAGAAGATCTGCCTCGTCGCCGGTGACAAGGATCATGAACTTGCCACAGCCTACGGGCCCAGCCTTCAGCAAGCGCACTTCCGCCTTCTTGAGCATGAGGTCGCAGACCATCAGTCCTTTGGCGATGCTGGATAGCTCAATGATGCCGAGGGTCGGAACCGGGTTTGCGATCGGTATGGCCATGGAAGCATCCAGTCAGGGAAGATCAAACGATTCGGAAATGGTCCTTGAGGACGCAACGCCGCCGGCGGGTGAAATGGACAGCATTTGTCAACCCTTCACCTGTGGGAGACGCGATTGTGAAAGAGGTGGATCCCGGCCCCTCGAATCCGAGGCCGTTGAAATTCGACCCGTTTTTCACGAATATCGAGCAGTCCACCGCGCGGGCCATCTCGTCGAGGTGGTCAATATTTTTTGAATACATGCTCGCGGTATGCCGAAAGCCATGCTCGGCCTTCAGGGCCAGTTCGATGGCCTCGTGAACGTCCCGCGCCCGGGTGAATCCGATCACGGGCATCAGCAGTTCCGCCTGGACGAAGGGATGCTGGAAAGGGACATCCGCAAAGATCAGGCGGGGATCTCCGGTATACGGTATGCCAGCCGCGCCGAGAATATAACTCGCGTCCTTGCCCACGAATTCCTTGCGGGGATGATGGCCGTCCACCACGAGCCTTTCCACGATCGCGATTTCAGGTCCCTTCAGTTCGAAGGCTCCAGCAGCCACCATGGCGGCCTTCAGTTGATCCGCAATGACCTCCACGGCAATCACTTCTTTCTCGCAGATGCAGACGAGATTGTTGTCGAAGGAGGCGCCAGCGACGATGCCGCGTCCAGCTTGGTCCAGGTCCGCGCTCTCATCCACCACCACAGGAGGATTGCCTGGCCCACCCGCAATCACCTTCTTGCCCGAGGCGAAGGCCGCCTTCACGACGGCCGGTCCACCCGTCACCACCAGCAACCGGATACCTGGTGAGCGCATGAGTTCGGTGGCGGATTCGATGGTGGGCTCTGACACGCAGGTGACAAGATTGGCGGGCGCACCCTCTGCCACCAGCAGGCGGTTCATGAGATCGATGGTGAAGGCATTGGTCTGCTTGGAGGCCGGGTGGGCATTGAATACGACCGCATTTCCGCCGGAGAGCATGCCGATGCCGTTGTTGATGACCGTCTCCGAAGGGTTCGTGCAGGGCGTGATGGCGCCGATCACCCCGTAGGGCGCCAGTTCTTCGAGACTGAGCCCATGCTGGCCCGAGACGGCCTCCGCGCGTAGGACCTCAGGGCCTGGCGTCTTGTTGATGACCAGCAGGTTCTTCTTGACCTTGTCTTCGACACGGCCCATGCCGGTCTCCTGGACCGCCATGCTGGCCAGTGTCTGAACATGGAGCCGCAACCCCTCCCGAAGGCGCTGGATGATCTCCGTCCTGCGTTCCAAGCCGATGGCCCGGTAGGCCTGAAACGCCTCCTCTGCGGCCCGGATGGCCGCGGGGATATCGGGGAAACAGCCCATGAGGGCCCCTGGTACCGTCACCTCGGTGCCCTCCAGTTCGCGGAGGACGCGTTCAGCGATTCTCGAGACCAGGGCTCGATCGATTTCCATAAGTGAGCCTCGTCACCCTCAGGGTTCAGGATTTCTTGTAGACCTCTTCACCCTCGAACTGAATGGCATCGACGATCCCAATGACCACGGCATCGACGGGACGGCCTTCGCTCACAGGCGTCATCCGGGCAGAACTGCCCTGGCAGACGATCACCCACTCGGAAGCGCCGGCGCCCACGCTGTCCACCGCCACAAGCGGATTGCCCTTGGTCGCCCCCTTCATATCCAGGGGCTGGACCAGCAGCAGCTTGTGGCCGACGAGGCCGCTCACCTTCTGGCTCGCGACGACATCGCCCACGACCTTGGCGATCAACATGGCAAGACTCCGGCGAAGTTAGGCGTTCACGCTAGGGCGACCCAGGGGCAGGACGGCGTCCACGTTCTCGTGGGGACGCGGGATGACATGCACGGAGACGATCTCACCCACCTTCTGCGCGGCGAGGGAGCCAGCCTCCACCGCGGCCTTCACGGCGGCCACATCACCCCGGATGATGGCGGTCACATAGCCACCGCCGATTTTCTCGTAGCCGACCAGTTGCACCCGGGCCGCCTTCATCATGGCGTCACAGGCTTCCGTCATGGCCACGAAACCCTTGGTTTCGATCATGCCAAGCGCTTCACTCATGGGTATCTCCTTGGATGTTGGGTGGCGTTATGCCACGAAAGTTTCGTTGGGAATCAGGCCTTGGTCCGGTAGGGACGGCCCTGAATGGAATTGATGGCTTCGATGGCGGCCTGCATCGCGCTGTCGATCTCGGACTCGCTGCCGGCCATCATCAAGCGGCCCACGGCCCCATACGGTTTGAGATCGATGAGGGACACGTCGGCGGCCTTCTCGGCCTCATTGGCGGCCAGCACGGCATAGGCGGCGGGGTCGCATTCAAACAGGAAGAGGGATTGACCGGGCAGAATCATGTGGCCGTAGCGGTTGCGGTTGATGATCTGGGCGTGCATGGGTTCCACGGAGCGAATGACTTCGCACGTGGCCACGAAGGGCGTCAGCCGATCTCTCTCCGTGAGTCCGAAATGCCCGATGGCCGCCTCGCCGGCGATCTGCACCTCCCCCTTGTCAAAGGCATGCACTTCCAGCATGCCGAAAGAGCGTTCCACCACCTGGGCCGCAGGCTGCACACTCGCGGCCTTCAGGGCCACATCCGTCATCTTGTTGATCGCGATGCCCGGAGCGACTTCGATGTAGACAGACGCCTGTTCCTTCAGGGGCGGGAAACCCCGGGAGCCGAGGCCCACGAAAGCCGCGAGCTGCGGCTGAAGAGAATCGATGAAGACATAGGCCCTGAGGGTCAGCTGGCCGTCGCTCATGTCAGTACCCCTTCCCTTCGCCACCGGTCACGATGGCCACTCCTGAACTGGCGCCGATGCGCGTGGCACCCGCAGCGATCATTTTCCTCGCGTCAGCGACGGAGCGCACGCCGCCCGAAGCCTTCACGCCCATCCTCGGCCCAACCGTTTTGCGCATGAGCGCGATGTCGGCCTCGGTGGCGATGCTGCCCTTCACGAAGCCGGTGGAGGTCTTGACGAAAGTCGCACCGGCTTTCTTGCACAACTGGCAGGCCTTTACCTTCTCGTCATCCGTGAGGAGGCCCGTTTCAAGAATCACCTTGGTGACCTTGCTCCGGGCAGCCTGAACCACAGCCCGAATGTCCTTTTCCACCAGAACCAAGTCACCAGACTTCAGCGCCCCGATATTGATGACCATGTCGATTTCATCGGCTCCGTTGCCAATGGCTTCCCGGGTTTCGTAAGCCTTGGTGCGGGAATCCATGGCGCCCAAGGGGAATCCCACGACGCAGCAGACCTTCACCCTGGAGCCCCGCAGCAGATCGCGGCAGCGGGACACCCAGGAGGTATTGACACAGACGGAGCAGAACCCGTACTGGCGCGCCTCCTTGCAAAGCACGTCCACTTCGGCCGCGGTGGCATCCGGCTTGAGCAGCGTGTGGTCGATCATGGCCGCCAGTTCCGTGTCGAAACC
>CAIPUA010000102.1 GCA_903868115.1 uncultured Holophagaceae bacterium
CCCCGTGGCACCGACCTCACCGGCCCCGCGCCGGAAGAGTTCGAGGAACTTCCCCATCTCGCGCTGGGCCCGGCCCTTCAGCTCGCCGGACTTCAACAAAGCCCACGCGCCTTCCAGGGGTGTGCCGCCTTCGGGGATGGCCGTCTTCACACCGGCCGTTTCGGTGAATTCCACACGGATCTCGTGGCCCTTCTTGATGGCCTTGAGGGCAGCTTCGGCATTCTCAGCCTTCTCCTTGCTGAGGACTTTGATCGCCGTCTTGTCGTAGCGAAGGACCTCCGTGGTGTCGTCTACCTTGATCTGCAGCGTGCCGTTCTGGATTGCCAGAACGTCGAGATTGCCCCTCAGCGTGCCAGGGGCGGACTGATGGCAAAGCAGGCACATCTTCCCGTGGGTGGGCCTGGGTACCTGGGCTGGAAGGACGACTGCCGCCCCCAGAACAAAGGTGAGGAAAAGGGTGTTTTGGGGCTGCCTGGAGGCTCCGGGGCAGGGGTTGGAAAACGCGTGAGAAATGCGATTGGTGCGGGTGGTGGGATTCGAACCCACAAGGGATTACTCCCGGCAGATTTTAAGTCTGCTCTGTATACCGTTCCAGCACACCCGCATGCTTCTATTCTACCTCACCACCGGGGCGTGCAGACCCCGCTGGACCCGATCTGAATCCCGCATCCAGCGCCGCTCGTGCTAGAGTCTTCCCTTCAACCACCTCTAGGGGGGTTCCTATGGCGATCTTTGAGGGTCAGCTGCGTGTGGACAAGGGCGACCGCTTCGCCTTCGTGGCCGCGCGTTTTAACGAATTCATCGTGGATCGCCTAGTGGGCGGCGCCACGGACTGCATCCTGCGACACGGGGGCAGCGAGGCCCAGATCGATCTCCTGAAGGTGCCCGGCAGCTTCGAGCTCCCGCAGATCGCCCTGCATGCGGCCAAGTCTGGCCAGTACGCAGGCGTGGTGGTGCTGGGCGCGGTCATCCGGGGCGGCACGCCCCACTTCGACATGATCGCCGCCGAAGTGACGAAGGGCACGGCGATGGTGGGCCTGGAAACGGGTGTGCCCGTGGTGTTCGGCGTGCTCACCACCGATACGGTGGAGCAGGCCATCGAACGGGCCGGCACCAAGATGGGCAACAAGGGCTGGGAGTCCGCGCAGTCCCTGATCGAGATGGTGGATCTCCTGCGCGCCCTGAAGACCGGAAAGGGTGCCAAGTAATGGGAGTCCGCCGCAGGGGGCGCGAGTACGCGCTCCAGATGCTCTACGCCATGGACCTGACGGGCTACCAGCCCGATGAGGTCTTCGCGGGCTTCAACGCCATCCAGGACCTGAACCGGGATGCCTTTTATTACGCCAGGCGTTTGGTAGACGGCGTGCACGGCAACCTAGAGGAGATCGACGCGGTGCTCACCCGCTTCGCCGAGCACTGGAAGCTGCACCGCATGGCCGCCGTGGACCGCAACCTGCTGCGCCTGGGCATCTACGAGCTGATGTTCCTGAAGGAGATCCCCTTCCCGATCATCATCAATGAGGCCCTGGAGATCGTGAAGGAATTCAGCGATATCGAGGGCACTCAGTTTGTGAACGGCATCCTCGATGCGGCTAGCCGCGAGTTCCGCCCCGAAGAGTCCTGTCCCCGCAAGGCTTCGCGCAAGCCTGCCCCGGCAGCCCCGGCCTCCCCGGAAACCAAGCCGAGCCTTTGATTGCTGGGCCCAGTAATGGAAGCGCAGCTGGGCGAACTTCTCGGGAATCACCATGAAGGGCCCGGGACTGCGCAGTCCCCTCCTAAAGGGCGTTCCTGAACGCCCTTTAGCGCTGCAGCACCAGTAGGGTGAGGTCATCCTCCAGGAGGCGGCCCTGCAGGAAGGCATCCACGGCCAGAAGCACGCAGGTCTTGGGATCGCCAACTCCTTCGGCCAGGGCCGCGGCCAGGCGATCCTCGCCGAAGAAGGCGCCCTGGGGATCCTGGGCCTCGCTCAGACCGTCGGTGAAGAAGAGCAGGCAGTCGCCCGGCTCCAGGCGGCCTTCCGCCAGCCCGAGCAAATTTTCGAACCGATCGGGGCTCATGCCGATGCCGATACCTTCGGGATGGAGGCGCTCGACTTCTCCGGTGGACCGCCGCAGGAAGCCAGATGGATGGCCCGCTCGCGCGAAGGCGAAGGCGCCGCTGAGCGGATCGAAGACCCCATAGATCGCAGTGAGAAAGACCTGCCGCGGATGGGAATCACACCAGATGCCGTTGAGGCGCGAAAGCACGGCTCTCGGTCCCAGAGCCATCTTGTCCAGGGCCGCCAGCACGCCCTTGGTCTCGGCAGCATAGAAGGCCGCGCTCGTGCCCTTGCCGCTCACATCGGCGATGAAAAAGGCGAAGCGGCCATCGGGCAGCTTGAAGAGATCGAAGTAATCGCCCGCCACCTCCCGGGCCGGCAGGATGGTGGCACGGATGGCCGGGGCCAGCAGGGCCACATCCGGCAGGAGCCGCATCTGCACCTCCCGGGCCACCCGCAGTTCCTCTTCCAGGCGCAGGCGCTCCGAGCGTTCCGCATCGGCGGTCTGGAGCCGTTCGGCCATGTCGTTGAAGGCCAGGGTGAGTTGAGCTACCTGGTCGCGGCTGCGGGGCCGGATGCGCACGGCGAAATCGCCTTGGGCCAGCCGCGCCACACCCCGGAAGAGGCTATCCACCGAGCGCCCCAGGCTGCGAGCCAGCCCCAGGCCCATGATGAAGGCGACCATCTGGAAACAACCCAGGGCGATCACCACCGTCACCAGGAGAATCATGATCAGGAAGGCCTGGGCGGAGAGATTGCCCTCGCCGAAACCGAAGCCCAGGAAGATTTCCTGAAGGCTGGTCTCGGGCCGGAGGGTCAGCACCATGGGCCGTCCGGTTTCCCAGTCAAGCGTGCGCACGGAAACCGGGGGCAGCGAGAAGGAACGCAGGAGAGTGGCGCCCTTCTCCACTTCGCCCAGGGCCCAGGAGGCCACGGGCTCCCGTTGCGAGAACATTGTGGCGCCCTCCAGGGCTAGGTCACCCTGACCAGCCTTGGTTCTCACACCATGCTGCGGAGGGCTGTTGGCGCCCTTGCCGAATTCCGAGGCCTGATCCCCCCAGTCCACGCGATAGTGGATGCGCCCGCCCCATACTTGGCGCCCACCCATTCCCAGCGCGTGCAGGTTCAAAGTGAGCAGGCGGAATCCAAGGGAATCGCGCGTTGCCACCCGCATGAAAACATCCTTCAGGTCCGTCTTGCCGGGCACCCGGGTGTAGACGAGCACGGGAACGCCGGGTTCCATGCCCTTGGGCAGGCTTTCCGTGCGGGACACCCAGGCCTCGCCGAGGATCTGGATGGATTGCAGTGCGGCGTGGTCGGAGGCTTCTTCGCTCGCCTGGTGAAGGGCGCCTTCGTAGTGCTTGAGATTGCCTTGAATTGATCGGCTCACCTGGGCACCGAGCCCCAACCAGCCGAAGGCCAGGAAGAAGATCGTGAGGGTCAGCGCGGGCAGGACGGAAACCAGGAGCAGGATCACCCAGAGGCGCCGGGACACCTTGAAGAGCAGCTTCCGCCACAGCCAGCGGAAGCCCAGAAAAGCCAGCACCACGGACGCGATCCAGAACGACCATGCCGACAGAACCGCCAGGCAGCCCGAGGCGCTCGCCCGACAGGAAAGCGGTGTCAGCAGCCAGGGCAGGCCAAAGGCGAGGAGAATCCAGGTCCAGCGGGGGCGGAGGCTCTTCAGCTTCCGCGGCAAGGCAGCGAGGACCCGGTGCAGCATCGTGTCAGGGCATCAGCATCCCGCCGTTGACGGGAATGGTGCAGCCGGTGATGTAGCCGGCCTCTTCGGTGGCCAGGAAACACACGGCGGCGGCGATATCAGCGGGAGTGCCCATGCGGCCCAGGGGAATCTGTTTGTTGAAGCCTTCCTTGACCTCGTCGGACAGCTTGTCGGTCATGGCTGTGGCAATGTAGCCTGGCGCCACGGCGTTGCAGGTGATGTTGCGACTGGCCAGTTCGCGCCCCGTGGTCTTGGTGAGGCCGATGAGGCCCGCTTTGGCGCTTACGTAATTGGCCTGACCCGCGTTGCCCATCTGGCCCACGACCGACGCGATGTTGATGATGCGGCCCCAGCGCTGCTTCATCATGGGTTTCGCCACGGCCTGGGTGGCCAGGAAGGCGCCTTTCAGGTTGATGTTGAGCACCGCGTCCCACTCCTCTTCCTTCATCTGGATCAAGAGCTTGTCCTTGGTGATGCCCGCATTGTTGACCAGAATGTGCAGGCCGCCATGGCGCTCCACCACGGCATTCACGGCCGCGCGCACGGTGTCGCCCTCGGCCATGTTCAGCAGCACATAGTCCGCCTTGCCGCCCGCGCCCTGGATCTCGGCCACCACGCGTTTGAGATCCTCCTCGGTCATGGCCAGACTACCGCAGACGACGGTTGCCCCCTGGCGGGCGAGTTCCATGGCGATGACTTCGCCGATGCCCTGACTGGCGCCAGTGACGAGTGCGATCTTGCCGATCAGCTTGAACATGTGGACTCCTCAAACGAAAGGAAAGTCTAGCAGTGCCCGCGCGTAGGGATGGGAACCTCGGGGTCGGCTTCGTCAAAAGGGTTGAATTCATCACCATTGCCAGTAGATTCGATGCCGACGAAGCGGCCAGAGTTAATGGGTTCTCTACCTGCAACCGATGGACATCTGCTGATCCCCGTATCTTTCCGAACGGCCATTTTTCGTGTGAACATTGTGTCCCTAAGCCGCTGGTTCCTGGTCTCAAGCACGGCCCTGCTCCTGACGGTGGCTGGGGCGGTTCGGGCGCAGGAGACCCAGCAGAACGATGTGCGGCTGGATGCACTTCTGCAGTTGCTCAACACGCCTGTCACGGTGGCTTCCCGGCGGGCTGAGGGTCTCTTCACGACGCCCTCCACGGTGACCGTTCTCGACCGGGCCACCATGGACCTTTTCGATGTCCAGACCGTGGAGGAGGCCCTCGCCCTGGCGGCGGGCGTTCAGCTTTGGGGCAGCCCCTCCAAGCGCCGCAGCCTGCCCACGATCCGGGGCATCCTCCAGGACAATTACGCCTCCAAGGTGCTGATCCTGATTGACGGGATACCCACCTTTCACGGCAGCCTCGGTGACGGCTACTTCTTCCGCATGGACGCCTCTGCTCTGGAGCGGATCGAAGTGCTGCGCGGACCCGCCTCGGTGATGTACGGTTCCAACGCCTATGTTGGCGCCATCAATCTGGTGCTGCGCAAGAAGGCCCTCACCAGGGACGGAGAGACTTCTGTCGGGCTGGGCAACCGGGGCGGCTACCAGGGCGGTGCCTGGTTTGCCATGAACGCGCCCTTCGATCTCCTGGTTTCGGGGTCCCACGGTCGGCAGCAGGGCAGGGCGTTCATATTTAAGGGCGCCGACGGGGTGAGTGGCCCCTACCATGACTTCGACCAGAGCAGCAGCGTCACCGCCAAGGTGGGTTATGCGGGGCACCGTCTACTGGTCAATGCTTTCCGGGAGACCAAGGCCTATCTGGGTGCGGACTCGTCCTTCGCCTCCGGGGCGGGTCAGGATGATCGCTACCAGGGGGTGCTCGTGAACTACACCTTCGAGCATGAGGTGATGGAAGGTTGGAAGCTGCGCGTTGGTGCCACTCACGACCGAGCCGCCCGCCTGTTCTCTCGCACCCTGGGGGACACTGAACGCAGCAATGTCGATGGCTACCGGGATGCCCTTTCCCTGCGGAGTTCCTGGGAACTGGGCAAGGGGTGGGGCTTCGAATTGGGTGGCGACTACGACAAGCGCAAATCCGTGGAATACAGCCGCTACTACACTGCTGGCGCAGCCTGGATCAGCGACTACAACATGAAGAACCTTGGCAATACGGAGCGGTCAGCCCTCGCCCAACTGAACTACAACTCTCCCGGGTTCGGCCTGGTTTTCGGGACCCGATACACCAACAACGAACTGGCGGGCAGCAATACGGCCAGCCGCCTGACGCTGGTGTTTCCCCTCAACCCCCGCAACAGTGTGAAGTTCATCGCGGGCCAGTCCTTTCGGGCACCCACCCTGTTTGAACAGTTTTTTAGCAGATTCGGGAATCCCGCTGTCCAGCCCGAGAAGGCGGATACCTACGAGATGACCTACCTGACCGCCATCGACAAGGTGTTCCTGCAAGGCACGCTGTACCACAGCACCTACAAGGGGAAGATCTTCCGTGCACGCACGAACCCGACGAACCCTGCGGACCTGACCGTGAGCTACATCAACGGCGGGGCTTTCAGGGCCACGGGTTTCGAGATGGAGATGAAATTCAAAAACCCTGGCATCTTCAACGCCTTCCTTTCGACCGACGTGCTATTGAAGACAGACCGCGGCGACGAGGTGCTCCTCCCGACGCCCACGGACCACTACAACTTCAAATACACACCCAGGTTCACGGGGAAGGCGGGCATCTCCAGACAATGGGGCGCCTGGTTCATATCGGCGGACGCCTCCTGGATGAGCGGTGCCAAGGGTACGGGACTCCAGCCTCCGTCCATCGGGAGTCAGGGAGCGGGAAATCTGCACGGTGGTTTCACCCATGGTTGGGGGAGGGTCACCGTCAAACACACGCTGTCGGTGCGCAACCTGGGGGACAAGGTGCTGGAGTTCGCCAACTATGTGAACCTCGACCAACCTGCCCTTCCGGTCATCCCCATGGACGCCCGAGGCACCCAGACCAGCTACACCCTCCGCATGGCCTTCTGAACGCCTACTTCTTTTTGGGCGTCTTCTTCTTCGCAGGGGCCTTGTCACCCTCCACGGTTGCAGCCGTGATCGTTACGGGTTGCAGGGGCATGTCGCCGGCACCAGTTTTCACACCCTTGATGGTGTCCACGATCTCCATGCCTTCAACCACCTTGCCAAAGACGCAGTAGCCCCAGCCGTCGCGGCCCGGATAGTCCAGGAAGGCGTTGTCCACCACGTTCACGAAGAACTGGGCCCGAGCGCTGTGGGGCTCATTGGTGCGGGCCATGGCCAGGCTGCCACGGACATTCTTCAGGCCCTTTTCGGTGGCCAGTTTCGCCTCGTTCTCGACGGTGGTCTTGGCGGGCTTCTCCTCGCCCTTCACCGTCATGCCGCCGCCCTGGATCATGAACTTGGCGATGACGCGGTGGAAGGTGGTGCCCTTGTAGTGGCCCCCGCGCACATAGCCCAGGAAGTTGGCCACGGTCTTGGGAGCGGCCTCGGGTTCCAACTCCACCGTAAAGCTGCCGAGGCTGGTGGTGAATTTCACCCGGGGCTTGGTGGGCTCGGCGGCGATGGCGGAAAGAGCCGTCAGAGCAAGGGCGAGGGAGAGAAAACGGAAACGCATGGAAGCTCCGGGGAAAAAATGAGGGGCCTTGTTTTCGGCAACATTCAGCTTAAGAGATCCACGGGTTTGGGTCACTACTTGTATTTCTGTTTGAGCCATTTCTGCGGGTCCTCTTGGTATCCGCTGCGCGGATACGCAAGGCTTTCTTCGGGGATCGGATGGCGGTGGGTTGTGCCTCTACTTGTATTTCTGTTTGAGCCATTTCTGGGGGTCCTCTTGGTATCCGCTGCGCGGATACGCAAGGCTTTCTTCGGGGGGCGGATGGAGGTGGGTCGTGCCTC
>CAIPUA010000103.1 GCA_903868115.1 uncultured Holophagaceae bacterium
CGGTCCACGTCCCCCGGCAACGGCTGAACTGCTCGCTTTCCCATGTGGCTCCACTCCCGGAACCCATGAGCCTATCGACCATCTACCTCGGGTTCACGCACGCCAACCGGAGGGACACGATCGAAAAGGCTCCGAACGGCTGGCGGATGGTGCACCACCATCTCTCGGAACCCACGGGCCGCCAGGAGGTGGGTGAGAGCTTCCCCTTCGAGGAACTCCGGTTGTTCAACGAAAGGCTCCAAGAGGAGGTCCGCCTCAAGACTGAGGAACTGGAGGCTCGGAACCAGGCCCTCGAGAAGGCGCTCCTGGAAGTGCGCACACTGAGCGGCCTCATCCCCATCTGCGCTTCGTGCAAGAGGATCCGGGATGACTCGGGCTACTGGAACGAGGTGGAGGAATACTTCCACACGCACTCCGACGTGGTCTTCACCCATGGGATGTGCCCGACGTGCATCCCGAAGTATTTCCCAGGCAAAGAATAGTCCGGTCGGGATCCCTTCAGCCGTCCTTCCGGACTGGCCTTTGCATCCTCACCGCCCCGGGCTGAATCGGTAGCCAGTGGTCCACGAAGAGGGGTTGCGCGACCTTGTCGGCAGCCTTCAGGCGCTTGAGCGTGCCGGACTGGTCCCGGGCCGCCAGCACGATGGCAAAGGCGTGGGAGAGCGCTGCGAAAGAGGTGAGGCTGAAGCTGAAGAGGAGATCCTCGCTGGGAACCGGGATGAGGATGTCTGCATGGGGCGCCAAGGGTGAATCCTTGCGGTCGGAGAAGGCGAGGACCGGAACGCCGTTCTGCTTGGCGAAGATGGCCGCATCCACCGTTTCGCGACTGTAGGGCGAGAAGCTGATTACCACCAGCAGATCCTTGGGCCTCAGATTGGCGACCTGGTTGGAGAAGTCCGAGGGCAAAGCGGCGATGCAGGGCACCCCGGCCTGGGTGAGATAGAAGGCGAAGATCTGGCCCATGACATGACCCACGCCTCGACCCAGGATCACGCGATGAGCTGCGTCCACGAGTACCCGCGCGGCCGATTCCAGCAGGGAGGGATCCACTGCTTGAATCATCCGGTTGAGATGGTCCCCGTCCCGCCGCACCACTTCGCCCAAGGTGCTGAGCATATCGGTGGGACCTTCCAATTGCTCCAGTTCCACTTCCCCAGAACGGGCGGTGCAGGCCCCCCGCAGGGCGTCCCGGAACTCGCTGAAGCCCTTGTAGCCCAGGCGCTTGGCGAAGCGCATCACGGACCCCACACTCACCTGCGCTCGTTCCGCCATGGATTCGATGCCCCACAGGGCGCCCAGCAGCGGATCTCCCATCAGGAGATCGGCGATGGCCCGCTGGGCCTCAGGCAGCTCGCGGTAGGCATCCGCGAGGCGGACCTGAATATCGGGAGAGTCGGAAGGGGTAGGCATGAGAGAAAAATTAGTTTACCACGGGGGAAATATTCCCCTCTATGCCCTTGAGCGCTCAACTCTTCCGGTGGATGCCTGTGGAGGTATTGAACTCGCTCTCCACTTGGTCCGGATCGGGGGCGTTGTAGAGGACCAGCTTCCGGAGATGCTCGAAACTTTCGAGGCCGAGAATCCGAGTGAACTGGAGGGCGATGCCATCGGGGTAGCAGCGAACCACCGTGCCTTCCGCCTCAATCTGGATATCACCATCCCCCAGGAAAAGAGTGATCTGGCATTCCGTATCCTTCGGCAGTTGCTCCGTGCAGGTCACGAGCATGCCCTTCAGGCTGAGGGTCTGAGGCGCCGAACTGGCGATACTGAGCCCCCCACCCTTCACTTCGGCCCGGACTCGGATGGGGACCCGAGTGAATTCCCGTTGATTGGCAGATTCCATTGGCTAAGGCTCCGGGGGCACGGCACAGCCCTGCACCCAAGATAGGCGCAGCCTTGGTTGACCGCTAGCCTTCCTGTAGACCGTCGTCACAAAACCTCCCCGTCGAACTGGATGACGGGACCGGTAAAAGGAGCCGATGCCCTCACCGCCACTCGCGTTTCCGGAATTCGAGGAACAGCCAGCCCGCGAAAACCAGGGAGACTGCGCCAAGCGCACCGTAGGTCAAGGTCGGCCGCAGGGATTTCAGGGGAATGTAGAGCCCGCTCGCTGCCGCCATGCCTGCGAAGGAGGCGAAATTGGCGCTCGCCCACACGGCGCCTTTCCGTTCGGGGGCCGGACGGATCTGCAGAAAGCTCTCGCACGGGATGAGGAAGAGCCCCCCGGCCGCGCCGGCCAAGCCTATGGCTCCGTAGAGCAGAGGCACCTGGAGGGACCAGGGCAGCGCGGGAATGAGCGCGATGCCGCCCATCAGGACGCCCATGGCGAGGGCGGCGGGCACCAGCACCCTGAACCACCGCGCGCCCTTGGCGAAGCGGGCGGCGAGAAGTCCGCCTCCGGCCAGCCCCAGCAATTGGGCCGCCACGAGTAGGCTGGTGCGGGTCTCCCCGAGCTGGAATTCGCGCAACCCCAGCGTATTGATGATCAGAAGCTGGAAGACTCCCACCGCCCAGATGAACATATCGGCCACCAGGATTCGGCCCAGTTGATGGTCCTTCCAGATCCGCCCCAGTTCGAGGAGGGTTTCCAAAGGGCCCGCCCATGGGAAGGGGCGCCCTGGATCGGCAGCGGCCCGAGAAGGGATTCCGAGGCTCACCAGCAGACCGATCACCCCGAAAACGATCACCGCGAGCGCGACCACCGCCCGGCCATGGGTTGCTCCAAACAGGGGCGAGCCTTTCAGATCCAGGGCAACCCCCGCGAGGGTGATGCCAACAAGAATCCCGATGGTGACGATCATGCGCAGCACGGCATTGGCCTTGGTCACTAGGCTCGCGGGATAGAGTTCCGGAATCGAGCCATTCAGCGCGGGACTGAAGAAGGTGGACTGGAGGCCCATCAAGCCCACCATGCCCACCATGACCCAGAGGTGGCCGGTGATGATGCCCGCCGCCCCCACGAAGGCCGCGAGCAGTTCAACGGTCTTGGCGGCGATGACCACGTTCCGCTTGGGGTAGCGATCCGCGAGCCATCCGGCCGGGGCGGCGAAAAGCATGAAAGGAAGCGTGAAGGCCATGCCCGCGAGCCCCTGGAAGCGCTCCTGGCCTGCGGCCACGGCCAGCAGCATCACCGCCTGCTTGAAAAAATTGTCATTGAAGGTGCCCATGAAATAGGCACCCGCCATGGCAGCGAACTTGCCCCGGGCTTGCTGGAATTGAATGGCGTCGTCGGGTTGCGGCACGAATCCTCCCATGGAAAGGGTTGGAAAGGCCCGATTGTAGCGGTTGAACGCGGCCTTCCTGCAATTCGTGGTGCGGAATAAACCGTTCGGCCGCCTGTTTCGAAGACTCCTAGTCAGGGCTGGGCCCTTGGCGCATCATGTCACGAGGCTATGTTCTTTCAGAGGTCCCCATGTCCGATTCCCCGCTCATCCGGCTGCGCAATATCACCAAGGTCTACCTGATGGGCGACATGGAAGTGCGTGCCCTGGATGGTGCTGACCTCGATATCGAACGCGGCGAATACGTAGCCATTATGGGTCCCAGCGGCTCCGGCAAATCCACCATGATGAACATGATCGGCTGTCTGGATAGCCCCACCAGCGGCAGCTACGACCTGAACGACAAGGTCGTCTCGGCCATGTCCGATGACGAACTGGCCCAGATCCGCAACGAGGAGATCGGCTTCGTCTTCCAGACCTTCAATCTCCTCGCCCGCACCACGGCCCTGCAGAACGTGGAACTCCCACTCATCTACGCCGGCATCGCGCCCCATGACCGCCACGCCATGGCCAAGAAGGCCTTGGAGAACGTGGGCCTCGGGCCGCGTGCGGACCACATGCCTAACCAACTTTCCGGTGGCCAGCGCCAGCGCGTGGCCATCGCTCGGGCCCTGGTGAACAGCCCCTCGATCCTGCTGGCCGATGAACCCACGGGTGCCCTGGATTCCAAGACCAGCGTGGAGATCATGGCCCTCTTCGAGGAGCTGTACCAGAATGGCAATACGATCATCCTGGTCACTCACGAAGAGGACATCGCGCGCCACGCCCACCGCATCGTGAAACTCCTGGATGGCAAAATCATCCACGACCAGCCGAACGAGCCCATCACCTCGCAGGAGCACCTGGCCCACCTGCAACTCTGATCTTAATAACGCTGGGCAAGTCCGGCGTTTTTAACCTTTGGGCTGGACGGGTGCGGGAGCTTCCTTGGCCGCATCCGGCTTGGCGTCTTCCTTTTTCTGGGCCCAGATGCCCGTTACAATGGGGGCAGCATCCACTTTCTTTTTGGTCGGGTCCCAACTGCGGGTCACCTTCATGTTGAAAGGGTTGCCGATGCCGGACATCCACCCGGGGTCATCGACGATGACATAGACGCTGCGGGGTTCCTTGGTGGGATTGGTGTATTTCACCTCGGGGTTGCCGGTGGGAATTAGGTTCTGGAGCATGCCCTGCTCTAACGACCCCCACTTATTGACCATGGCCAAACGGAACCAGCCTTCGTTAGGGTGGTGGAGCCGGATGTGGATGGACTCGCCCGGGGGCACCCGGAAACCGTAAGCCGTCCAGCCCGCCGGGAAATCTGAAACACCCGTAAATTCGCTCAGGTCCTCGCCCACCGGATGCACGGCAATGAAGCCGCGCCGCGCCATGGCCTGGATTTCGGCCATGATATCCCGGTGCTGCCAAAACACGCGTGTGGGCCTGCCCACACTGCGTTCCAGGGGGCGGGGGGCGATGATGGCGTTCGTGGCGGGCCGGATTGGGACCTCGGTGCGCGCGGTGGGTTGGGTCACCACTCCCGGACTCACCGGGCGCTCAGGCCTCGTGGGACGCTCCAGGGGCTGCATCGGGCGCTCAGGCCTCGCGGGCCGCTCCATGGGCTGCATCGGGCGCTCCATGGCCGGGCGCTCCGCAGGCTGGGGTTGCGCGGGGCGCCGGTCCTGGGCGAAGGCGAAGCCCTGCCCGAGGACGGACAGACCCAGCGCGAAGCCGCCCAGACTTCGACCTTTGGAGTGAAGGGAAAGGGAATGTTGGAACATGCGACCTCCTCGGAACAATGCAGCGACGGAAGATTCAAAAAGCATAGCCCGTGCCACGGTCTGGGTTGCGCGGTACTTGGATGGTCCGACCGCCGGGGCCGTGACGCAGGCGGCTACACTGGAAGCCTTATCCGGAGGGTTCCCGCGTGTTTGGCAAGATCCAGCAGGTCCATTTCGTTGGCATTGGCGGCATCGGCATGTCCGGCATCGCCGAAGTTCTCGTGAATCTTGGTTACAAGGTCAGCGGTTCGGATATCAAGGAAAGCGCGACCACCCAGCGCCTGGGTTCCCTGGGCGTGGCGGTGCAGATCGGCCACGATGCGAAATGCATCCAGGGCGCCCAGGTTGTCGTGATTTCCAGCGCCGTCCGGGGCGATAACCCCGAGGTCGTGGCGGCCCACGCAGCCAAGGTTCCCGTCATTCCCCGGGGCGAGATGCTGGCCGAACTGATGCGCATGAAGTACGGCATCGCCGTGGCGGGCTCCCACGGCAAGACCACCACCACCAGCATGATCGCCCAACTCCTGAGCCAGGGCGGCATCGACCCCACCATCGTGGTGGGCGGGAAACTGGGCGCCATCGGCAGCAACGCCAAGCTGGGGAAAGGGCCTTTCCTGGTGGCCGAGGCCGACGAAAGCGATGGCAGTTTCCTGATGCTCAGTCCCACCATCGCCGTCATCACGAATATCGATCGGGAACACCTGGATCACTACAAAGACCTGGATGAGATCAAGGAGGCCTTCGTCGCCTTCGGCAACAAGATCCCCTTCTACGGCAGCGTCTTCGCCTGCATGGACTGCCCGAATGTGGCGGCCATTCGTCCTCAACTCAAGCGCCAGGTGCGTACCTATGGCACCAATCTCCAGGTGGATATCCGGGCCTACGATATCCAGGTGGACGGCTTCAGGACCCATTTCAAGATGCGAGCTTTCGGTCAGGAACTCGGTGCCTTCTCCCTAGGCGTCCCGGGCCATCACATGGTCCTCAACGCCCTGGCCGCCATCGGCGTGGCCCTGGAAATGGGCGTCGAGCGCGAGATCATCCACGCCAGCCTCGCCAGCTTCACGGGCGCCGACCGGCGCTTCAGCCGCCGCGGGGAGAGGAACGGCGTCACGGTCATCGACGACTACGGCCACCATCCCACCGAAATCGCTGCCACCCTGGAAGCCGCCCGCAAGGGCTTCCCCGACCGCCGCATCGTCGCGGCCTTCCAGCCTCACCGCTACACGCGCACCCAGGCGCTGCTGGAGGAATTCGGCCAAGCCTTCTTCAATGCGGATGTGGTGGCGGTTACAGATATCTATGCCGCCAGCGAACCTCCGATCCCCGGCCTGACGGGCCACACGCTGGTGGAGAACATCCTCTCCCACGGCCAGCGGGAAGCCCACTACTGCCCCAAAGTGGAGGATCTTCCGGTTTTCCTCTATGGCCTTGTGCAGCCCGGCGATCTGCTCATCACCTTCGGTGCAGGCAGCATCACCCAGGTGGGCACCCGGTTCCTCGAGCTGCCTTGACCCAGAGTCTGCCCCTGGCGGCCAAGACCGCATGGGACAGACTCATAATGCGAGGCACTACCTCCCGAGGGACTTCCCATGCGCATCCTCCCGGCCTTTTTCGCGATAGCACCCTTGATCGCCCAGGCGCTGCCTCAGCCCCTCCTGCCGGGAAAGGCCTACCGCGCCGAGGTGCCGCGCCCCTTGGTGGGGAAGGCCCACACACCCTATGCCCCATATCTGGCCTATGTGCAGGCCCTGGCGGCAAGCGCCCCGGAGCGGTTGCGACTCAGCATGCTGAATGTGACCGAAGAAGGGCGGATCCAGCCCTTTCTGGTGATCAGCAGTGCGGCCAACATTGCCCGCCTGGACGAACTCAAGCGCCTCAATGCCAGGCTGGCAGACCCCAGGCTCTGCCCTGAGGGCGAAGCCCAGAATCTGATCTCGAAGCAGCCGACTTTCGTCTGGCTGGGGTATTCCCTGCACGGCTCCGAGCCTGCGGGCAGCGAGGCGGCACTGGCGGTGGCCTACCACTTCGCCGCCTGCCAGGATCCGGCCGTGCTCGCGCAGCTTGAACAGACCGTTATCCTGATGGATCTGACCCAGAACCCGGATGGCCGGGAACGCCATATCCAGGCCCTGTCGGAGGTTCTTTTCGGCGGCAATCCGCCGGACCCCCAGGACGCCCAGAACCAGTCCCGCTGGCCCGGCGGCCGCTTCAATCACCGGCTCTTCGATCTAAACCGGGACTGGGCCTGGCAGACCCAGAGCGAGACCCGCGCCAAGGCCCAGGCCTTTCTCGTGTGGAATCCGCAGGTGCTAGTCGACCACCATGAGATGTTTCCGGAACACTCCTACTTCTTCCCACCCAACATGGCGCCCCTGCATGAAGGCTTCGACAGGCCCTTCGGCGGCCCCTGGCAGGCCACCTTTGGACAGGCACTGGGCAAGGCCTTCGACCAGAACGGCTGGAGCTATTTCAGCCGGGAGCTCTTTGACCTCTTCTACCCCAGCTATGGCGACTCCTGGGCCAGCTTCATGGGGGCCGTGGGCATGACCTACGAAGTGGGCGGCGGGGGCGGTCTGACCTACCGCGGCAAGGACGGCGCCATGGTCACTCTGGAGTCCCGCATCCAGCGCCATATTCTGGGCAGCCTGACCACCGTGGCTACTGCGGCGGAGAAACGAGAAGCCCTGCTCCGAGACTGGTACCGGACCCGCCGAGAGCGCGTCGCGCTGGGGGACCGAGCCGGCGCATTCCTCTTCGCGGAAGGTGATGATCCCGGCCGCGCCCGCACCCTGGCCAAGCTGCTGAGGCACAACGGAGTAGAGGTGCTGCGGACCACCGAAAGTCTGGCGACCTCCAGTTTCATGCCCATCGCCGCTGGCAACCTCCCGCTTTCGGCAGCAGTCGGCAGCTATCTCGTAGCTCTGAGCCAGCCCCATGGCGCCCTTGCGGCCGCCCTGCTCGAAAAAGAAGCCAAGATGGCGCAGAAGCCGAGCTACGACACCACGGCCTGGAGCCTGCCGCTCCTCTTCAACGTGCAAACTTGGTTTGCGCCCACCAAGCCCAAGGTGGCGACGGCGGTGGGTGACGAAAATCCCAGGCAGCCGCCACTTCCCGAGGCGCGCTTCGCCTATGTCCTGCCCGCCGGTGCCGAGGACCGCGAAGGCACCCTGGCCCGTCTCCTGCAGGAAGGCTTCCGAGCCCGTGTGGTCACCGAACCCTTCCGGGTCGGCGAGCGGCGCTTCGGTGCGGGAAGCGTGATCTTCCCCGTAGGCCGGAACGATGGATCAAAGCTCCAGGCGCGCCTTCAGACACTGCGGGAAGCCCGCCTGCACCCGGTTGGCATCCTGGATTCGGCCCATGCCGACGAAGGTCCAGACCTAGGGTCGCCCAAGGTGCTGCCGATCCGGGCCCCCAAGGTGGCGGTGCTCATGGAGAGCCCGGCGGATTCGATGGCCTGCGGCGCGGTCTTCCACACGCTGATGGAGGCCGGCCTCCCCTTCGTCCAACTCCGATCATCTCGCTTGCAGCGCACGGATCTGCGGCCCTACAGCCACCTCGTCCTGGTGGACGATCACACCCAGGGCAAGGCCTGGCAGCGCAGTTTCGGCGAGGCAGGAACCAGCACCCTGAAAACCTGGATCCAGGACGGTGGCACACTCGTCGCCTTTCAGGGCGCTTCGCTGTTCGCCAGTCGTGCGGGCCTCGCGGAGGCAGGCTTTCGCTTTCTCGCCAAGCGGGATGAGGAAGCCCGGCTCAAGGAGAAGGATCCCAAGCGGGAGGCTCCCAAACCCGAAGCCGTGGAGCTGATCCAGCCCTGGAGTGGACGCGAGGATCGCGATCTCCAGGAGACAATCCCCGGTGCGCTCCTCCGGGTTAGGGTCGACCCATCTCATCCCCTGACCTGGGGCCTGAACGCCACGGAAGCCACCGTGCTCGACACCTCCGACCCCATCCTGGAGCTGAGTCCCGGCGGCGAGAATCCCATCTTCTTCCCCAAGGCGGACCTGAAAGTCTCCGGCCTGCTGCCCAAGGCCCTCGAGCCCAAGCTTCATCACACGGCCTACCTCCTGCGCGAGAAGCGAGGCAAGGGGACCGTCATCCTCTTTTCCGGCAATCCCGTCTTCCGCGCCAGCACGCCCTTCACAACGCGCGCCTTCCTGAACGCCATTTTCTTCGGAGCCTACCGGACGGACCCAGAGGACGAAGATTGAAAACGCATTGGTGCAACCGGACCTTTCGGGTTTAATCGGCCCATGGGCAGACGCTTCACTCTCGCGATCACCGGAGCATCCGGTTCAGGCTTCGGCGTGGCGGCGCTGAAGCGGCTCGCGGCCAATGCAGAGGTCGAGATGGTCACGGTGCTCTTCTCCACCACGGGGCGCCGTTGTCTCGCGGAGGAATGCCACCTGACCGAGCAAGAACTCGCCGGGCTTAGCCCCAAGATCCAGCTTCAGAGCGAGAGGGATCTGGGCGCCGCCATCAGCAGCGGCAGCCACCGCCAGGACGGCATGGCGATCATCCCCTGCAGCGCGGGCGCCCTGGGCCGCATTGCTTCGGGCACCAGCGATACGCTGGTCGCCCGGGCGGCGGATGTCTGCCTCAAGGAGCGGCGTCCCCTGGTTCTCTGCCTGCGGGAAACACCCCTGAACCGCATCCACCTGGAGAACATGCTGCGCGCCCACGATGCGGGCGCCGTCGTCATGCCCATTATGCCGAGCTTCTACTATGGGCCGAAGTCCCTCGAGGAGCTCTTCGACGCCTTCGCCACGCGGGTGCTGGATCAGTTGGGGATCATCGAAGACGACACCCGGCGCTGGAAGGGATGAATCACTACAGAAGCGCCACAAAACCTTGGCTGAGGGCGTGGTTGGCGGCAAGGAATTTCCGGGTATTGCCCAGGCGACTCCCATGGCGGCCCCAGCCTTCCCATCCCCGTGGTTTCGGTTCTTTTCACAAAGACCGCGCTGGGTGCGCCGGATAACATGGAATATTGACCCGGACGAGGCCCCATGAGCACTTCCCTCGATTTTCTCGTGAGCTTTCAGTGGGCCCTCAAGACCTGTCGGCTCTACGGCCCCTCGCATGTGAGAAATACCGAGGGGGTCACCGCGTTGCAGGGGGTCTATCAGCGTTTTCTCAAGGACAAGCCGCAGATCCAGATCGCCGCCCGCAATGGGAAGATGTTCGTCGACAAGGTGATCGAGGATTCGCACAACCTCCAGATCAAGGCGCTGGCGGGTGAGTTCGAGGAACACGGCATTCATGCCCTGCTGCTCTACCCAGGCGCATCCCTGGAAGAACTGCAGGCCCTGATCAGCCTCCTGTGCCTCAAACCCAGCCAATTGCGGGCCCAGGGGGGTGCCAAGAAACTGCTGGAGGAGAAGGGGGTCACGCGGATTCGGATCCTGGCTGTCCGCATCGAGGATGTCTCCGAAGGCGGGGAAATCCCGGCCGCACTGTTGGAGTCCCTGGGCGGCCTTGCGGGAGCCATGTCCAAGGCCGGGGTCAAGAGCCAAGCTTCCGGCGGCGGCGCCTCGACCAAGCCCGACGATCTGGCGGCTGCGAATTTGTGGGCATTGGCCGGTCTCTGGAGCCACGGCGCTGCCTCGGCCAAGCCCGACGATTCGGCGGCTGTTCCAGTCGCTTTCCCACCGGCCCCGTCCGTCGGTGGCCAGCCCGGTGGTGCTGGGGCCCAAGGGCATGATTTCAATAATCTCGTGGGCCAGATGCGCGGATTCCTGCTGAGCAGGATCGCCGGATCGCAGGGATCGCCGGATCTGTCGGGGCTTGGGGGGCACCTTCAGAGTCTGGGCATGGATAAGCAGGGGGTGCAGCCTGGCACCCAGGGGGCGGTGCGACAGGCTTTGGCTTCGCTGGCTCCGGAACAGCAGCTCGAGCTCTTCCGCGGCGCGGCCCAGCTTCACACCGGCCCTCTGCGCAACCTGTTTGGGCGGCTTTCGAATACCATGGCGGCCCCCAGCTTTGCCGCGGCTTTCGCGCGGGGCTCGATTTCCGAGGAGAAGATCGCGGAAATTGCCGAGCAACTCAAGCCGTTGAGCCCCAACCCCGAGGGTTGGGGGGAACAGTTGGTGGATGCCTTGCGCCGGGAAGGCATGACGGAAGGCCAGTTGCGGGATCTGGTCGACATCATGGCCTGGGAGAGTCAGCCCAGCGGGATCAAGCTGGCCAAGCTGCTGGAGGGCCAGCGGATCTTCGAGATGCCGGTAGAGAAGGTGCTGGCCTTCATGCGCGAGCTGCTGGAAGCAGGACGCAATGAGGAATTCCTGCGCGTCCTGCGGCATTATTCGAGCGGTCTGGCCGTTCCCGCCGTGGCTCGTCGGGCTGCCGTGGCGAGTGCCTTCGAGAAGATCGCCGAATGGGTGGATGTCCCAGGCATGTCGCCGCCTTTGATGGACGAACTGATGGAACTCCTGGCCCGGGCCTTTGGGCGCGAGAAGGATCCCGAGGTCCACCAGTCGATCTCCAGGGCCGTCGAGCATCTCCTCTGGTTTTGGGTCGAGAGCGGGAATCCAGCCAGGACCTACGAACTGTTCTCCGAGTTGCAGGACGTGGTTACAGAGCTCAGCCTGCCAGCCCCCTGGAAGGCCCAAGCCACAGCCAATCTCCTGGTGCGTCTGGGGTCGCCGGATCGCGTGAACAAGGTGCTTATCCAGCTTTTCAACACGGACCATGAGGACGCAAGCGCCCGCATCCACCCCTATCTTCGGATGTTGGGGCCAACCGCCGCGCACTACCTGGTGGAGCGCCTCACGGACGAGCCTGACCGCGGACGCAGGAGCCATCTGCTCGATGCCCTCAGGGCCTGTGGTCACGGCGCCGAAGCTCCGCTCCTGGAGTCACTGAAATCCAAGGAATGGTTCGTGCTGCGGAACGCGGTCATCGTGCTGGGAGAGGTCTCGGGCCCTGAACGCGTCCAGGATCTCCTGCCCTTGTTGCACCATCCAGATGCTCGCGTGGCAGGGGCCACCATTCGCGCTGTCGGCCGACTGGGCGGGAAATCGGCGGAATCGTCCCTGATCCCCCTGTTGGGCCACAAAGACCCTGGCATCCAGACGGAAGTGCTCTTCATCCTCAACGAGATGAAGACCAAGCAGGCCGTGCCTGCCCTCATCGACCTGGTGAGAAAGGAAGCCAGGGGTAAGCACAAGTCCGAGCAGGAACGGGTGCGGGAACGGGCCTTGGAAGTGCTCGGACATGTGGGGGCCTTGTCCGCCATCCCTGTCCTGGTCGAACTGCTGGCCCGGCGCCGCAACTTCTTCCTGGATAGCCGAGAACCACTGCCAATCCGGGTGGCGGCCCTGAAAGCCCTGCTCTCCATGGATACCCGGGAGAGCCAGGAGGCCGTTCACGGCGTGCTCAATAAAGAGCCCAAGGGGTCCGAAAAGGAGACCCTGGAGGCCGCGCTGACCGAAGCTCTTTCTGGGCGTCCCTCCCGATCATGATCCCCGGTTCCGACACGGCCTCCTCTCCACCGGAGTCCTTCCGCGCCCCGCGCTGGGCCTGGTGGATCGCCACCGGCTTCGGTTCCGGAAGGCTGAGACCCGCGCCCGGCACCTGGGGCAGCGTGGCGGCGCTGCTGGCATGGCTGCTCTTCATGGTGCTGGTGGTCACGCCCTTCGTCTCCTGGGCCCTCCACCATCCAGGACCGCCCCGCCTCTTTCTGGGCTATGGCGCCCTGCAGATTGCCACGCCCTTTTCCGGCCTGGCGCTGCCTTCTGCCGGGGGCCGGGCCCTGGCCTTGGGCTACTGGGGTTTCGAATGCCTGTTCCTGCTCCTGCCGATCCTGCTGGCCTGGATCGGTGTGAAGGCCTCCGACCTTGTAGTGCGCGAGACGGGCTGGAAGGACCCGGGCTTCATCGTGGTGGATGAATGGGTGGGCCTCTGGATCGCCCTGTGGCCCCTGCGCTGGCAACTGGCCATGGACCTGCCGCGTGCCCTTGGGAGCGAGGCTTGGCGCCTGCTGCCCATGCTGCTTGTGCCCTTCCTGCTCTTCCGGCTCTTCGATATCTGGAAGCCCTGGCCCATCCACCAGATCCAGGTGTTGCCCGAGGGTCAAGGCATCCTGGCCGATGATGTGGTAGCGGGCCTCTACGCCTTGGTGGCGACCCAACTCCTGATGCCGGTGTTGACCCAGTTCGTGCGTTGAACTCAACACGGATGCGCACAGGTTGTTGCAGCCTTTGTGGAACGCGCCCTTATTTTCCTTCTAGGAGTTCTCCTGTCAGGGCGAAGAGGCGCTTGAAGCTGAAGGGTTTGGGCAGAATGCGCAGGCGTGGGTCCAGGCCGAGTTCCGGCTCAGCGCCTTCCAGTCCGTAGCCCGAGGCCAGGATGACGGGCACCTGAGAACCTGTGGCCCGAATTCGGGCGAGGAGTTCGAGGCCCGTCATTTCAGGCATGCGTTGATCGCTGATGATCAGGTCGTAATGACTGCCCTTCCAGATGGCCCAGCCCTCGGCACCGTCCCGGGCCGTATCGACCTGGGCTTGTCGGGCGGTGAAGGCCTCCGCCACCAGTTCGCGCAGAGCCATTTCATCCTCGACGACCAGGATGCGGCGGCCCGCGAGGGAGACTTCGGCCAGATCCCGGGTCTGAACTTCGGCCTCGGCAATGACGCCCTGGATACCCGTGGAGAGAAAGATCCGGAAGGTAGTCCCCTGCCCGATCCGGCTTTCGACCTCGATGCGACCGCCGTGGGATTTGATGATGCCGAAGACCATCGCGAGGCCTAGGCCTGTGCCCTTGCCCACTTCCTTGGTGGTGAAGAAGGGATCGAAGATTTTTGGCAGGATCTCTTCCGGGATCCCCATGCCGGTATCCTGCACCGCTAGGCAGATCTCTGCGCCGATCAACTGGGTGCTTAGCAGCAGTCTGCCGCCCTCAGGCATGGCATCCCGGGCATTGACAGCCAAATTCATCAGCACCTGTTCCAGGCTCACATGATCGCCCTGCACGGGGCCGAGTTCAGGGGCCAATTCGAGATCGAGGCGGATGCGACCGCCCAGGATGCGCTCCACCAGACTGCCTGTGCGGCGGACCAGTTCGTTCAAATCGAAGACTTGCAGTTCGGGGCGGGTTTGGTGGCTGAAACCCAGCAGGGCCTTGATCATCTGAGCGCAGCGTTGGGCGGCCTCCTCGGCTTTTTCCATGCGTAGCGCGGCGGGATGACCTGCGGCCAGTTTCTCTCGCCCCAGGTTCAACTGCCCGATGATGGCTGCCAACTGGTTGTTCACATCGTGGGCGATACCGCCCGCCAGGGTACCTACCGTCTCCAGACGCTGGCTGTGCTGGAGCTTCAATTGAAGCTCGGCCTCCATTTCAAGGGACTGGCCTGCCTTGTGGATGGCCTCTCCCAAGGCTGCGAACTCGGCGATTTGCGTGGGGATGGGGGCGGGTGCGGCGCCTTCTCCAAGTGCATTGGCCGCCCGGGCCAGAGCCTCGAGGGGTGCCCCGAACCGTTCTGCGAGGCGGACTGAACGCCATACGGCCAGGATGGAAACGAGGGCCCCCGCCGCCAGCAGGAAAAGGACGATGCGGCGACTCCCACCCAGGTACTCGGCATCGGGGACAGCCAGGCTGAGATACCACTGGACCCCCTCGACCCCCTCCAGGGGCTTGACGGTGCAGGTATATCCCCGAAGCCCTTGCCGAATGTGCATTGGGCGCTGGGTCTGTCCCGCAGCTTTCCACTTGTTCAGCAGGGTGTGAAAAAGAGGCAGGAAGTCGGGGGCAACCGGGCGCAGGAAGGGGGATGGCTGGCGCGGTTCAGTCTTGGGGGCCAGGCCCCTGGGAAGGATCAGGGCCTTCCCTGCCTGATCCGACACCAGGACCTGGCTCCCGAGGGTCGGTTGCACCGCCCAGGTGCGCTCGCTGAGCGAGGTGAGGAGGATATCGACACAGATGGCGCCCTGGAACACACCCTGCCGATCCCGCAGAGGGATGGTGTAGCTGAGTCCGTGGGTGGGGAGGTTCACGAAGCGATAGGCACCGACCCATTGAGGGGCGCTGGACGCCTGGGCGGTCTTGAACCAGGGGCGCTGGAAGACTTGGAAGGGAGTGGGCTCCCACCGCTGCGTACGCACCGCTTGGCCGTCGCGACGGAAATAGCGCTTCATGGCCTGTTCCGGGCGTGCATCCAGGTGGTAGATGGTCAGGCCATTGGTTTCGCGGCTACAGGAGAGACCCCATCCCTCGCGGCCGATGATCACGAGATTGGCGACCCCGGGAAAGGCCTCCAGCAGCGGCGCAAGCTGGGCTTCGGTGGCGGCCCCGTCGTTCAACTGGAGGGTCCCCGCGGCCCACCATCTCTGGGTGGTTTCGCCAACCCTTTCGATATCTGATAGGTCTTTCCGAATATCACTGGCCAGATGGGCGAGATTTTCCCGGGAACGCGCCTCGATCTGCTCGTCCAGGATGCGGCTCGTGCCAATCCACGCGAGGATGACGGACACGAGCACCAGAACGCCCATCAGGACCAGGAGTTCTCGCAGCAGGAGTTTTCGGATGGGTTTCAAGGTGCCGCCCCGAGAGTCGGAAACTTAAAGACTGGCTTTCAGGGCGGCCAGGGCCGCAGGGATGCCGGATGGTAGCGTGCCGCCGCCTTGGGCAAGCTCCTGCTTGCCGCCCCCCCGGCCCCCGACATGGGGGGCCATAAGCTTGAGGAGGGCGCCGGCATCGGCCCTACCGCAGAGCTCGGGGGCCACCGAGACCAGCAGGGCAACTTTGTCCTCCCCGACGGTCGAGGCAAGGGCAATGACGGCGCTCCGGTGGCGCGTGCGGACCTGGTCCATCATCTCCCGCAGAGCCGCCGTTTCGAGTCCCTCCACCATGGCCGTCACCACCGAGAGTCCCTGGATTTGCTCGACCTGTTCATGAGAACCACCGCCGGTTGCAGCCTTGAGTTTGGCTTCTTTCAGTTCCCGTTCGAGCTGCTGGATGCGACCGTCCTTGGCCGTGAGCAGCGCCGACAAGGATTCCCGAGCTGTGTTGGCCTGGCGGGACAGGCTGCCGAGCAGGGCCTCGTCCTCCTGCAACCGCTCCAGGGCGGCCATGCCAGCCACGGCTTCGAGGCGCCGGATGCCAGTGGCCACGGCGCCTTCGGAGACGATCTTGATGGCGCCGATCTGGCCCGTGTTGGTCACATGGGTACCACCGCAGAGTTCCACGGAAAAGCCCGGTACGGAAACGACCCGCACAGTTTCGCCGTATTTCTCGCCGAAAAGGGCCATGGCGCCCGAAGTCAGGGCCTCGTCGATGGGCATCTCGCGCAGTTCCGTGGGCAGGGCCTTCAGCACCTGTTCATTGGCCAGTCGCTCGATCTCGAGCATCTGATCCGGCTCGACGGGTGCGAAATGGGAAAAGTCGAAGCGCAGCCGCTCGCCGTCCACGGCACTGCCAGCCTGCTTCACATGGGTGCCCAGCACCTCGCGCAGGGCGGCATGGAGAAGGTGAGTGGCCGTGTGGTGGGCCCGGATGCGGGCGCGGCGCTCGAGGTCGATCTCGGCGCAAAGGTATTCGCCGACTCTGATCTCGCCTACGACCTCCTCCACGAGATGGACAAAGCGTTTCGGGGCCATGGCCCGGCAATCGGAGACGCGACAGGAACCGCGATGGCCACCTTCGGCCTCCCACTTCAGTTCGCCAGTATCGCCCACCTGGCCACCACTCTCGGCATAGAAGGGCGTTTTGTCGAGGACCACGAAACCCCGGTGGTGGAGCACCTGCACGTGGCGCTTGTCGGCGTCGAAGAGCGCCAGCGCCCGGGCGCCCTCAGTCTTCGGTTCGGTGTAGCCCAGGAACTGAGTAGCCGGGAGATCGGCCAGCACTGCGAAATCGCCCTGCAGCCGCACATCGTGGGTCTTCATGGCGGCGCGACTCTTGGCTTGCTGTTCGCCGAGTTCCTTCTGGAAGCCCTCGAGGTCGGCCTTTACGCCGCGCTCCTTGCACCAGTCCTCCACCAGATCCAAGGGGAAGCCAAAGGTGTCGTAGAGCTTGAAGATCTCGGCCCCAGGCAGCGCGCCGGAGACGACATCGGAGTTTTCCAACTGCTTCAGGCCCATGGTGAGCGTCAGGCTGAACTGGGACTCTTCCCGCAAGAGCACCTTCTGGATGCGGCCCATTTCGAGGCCCAACTCCGGATAGGCGTCGCCCATGGCCTGCAGCACCGTGGGGGCCAGCGCCGCGAAGAAAGTGCCTTCGATCCCCAGTTTCTTTCCGAAGCGCAGCGCCCGTCGCACGATCTTGCGCAGCACATACCCGCGGCCTTCGTTGGAGGGCACGACGCCGTCGAAGACCATGAACACGGCGGCGCGGATGTGATCGGCCACGACCTGGGAGGCGGTGCGGTTCGTATGCTCGGCGCGTTCGGCGGCGGCAATGCGGGCCACCTTCCATATGCCAGCGAAGATGGGCTCGAAGAGATCGATCTCGTAGTTGGATTCCTTGCCCTGCAGGATGGAGGCGGTGCGCTCCAGGCCCATGCCCGTATCGATGCTGGGCTTGGGCAGGGGGGTCAGGCCGCCCTTGCCGTCCTGCTCGTACTGCATGAAGACCAGATTCCAGATCTCCATGATGTCGTCGCCGTCGCCGTTAACCAGTTCGGGGCGATTGCCGGAGAGATCCTTGGGGCGGTAGTAGTGCATCTCCGAACAGGGGCCGCAGGGACCCGTGTCGCCCATCTGCCAGAAGTTGTCCTTCTTGCCGAAGCGCAGGACGCGGTCCGCAGGCACACCCGCAGCCTTCCACATGTCCTCGGCTTCAGTGTCCGCCGGAATGCCCTCATAGCCTTCGAAGACCGTCACCCAAAGGCGGGTGGGGTCCAGACCCAGGTTGCCCTTCTCGATGGGACCGGTGACGAATTCCCAGGCGAAGCGGATGGCGTCGGCCTTGAAGTAGTCGCCGAAGCTGAAGTTGCCCAGCATCTCGAAGAAGGTGTGGTGGCGCGCGGTGCGGCCCACGTTCTCCAGGTCGTTGTGCTTGCCGCCC
>CAIPUA010000104.1 GCA_903868115.1 uncultured Holophagaceae bacterium
GGAGGCCGGGCGCGGCATGGAGGCGGCGGGGATCATGGCCGCCTTCCTGGGAGGAGGCCGCCCTTGATCCAGATCACCCCGCAGATGCGGGTCCTGGTGGCCGTGGAACCCATCGACTTCCGGAAGGGAATCGACGGCCTGGCCCAGGTCTGCCGAGAGGCTCTGAAGGCCGATCCCTTTTCCGGGACCGTGTTCGTGTTCCGGGGCCGGGCGGGTACCTCAATCCGGTTGTTGGCCTTTGATGGCCAGGGCTACTGGATGTGCCAGAAGCGCCTGTCCAAGGGGCGCTTCCAGTGGTGGCCGGGCCGGACTGGATCAACCTCGACCCGCCTCCAGGCCCACGAGCTCCAGGTCCTGATTTGCGGAGGCGATCCGAGCGGGGCCAAGGTGCCGACGGAATGGCGCTCGGTGGGGTTTCCGCCCGAGCGGGATTGCACTGCAAATATTTGATTCGATTCGAGTTTTATTCGCTTGTACAAAATTCGGAATGGCCCACATTCATGGGTATGGGACAGACCAAGCACCGAAAGAAGACCTCGCCGCCACGCCTGCGTTCCGATCTCCGCCCCAAGGAGGTCCCGCTGGAGGTTCTGCACGGCCATCTGGAACGAGCCCGGGCAGCGCTGGGCGAGGAGGGCTACACCGATCTGAGGATGGCGGTGGATACCCTGGCCTTTGTAAACGAGGAGGCCGAGCGGAAGGGGACATCTGTGCTGCGCCTGAGGCACCTCCTGTTCGGCCCCAAAACGGAATCCACCGCAGCTATCTGCCGGGCCGCGATCCAGGCCGAAGATCCTTCAGCCGCGAAGCCTCCTGATCGCCCCAAAGAGAAACCGGAGAAGGCCCCCGGGCACGGGAGGAACGCCACGGCGGCCTATCCCGGCGCCACGCGGATTCCAGTTCCGCTGGAGGGAACCGGTAGCGGGGAGCCTTGCCCGGAGTGCCCCAAGGGCAAGGTCTATCCCCAGAAGGAGCCGGCCACGCTGGTGCGCATCCGAGGCGTGGCCCCGTTCATGGCCACCATCTACGACCTGGAGCGCCGACGCTGCAATCTCTGCGGCCAGATGTTCACGGCCCAAGCGCCCATCGGCGTGGGCACGGAGAAATACGACGAGAGCGTGGCCGCCATGCTCGCCCTCCTTCGCTACGGGTCGGGGCTACCCATGAACCGCATCGAGAAACTCCAGGCCGGGTTCGGCATTCCCCTGCCGGTCTCGACCCAGTGGGAGACCCTGCTGAAGGCCGCCGGCCTCCTTGCTCCGGCTCATGCGGAACTGGTGCGCCAGGCCGCCCAGGGCGAAGTCCTGTTCAACGACGACACGGTGATGCGGATCCTGGGCAAGGCACCCCAGGCCAAGGAGGGGCGCAAGGCGGTCTATACCAGCGCCATCCTGTCCCGGCTTGGGTCCAATCGCATCGCCTTGTTCATCACGGGACACAACCACGCCGGGGAGAACCTGGAAGCCGTCCTCCAGCAGCGTGCCGCGAGCCTCTCCGCGCCCATCCAGATGTGCGATGCGTTGGCTGCCAACACTGTGGGCGAGGCCGGGGAACTCAACACCATCCTGGCGCATTGCCTCGCTCATGCCCGCCGCAGGTTCGTGGAGGTGGAGACCCGATTCCCCGAGGAGGTCCAGCACCTCCTGGCGGAGTTGAAGGCGGTCTACCGGAACGATGCCTGGACCAAGTGCGAGCATATGGATCCCACGGCCCGGCTCGCCTTCCACCAGCGGGAAAGCGCGCCCATCATGCACAACC